>JBBSDS010000118.1:0-13228 GCA_038240495.1 Chthoniobacterales bacterium | reverse complement strand
GAACCAGTAGAGCGATTCGAGATCGAGGTGATTGGTCGGCTCGTCGAGCAGCAGCAGGTCGGGCTCCATGACGAGCAGCCGCGCGAGATGCGCACGCATGATCCAGCCCCCGCTCATCGTCCGCGCCTGGCGGTTGAAATCCGATTCGCGGAAAGCGAGCCCGTGGAGGATTTGCTTGGCCTTGGGTTCGAGTTGCCAGCCACCGAGTTCGTCGAAAGTGGCCAGCGCGTCGTGATATTCCTCGTCGTCGTGCGACTCGGCGAGTTCGTGGTGTTTGATTGTCCGCTGGGCCTTGGCCATCGCCGGGGAAATCGCGCAGGCCAGTTCCAGCACTGTTTCGTCACCCGCAGGCGCGCTTTCTTGCGGGAGAAAACCGAGTGTCGCGTTCTTTTCCAAAATGACGCGCCCTTCGTCCGGCGAGGCTTCGCCGAGGATGAGCGAGAAGAGCGTCGATTTGCCCGCGCCGTTTGGTCCGACGAGGCCGATGCGGTCCTCGCGATTAACCTGAAGCGACACGTCGCTGAAGAGTGTGCGACCGGCAAAAGCTTTGCTGACTTGAGAAAGGGTGAGCATCGAAAAGGCGGGGAAGATGCAGGCCACCCGGCTTCCGTGCAAGCGCTCTCCTGCGTTGCCGGGCTCTATGCCCGGAACTGCCATCTGGGGCTTGCGCTCTTAAACCGCTTGATGGCGTCGTGGATGCAGTAGCGTCCAAACTCGGGGGAGGAGGAAAAGCGAAATCAGTGCGTCGATGAGCAGGCCGAGGGCGCAGGTCTGGCCGAGGTTGGCGAGGCCGACGTTATTCGCCCAACTGATCGTGCCGAAACCGGCGGAGGCGGACGAGACGCAGAGGCAGATGACGAGGCCGAGTTCGCGTTGCGCGGCGGGCGCGTCGCCGCCGTTTCGCTGGAGCGCGAGCAGAAGCAGGATGCTGTAGTCCGTGCCGGTGCCGAGGAGCAGGAGAAGGGCGGCGAGGTTGAAGAAATTCCACGTCATGCCGAGGAGCGACATGGCGCCGGCGAGGCAGGCGAGCACGAGCGTGGTCGTGACGACGAAAATCCCGACGGCGCGGAAGCTGCGAAATGCGATGGCGAGGAGCAGGAGAATGATCGCGGTCAGGCCGATGATGACGTGCAGGAATTCGCGGGGGATGACGTGTTTGAGTTCATGGCCGAGTTGGTTCCAGCTCACGAGATAGATGCCATCGCCCTGCACGGCCGCGGCGAGAGCGTCCTCCTGGCCGGTGACGGGCTGGACCATACCCATGGCGAAAAGCTGGCCGTCGCCCCGGCTGGCGGCGCGCCGGAAAATCCAACGGCTGGCTTCGTTCGCCGGCCAGATTGGGAATGCGTTGGTCGTCGTTTCGTTTTTCTCCGCGTTGTCATTCTGAGCGGAGCGCAGGGAGCTTTTCGACCGAAGCGCAGTCGAAGAATCCCGTGGCGTTTCCAGCGACGTCTCTGATGATTGCACGGGATTCTTCGACTCCGTGACCTTCCGCAAAGCCGGAAGGTCTCTCCGCTCAGAATGACTCGCGTTTTGTTTGTTAGTTCCCCACGCGGCCCATTGGCGGATGATCGCTTCGGTGAGGGTAAAGGCTTCGTCCTTGAACCCAGCGTCACTGACGCTTTGCCGCAGCCGTGGAATTTCGGCGGCGAGCGATTGGAGTAGCGGGAGGTTGGCGCGCTGATTGGCGGGCACGGGCCAGAGGGGCAGCGCGGTGCGAAAGCTTTTCACTTCGCCACGCGCGCGTGCGTCGGTGAGTTTTGTTTCGGCGTCGCGGAGGCGGGCGAGGACTTCGTCTTCATCCCGGCCCCGCGCGACGAGGCTGAGCATGTCGCGGTCGTCGGTGAGCCGGGCGTAAAGTCGATCGAGCGCAACATAGGCGTTGCTATTGCGCGGGCGGAGCGTGCGCGCGGAGAAATCGACGCCGGGTGGGCCCTTAATCGCCAGCGTCGCAAGGAGCGCGGCGACGACCCCGAGCGCCACCCAAGCGCCGCCGCTCAAAAAGCGCGGCGAGGCGAAGAGACGTTCGATGGCGGACGACCGACGTTCGCCTTCACGCCGATGAAAGCGCATCGTGAGCGGCGCGAAGACCGTGAGCATGACGATCGCGCCGATGACGACGCCGATGCCGACGAGGCTGCCGAGCTGCGAGAGCCCCGGCAGGCTGCTGAGATTGAGCGCGAAGAAGACGGCGGCGGTGGTGCCGGAGGTCCACGCGATGTTTTGCACGCACTGCCGCTGCAACTCGCGCACGGTGCCGCGATGTCCGAGCGAGCGTTGATAGACGAAGTATCCGTAATCGACGCTCAACCCGATCATGATCGCCGCGCAGCCGACGCCGATGACGGTGAGCTGGCTGAGGAAAAGCCCCGCGGTGGCGAGCGAGAGCGTGAAGATGAGGACGAGCATCGCCTGCAAGTCGAAGAGCGGTCGCGCCCGCCGGTAGCAGAGCCAGAAAATGAAGGCGATGACGAGTAGCGTGACGAAGCCCGACGACATCATATCCCACTCCATACTGCCGGAGATGTCGGCGACGAACGCGGGCTCGCCGGTGAAGCCGAGGATTGAAACGCCGACGCCGTCCCATCCGGAATCGCACAGCGCCTCGATTTGTTTCATCCAAGCAATCGTGTCCTTGTAGTTTTTGAAAGGCCTCGCTGCTTCCACGTAGATCACGCGGAACGTGCCGTCGGCGGAGGAAAACTCGGACTGCTGCGCGCCGGACATGAGACCCGCGCTGGCCAGCGGATCGGCAAGGCCGAGCGGATCGTAGCTGCGCAGGGCGACTTCCTGCGGCGAGATGGATTCGCTGAGTTTTTCGACCGTTGCTTGAAGCGTCGCGGTCATTTTTTCCGGCGCGAGATTGGCCACGAGTTCGCGGACTTTTTCAGGCGGCTGATTGAGCAGCAGGAAAGCCAGCAACTCGGCGAGATCGACCGGACTCTTTTCCCAAGGCGGCTGCGCGACCGCGCGTTTTACGAGTGCTGATTGTTTGCCGAGATGCTCGGCAAGGCTGTTGGCAGCAGCTTCCGCGGTTTCCGGCGTGTCGGCTTCGAGCGTGATGATCAGCTCATTCGGCTGCGCGAAATGCTTGAGGAAAAGCGACAAGCCCTCGACCTGCGGGAGGTGCGTGGGCAGGAGCTTGAGGATCTCGACATTGAAGCTGATCCGCGAAAGCCCCGCGCCCGCAAAGATCAGCGCCGCGAAACCGAGCGCGAGCCATCGTCCGGAGGGACGCGCTCCTGCGCGTCCCTGATCCTGCGGCGGTTGCTTTTCACCCGGCAGCATTACGGTTTCCAGCAAAGATGGGGACATGCGGGAGCATGTCCCTCCGGGTTTTCAAGCACGCTCTAGTTCTTTTCATCCACGACCTCATAGCCGGTGAGGTCGTATTGGAAAACGCGCCGGTCGATTTTCTGATTCACGCGGACGTTGGAGAATTCGTTGCGCATCGAGGAGCCGTCCTTTGTGGTCATCTCGAAAGACAGCATGTGGCCGGTCGCGGTGTCGAAATCGATCTTCAGCGCGCTGAGGAATTTCCGCGCCTGCACATCGCGGGGGAGGATTTCCAAATGGCAGTGGCTGCCCTCGGTATTCACGGCGAGGATTTCAAACTTCCGGGTGAACTCGCCAAAGTCTTTGGCGAGCGGAAATTCCATCAGGGCAAAGCCGCGAGCGCCGCCTTCTTGCGCCGCATTCCCGGCGGAAAGGCGCTGGGCTTTTTTCTTCGCTGGCTGGATCAGCAGATAGCTGTCGCCTTTGCGCAGCACGACGGTTTTCGCGGGATCGCCGAGTTCCCAGCGGAGGGAGTTCGGCGTGCTGAAGATAAGGTGGCCGGGAACTGCGATCGGACTGCGAAGAGCGCGCAGCGAACGGGTCTGCGTGAAATCCGCCTGGACGTTGTGGAATTCATCCTGCCGGGTGAGCCACTTTTTGACTGGGGAAACGTCGAGCGGCGCGGCTGCTCGGACGGGCAGGGCGAGCGCGAGAAAGGAAATTGGAATGAGGAAGCGCATCGGTTCGAGGTGCGGAGGTTCAGACGGGACACTCGGCGGGCGCAATCGAATTATTTCAGTTGGCGCGCGGCGGAGGCGAGCGCAGATTCCCGGCGCATGCAATACGATGTTGTCATTGTCGGCGGATCGCTCGCGGGCGCCGCGTCCGCGACTTTGCTGCTCCGCGAATTTCCTGATTTGCGAGTGCTCGTTGTCGAGCGCTCGCCGCATTTTACGCGCCGAGTCGGCGAGGCCACTGTCGAGATCAGTGGCTACTTTCTCGGGCGCGTGCTCGGCCTCACGCAGCACCTGAACGACTCGCATCTCGTGAAGCAGGGGATGCGTTTCTGGTTTGCGAATGCGAAGACACGGACGCTCGCCGATTCGAGCGAAATTGGCCCGAAGTACCACGTCCGTTTGCCTTCGTGGCAACTCGATCGCGCGGTCGTCGATGAGGAGGTGCTGCGGCGCGCCGTGGCAGCGGGCGCGGAGTTGCGGCGCCCGGCGCAAGTGACGCGGGTGAAACTCGTGGCCGGTGGCGTGCAGACGGTCGAGGTGAAAGTCGGTGATGTTACCGAGACGATTGGCTGTCGATGGGTGATCGACGCCTCGGGTGTGGCGGCGCTCGTCGCGCGGCAGGAGGGATGGCTGGAGTCGAACACCGCGCATCCGACAGCTTCCGCTTGGGCGCGGTGGCGCGGAGTGAAAGATTGGGATGCGATGGATTTGGCGGCGCGATTTCCCGATTGGTCGGCGCGCTGCCTTGGCTCGCGCAATACGGCGACGAATCACATCGTCGGCGACGGCTGGTGGAGTTGGTGGATTCCGTTGAAAGGCGGCGACGTGAGCGTCGGCGTGGTTTTCGATCAGCGACTGGTTTCGTTTCCGCAGGGCGAAGCGAAACTCGGCGATCGGCTGCGCGAGTTTTTGAACCGGCATCCGGTCGCCCGCGAGATGCTCGCCGATGCCGAGTGGATCGAGGGCGACACCCACTGGCGGAAGAATCTGCCGTACTTCAGCCGCACCTTTGCCGGCGACGGTTTTTCACTCGTCGGTGACGCCGCGGCGTTTCTCGATCCGCTCTACAGTCCGGGCATGGACTGGATTTCCTTCACCACGACGGCGACGACCGCGCTGATCGCCGCGCAGCGCCGGGGTGAGCCGCTCGCGCCCTTGATCGCGAAGCACAACGCCGATTTTTCTCAAAGCTACCGCCGCTGGTTCGAGGCTATTTACCAAGACAAATACGAATACATCGGGGAGTACGACCTGATGAGCCTGGCGTTTCAGATGGATCTCGGTCTCTACTATCTCGGCATCGTCTCGCAGCCCTTCAAGTACGGGGCCAAATCCCTCGCGATTCCGCCTTTCGCGCCCAAAGTCTCGACACCCGTTCATCGTTTCATGCGCTTCTACAATCGCCGCTTTGCGCAAATCGCCCGCGCGCGGCGGCGGCGGCAGGTCTGGGGTCGCGGCAATTCGTCGCGCCAGTTTCTTTTCCAGAGCTTCTCGATCAGTCCAAAGGATTTGCCGCGCGTCGTCGGAGCCGCGTGCCAGTGGCTCTTGCTGGAGTTGCGCGAAGGCTGGCGGAGTTGGTTTGGCGGGGCTGCGCAGCCGGAGCCAATCGTGCCGCCCGCCGCGGTCGTGCCGGAGACGGCCAGGGTCGGCAGCGCGTGAGCGCGCGCCCGCGTCCAAACTGCTTGCCATCGCCGCAAGCCGTCCCAAGAATCGCGCGTTTGTGAAATTAATCGACCGTTACGTTGGGTGGCAAATCCTCTTCACGTCCGCCCTCGCGGTGTCCGTATTGAGCGTCGTCCTCGTGCTCGGAAACGTCTTCAAGCAGTTGCTCGAACTGCTGGTCAAGAACGACACGGCCCTCGATTTGATCCTGAGTTTTCTCGCCTACATCCTGCCCTTTTCGCTCTCCTTCACCATCCCGTGGGGCTTTCTCACCGCGGTGCTGCTCGTGTTTGGCAAGATGTCGGCTGAGAACGAGTTGATCGCATTTCGGGCCAATGGCGTGAGCGTCCCGCGCATCTGCGTGCCGGTCCTGGTGCTCGCGCTGATTTCCGTGGGCGTTTGCCTTTGGATCAATGTCGATGTCGCGCCGCGGGCTCAGGCGAAAATGAAGGAGGCGCTTTACAACATCGCCACGAGCAATCCGATGGCGATGTTCGGCAGCGACAAAATCATCGACGCATTTCCGGGACGAAAAATCTATGTCGAGCGCAGTGACGGGCCGGAACTTTTCAATCTGCTCGTCTATGAACTGAATGAGGACAGCGAACTGATGAAGGTCGTCTTTGCCCATCGCGGCCTGCTCGAGACCGACCGCGAAAAAAGGGAATTGCTCCTCCACATCTTTGACGCGCGCTACGAGCAGCGCGACGATCAGGACGTGGACAACCTCATGAAAATCCGCCAGGGCATTACGATGCAGGAAAGCACGCTGCCCATTTCGCTCGAGACACTGCACGACAAGAAGCGGGGCAAAGGAATCGGGAGCATGACCGCCGGGGAGTTGCTGGAGCGATTGAAGCAAGAAGAGCGCAGAGCCCACATGTCGGAAAAGGATCGCCTCTCCGAAATCTCCGCCGCGAAAACCGAAGTGAGCAAACGCTTTTCGTTTTCCCTCGCTTCCTTCGCCTTTGCGCTCATCGGCGTGCCGCTGGCGATCACCGCGCATCGCAAGGAAACGTCCGTTGGTTTTCTGCTCAGCCTCGCGGTGGCCATCAGCTACTTCTTCTTCATCATCATGGCCAATGGCGTCCGCGAGAATCCCGCCTGGCATCCGGAGCTTTTGATGTGGGTTCCGAATCTGCTTTGCATCGGGCTGGGCGGCTGGTTATTCGTTCGCATGAGTCGGAGATAGGATTCTGGCGGCTGACGCGCCCCAAAAAAACTTGCTTCGGCAAAGTTCGCGGGAGGATTATTAAACTATTAAAGGAACTAAGATGTGGAACGACATTGATCAGGAGAAGTTAAGGCTCGACAGCCTCCAGGAATTGGATGCCTTGGTCGGGAAATACGTCACCCTGCAAAACCCGCAGGTTTTTTGGGAAGAGCAACACGCCTGTTTGCGGTTCGACTCCATCGAAGAGGCGCTGGAAGCCATGCACGACCCCTACTTTCAGCAATTCATTCCGCAAGAGGCCAAGCCGCATACCGCGCTGACGGAGATTCAGGAATACCGCGCCTATTCGTCGGACATGGCGACGGCTTGGGAAGTCGTCGAAAAAATCAGCGGTGGCGCCGATATTCTTCGGATTTGCCGTGAGGGCCGACATTGGGTGGCCGCTTTTGGCGATGCACCGGCGGCGACTTCGCGGTCCGCGCCGGTCGCCATCTGCCTCGCCGCATTGAGTGCGCGCGGGATTGCTGCTGAACTCGTGACCGAGTGGACGCCGGTGTCGGTCGTGCCCATGAGGGCGTACGCTGCGGCGTGACGAGGCAATCAGTCCCGCGCGCCGAGAATGCGCCGCGTTTCATTGAGCACGACGCCTTGGAAACGCATTTTCAGAGCTTCGGGAGTCGGTGAATTCGCGATGGCTTCCTCCTGCGTGATCGTGCCGGATTTGGCGAGTTCATAGAGCGCGTGATCGAAGGTCTGCATGCCGTCTCCACCACCGAGTTCGATGGCCGCGGTCAGTTTCTCCAGATTTCCCCCGTGGATCAGCTTGGCGACGGACCCGTTGTTCAGCAGAATTTCCACCGCCGGGATCACATCCTCCGCCGGGGTGCGGACAAGCCGCTGGCAGACCACGGCGTGCAGCGTGTTCGCGAGTTGCTGTCGCGCCGGCTCCCGGTCCGCGCCGGGAAAGAATTCGAGGATGCGCTGCACGGATTTCGCCGCATCCACGGTGTGCAGCGTGGCGATGACCAGATGTCCGATATTCGCCGCGGTGATGGCCGCCGACACGCTCGCGCTGTCGCGCATTTCGCCGATTACGATGACATCGGGATCCTGACGGAGGACGTTCTTCAAGCCGGAACCAAAGCTCGCCGTGTCGATGCCGATTTCGCGTTGCTCGACGACCGATTGCCGATCCTCGAAAAGGTATTCGATCGGATCTTCGAGGGTGATGATGTGCTTGCGGGCGTTGGCATTGATGTGCTCGACCATCGCTGCGAGCGTCGTGGACTTGCCGGAACCCGTCGCACCCGTCAGCAGGACGATCCCATTGGGCGCCTCCGCAATGCGGCGAATGATCGGCGGTAGACGGAGTTCCTCAAACGTCCGCGGATGCGCTTTCACGAGTCGGAGCGCGATCACATAGTTCCCCCGTTGCTGGAAAACATTTGTCCGAAAGCGGCCCAGGCCCGCCGGAGCGTAGGCAAAATCCACCTCGTGCTCGCGTTCCAGCCGCTCGCGCAAATGCGGCGGCACAATCTCAGTCAACACCGCGGCCATCCATTCGGCGGTCGGGACGGGTGCCGCGACCGGAGCGAGCTCGCCGCCAATCCGAAAAATCACCGGCCCGCCGACCTTCAGGTGAATATCCGAAGCCCCAGCGGCGATCGCGCCTTCGAGGATGCTCATAAAGATTTCCATGAGACGGGTGTGTTCCTTCCTAACGTGTCATCCTGAGCGAAGCGAAGAACCTCTGATCATTTCCGGGCTTCTTACGCGAGCGCTGCAAGCTGCAAGATCGTGAGTAGGTAAGGCAGAGGCCAGAGATTCTTCGTCGCGCTCAGAATGACCACGGTTTTCAGCGCGCCGCCGCGAGCAGTTGATCGAGGTGATCGCAGCAAATTTGCGACCACGTTTCCATCGCGTCCCGGCGCGCAGCGAGCCCCGCGCGGTCGAGGAACTGCAACTCCGTGATCATGGCTTCGCCTTTCTGCACGTCCGGAGTTTCGAGTTGAAAGACGTGAACCACCCCGAGATGCACGCGCCCGACTTCGGTCAGGTCATCATTGAGCAAGGCGACCGCCCGGTTGGTGTAGCGGGCATTCAGCCGCAACTCCTCACCGACCTCACGCTGAACCGCTGCGTCGTAGGCCGCCCGATCGAGCGCGAAGAGTCCTTCGTCGTGATCGTTCATGTGCCCGCCGATGCCGATCGAGCCTTTGGCCACGAGCCGCTGCTCACCCGCCTTTTTCCCGCGGACGTAATGCAGCACGCGCCCCTCATGCACGAGCAGCACATAGGGGATGATCTGCTTGAGCGTCGGATCGGTTTCCGCCGGCGGGCGGGGGGTAAAGAAGTTGTTTTCGCGGGCGAGCAGCGCCGGGAGGTAGCGGTCGATTTCAAAGTTCAAGCCCTGAAACGCCCCAAGCTCATCAAAGAGAGAGCGGCGCACGACCATGATCATTTCGTCCTTCATAGAAAAGTGAGGCAGCCTTGCAGTCCAGCGCCTGCGTGTCGAGTTCGCGCGTGGCCGTCGCGTCCATCGCCAGAATCTTCCGCGCCACCGGATCGCTCTTGAGCCGCTGCTCGATGAAATCAACGAACTGCACCTTTTCCGCATTCCATAAAATGCGTCATAGTTCCGGCATCACGTCAGGATACGGTCCAAGGAAACGCTCTCCGTTGAAATGGATCATGTGGTCTGGATCCTCGGCGATCCAAACTTCGGATTCCCATGCGATTTGAGACACTTTGGATTGCATCTTTTGGCGATTCTCGAAGGCAGTGACGAAGACTAGCCCCGCTTTGCAACCGGCAAACAACGCCTTGAGTTCCTTTCGACGTTTGCCATCCACCTGCCCGTCATTTGCAACCGCTTCGATGAGCAAGAGCCAATTCTTGGCGGCGTGGTGAACAATGACATCGGGTATCTTGGCAGCGGAATCCAAGGTGACGCCGAGCGCGGCCAAGCCTTGGGTTTCAAGATGCACGAACTTGTTTTCTGTGTCCCCGATGTAGAGGACCACGCCGCCGGGAGCGAAGGCGGGGCAGAACCGTTCGACGATGGCCTTGATGAGCAGGCACCAGCGAAACCTGGGTGTGTAGTGCATCGAGCCGTCCGGAAAACAAATACTGTGCTCTGCGAGCAAACGCTTCGGTAGTCGTAAGCTTCTCGCCAACGTCTCCACGGACCGATTGAGACAGCCACGTTCCGACAGAGCAAGCTGGCGGAGATTGGCGGTAGAATTCCCCATGTTGGGATATTCTAATTTGGGTTTCAGGATGGGCAAGTGCCCAAATCTGTTTTCTCAAACGAATACCGCACTTTCTGCGAATTGTTGCGTGACTTGCGCGTTCGGAAAGGTGTCACGCAGGCACAACTCTCGACCTCGCTTGGAATGGCCCAAAGCTTTGTGAGCAAATACGAAATGGGAGAGCGGCGACTCGACTTTATTGAAGTTGATCGCATTTGTCGCGAACTCGGAATAGACCTCAGGAGGTTCGCAAAATCGTATATCGAAGCCTTGAAGGAATCTGGGAGTGAGAAGCGCGCCAAAGGTAGAGGAGGCAGCAAGAATGGGTAGCAAGCACGATCCAGCGATTCCTCCCATACTTGGCGGAGATATTGTCCTACCGCCGTCGGTTCTCAATACTGATTCGGGCAGCGCCACCGCCAAAAAGGCTGCGCAAATTCTCGTTGAGAAGAAATTAGGTTATGTCGTTCCCACTCCGTCGCAAAAGCGGAACCTCGTCGTGGCTTGCGCAAAGCGAGACCTCATTGTGTATGGCAAGGCCTTTGACGTGCTGCGACTGACGGGAGAAGTAAATTTGGATTCTCCCGAAGACGTAGAGGCGAAGTTTTCCCAGATCGTGATCTGTGAAATCAAGTCCACAAAACAAAGCTTTGCGGACGATTTTCGCGGATATTTCTTTGGCCTAACGGCAGCTGAAGTCTTAGTTGCCCAGAGTTTGAAGGACCAGTTTCGATTCATTTTTCTGAACACTATCACTGGCAGTCTCCTTGAACTGAAGCTGAACGAGGTTTTCGCCAAGGCTCGGGGAATTTATCCGACGTGGAGCATATCATTTTAGCCGCGAACCGTTATCCATATCCCTCGGAACACACGAGCCACGGGCGCGTCTCGTCGTTGTCGAGGATGGCGTTGGGCTTGCGAGCGTCGAGCTTCGGCCAGTGCACGATGCCGCCATTGAAATGGCAGGGATAGAGGAGCGGCACTGTGCCGCGTTCGGGATCCTTGCGCAGCGCGCTCTTGAGACGGAAATCCACGACTGGCCCTGTCGAAACGGTTAGGCCCAGCGAGGCAAGACTGGAACTGAGACCGTCCATCGCTTTCTTTGCGTCGGCATGGCTGGCAGCGGATGGGATGTGAATGAATTTCGCAGCGTCGCGCGGATGCACGATCTCTGAGAAGGGAAAGATAGTCTCGGTGATGTCGTCCCCGTTCTCGCCGCTGCTGGCGGAGACAATTATTTCGCGAGGTTGGTGACGACCTTTCACCGCATGAAAGATAATGTTCTCCTGCAACACGCTGTCGTCGCGGAAGGTGGCTTGGCGTGATTCAAAAACGTGAAGCCGCCGGAGTTCTAGCTGGCTGAGAAAGTCTTCGCGGAATGGGCGGAAGTAAGGTCCGTTACAAAAACTGCGCGGCGTGATGGCGACGAGCTGTCCGTCGGGAGCTAACAACTGCTGAATGAGCCCGATGAACCCAGTGTAGAGGTTGCTGGTTTCGATGCCCACAAGACGGAGTGCGCGTCGCTCGGCGGAGTCAGTGTGGATTTTGCGATACGGCGGATTAGCGATGGCCGCGTCGAACGCGGATGGCAGCGCGCCGAATAGATCACCGGGGAGACGTGCCGATATTTCTTGGATGAAATCCGCCGAATGGATCGTGAATGTGAAACGGACTCCCGCGTTAGAACAGAACCGTTCGCACTCACGCATCGTCTGGGCCAACGCGTCCAAGATTTCACCATCGAGTTCGTAGAGGGTTGCCTCAATGGCGCGAACGCCGTCGCGCTTTTCACAACACCGGGAGACGAAGGCCGCGGTGAGCGCGCCCGCGCCTGCGCCTGCATCGAGCAAGCGCACCGTTCTCGGAAGCGATCCAAACATTGATGCCATGAAGTGGGCCAAAGGCGAGCTCGTGAGGAACTGTCCAAGTTCCTCCTGCCTTTCCCGCTTGCTGATGTGGGCCGCGATTTTCATGCGTCTACGCTACCAAGCTGAGTTGTATTTCTCCATCGAACAAACAGGCGTCGCTTACAAAATCTAACGCGTTTTCCCATAGCGCCGCAGCATGTCCGGCAGTTTGCAGTCGGCCAGCAGCAGCGGGATGAAGCGGCGGCCTTCGTTGGAGGGATCGCGATGGATGGCGGTGTAATGCTCCAGGGCCACCCAGCCCGAGGCGAGCGCATTCGGGGAGATGCACAGCAGCAGCACCCGGGACTGTTCCAGCCCCTCATCCACCTTCAGCGCGATGATGTCCCCCGACCGGACGTTCCATTCATCGAACCACACCCACAGCCCCGCCTGCTTCAGCCGCTCCGCCAGCCGCCGCACGCGCGGCTTGTCCTGCGCATTGTGGCTCAGGAAAACGTCGAACCGGAAATCCGGGGACTGAGGCATGGTGGTGTGCGCAAAGGTGTCGGTCCTAGAGGGTCGCACACATCTGGAGTCACAGTCGAAGCCGCCGCATGATTACCCGAAATCCAATGGCAGTGGCGATCGAGATCTTCCTCTATTTATGGGCTCACCATTGTCCCACTGGAAATTGAGGCGCCGCTTCGCAGGAGTCCGTGTGCCGCGCTACTTGAGCGTCGCGTGGAAGGTGGCGTCCACTTTCGGGTCTTTCGCCTCGCCCTCATTGCTGGCTACTGCACCGGTCAGTTCCTTGCCGGCCTTGGCGTCGAGCTTGAGCTTGAAGTAACCCGACGTGCTGGACTGGCGGCCTTTCCAATAAAAGTCCGTGCGGAAAACCGCGCCGTCCTTATCGAGGAAAAAGATCGCGCCGCTGAAGGGCAGCTTGCCGGTTGCACGCATGAGGTCGAACTCGCTCGTCCATGTGGCCGTGGGCAGCTTCACGTCCGAGAGAATGAGCAGCGTCGGCTTGCGCTCGTCCTTTTGATCCACGAAGGCGCTGGCATACGCGAGCGCGACCGGCGCCAGTCCGTCCTTCGCGCAGGTGCCCTTGGCCGTTCCGCTCGGCAGATCGGCGGCGACTGCGAACGTGATCGACGCGATGGAGACGAGGAATTGCAGGAGCAGGGTGGTCGTGGGGTGGTTCTTCATGGAGCGCAGCGTAGGCCGCACCGCGTGCCGCAACAACGGCGATCCATGAGCGTAAACGCCAGACAATTTATT
>JBBSDS010000117.1:0-13288 GCA_038240495.1 Chthoniobacterales bacterium | reverse complement strand
CGCCATTTTCAGAACGGCGCGCACCCGGTCGACCGGAAGGAGAATTTCCTCGGCTACTTCTTCCGGAGTCGGCTCACGGCCGTATTCCTGGAGCAGTTGCTTCTGCACCCGCATCAGCTTGTTGATCGTCTCGATCATGTGGACCGGGATGCGGATGGTCCGCGCCTGGTCGGCGATCGAGCGGGTGATGGCCTGGCGAATCCACCACGTCGCGTACGTCGAAAATTTGTAGCCGCGGCGATACTCGAATTTTTCGACCGCTTTCATCAGGCCCATGTTGCCTTCCTGGATGAGGTCGAGGAACGAGAGGCCGCGATTGGTGTACTTTTTGGCGATGGAAATAACGAGGCGCAGGTTGGCTTCGACCATTTCGGTTTTCGCCTTGAGCGCCTTTTTCAGCCACACCTTCAGCTCCTGATAGTCTGCGAGAAACTCCTCAGGACTGAGCCACGTCCGCATCTGTTGCTCTTTGAGTTTTGTGGCGTAGTCGATCGGCGTCGGGGCGTGGGCGGTGTGGTGTCCGTGCCCGTGATGAGCCTTCGCGGCCTTCTTCGGCCGATGCAGCTCTTCGGTCCACTGGACGATCAAGCGGTTGGTCTCATCGGCGAGATGCACGAACTCCTCGGTGACCTTCTGCTTGAAGAAGAATTTCGGATAAATCCGCTGGATCGCGTCGTGCGCCTTTTTGAAGTCGTGAAAGGACTTGGTTTCGTGATTCTTGCCGCCGTGCGCGAGGTAGTTCCGATAGCTCGTGGTGCAGTTGTTGGAGGCGTGATCGAGTTGCGCGCAGAGCTTCGGAAGCTGCTTCATGTAGCGCTCCCGGCTCTCGATTTTCTTGTCGAGGATCACCCGGTCAAAACGCTCGCGTCCTTCCTGGAGCTTCTGGGCGAGATCGAGGTAGGCGCGGGCGATGAAGCCGAAGCGGTTGATGTGCTTCTGGACGTTCAATTCCGCATCTTCGATCCGCTTGGAGATTTCCACTTCCTGCTCGCGCGTCAGCAGCGGCACCTGGCCCATCTGCTTGAGGTACATGCGCACCGGATCGTCGAGAATATCGAGCTTCGCTTCGGGCTTTTCCTCTTCCTCTTCCGCGTCTGCGTCCTTCTTGCCGTCCTTGTAACGATCCACATCGGAGGCTTCGATGATGTCGATCTCCATGCTCCGGAGCCGGCCCATGATCGTCTCCATTTCGTCCGGATCATTGACATTATCCGGCAGCGCCTCGTTGAGGTCGTCGAAAGTGAGGTAACCCTGCTCTTTCGCGAGCTTGATCAGTTCCCGCAGCTTTTCCTGCACATCCGGCTGGTCGATGACGCTGATCGGCGACACTGCCGGCTTGATTGCCTTGAGAGATTGCGACGCCTGTTTGGACGTGTGCGTTTTCGGAACGGACTTTCCGTTCTTACCGAGGACGACCTTGGCTGGGGTCGCTGAATGCTGCGGTGCGGCAGTTTTCGCTTTCTTCTGGACCTTGCTGGATTGAGTGATTTTGGCTTTCCGGGGGGAGGGTTTTGAGACCTTCTTCTTTTTGCTCGGTTGGGATTTCTTCGCAGCGGATTTCGACGATTTGGGAGAAGCTTTCTTGGTGGATTTAGGCATACCCGAGCGTTGGATTACTAGACTGTTGTCCCCGCCGCTCGGAATACCATGCATTCAAAGGGGCGGGGACAAAGGCCGCGCAATATCCGAGAGCCGTTTTTGTAGGTCAAGGATTTCTTTTTGCAATTTCGAAACCTCGTCCAAATCTTGATTTGGCGTGCGCAGACGGGCTTGGATTGCCTCCATTCGCCGGCGGATTTGCCGCCGCTCCAACTCGCGCCAGCAGTCGTGCGCGATGGTCATGGCGTGCTCCGGCGCTTTGTCCTCGAGCAGTCCGGAAATGGCGGATTCCTCGGCCGCATCCAGGGTCGCGAGAAACGCGTGGATTGACGCGGGATCGCCCGGATGCAAATCGGCGGCGAGGATTTTCGCCAGCAGACCCGTGTCGGGGTCGCGGGCCAGCACGGGCTCCCACGCCTCGCCGAGCAGCCATGAGCGCGCAGAGTCGTCGTGGAGTGCGACGAGGGCGAGGAGTCGCGTCGTCGGGTCGAATTGAATGGGCGCATCGGTGGGCGCGATCGGGTCGTCGGGTTTGGCGGCGGATTTTGCAGGGCGCAACATCCGCGCGAACTCCTGCGTCGAGATTTCCAGCCGCAACGTGACCCGATTCATGACCGTTTCGCGCAGGACGGGATCGGCGATCAGACTGATCGATTCCGCCATTTTCCGCGCTGCCTGCACCTTGCTGCGTGGCGTGGAAAAATCCGGTTTCGCCGCCAGCCGATCGATTTGAAAATCGAAGAAATCCTTGGCCGCAGAAATCTGCGCAATGAACGCTTCGGCCCCGCGCCCGCGGATCATCGAGTCCGGATCTTCACCCGGCGGCATCTCCGCCACTCGGACCATCAGATTGGCGTGCAGTAGCGAGGTCAACGAGCGCTCCGCGGCCTTCTCGCCGGCGACATCCGCATCGAAGCAGAGCACCACTTCATCGACGTAGCGCTTGAGGATGCGCGCCTGCTTTTCCGTAAAAGCAGTGCCCTGCGGCGCGATGACATTTTGCACGCCGTGCTCAAACGCCGTGATCAAGTCGAGCTGCCCCTCGCAGACGATTGCCGATTTTTTGTCGATCAGCGCGCGCTTGGATTTGTGCAGTCCGAAGAGCACCGCGCCCTTGGTAAAAAGCATCGTCTCCGGCGAGTTCACGTATTTCGCGGCCTTGGCATCGGCCTCGAGCACGCGCCCGCTGAAGGCGATGACTTCGCCCGTGTCGTTGCAAATCGGAAACATCACCCGCCCCCGAAAGCGGTCGTAAAAGTGCCAGTTCGCAATCGCCGCCTGCCGATTCTCCGTCTCCTCGTCGCGCAATTTCACCAAGCCGCTCTCGACCAATTCTTCCGCCGTGTAGCCATTGGCATGGGCAAAATCCGTGAACGCCTCAAACGAATCCGGCGCGTAGCCGATTTTCCACGACTTCGCCACTTCGCCCTCGATGCCGCGACCTTTCAAATAGCTGCGTGCGATCTGCGCCGACGGCTCCTTCATGAGCTGGCGATGAAAAAAATCCGCTGCATCTGCGTGCAGCGCGAGCAACCGGCGCCGCATCGAATAGCGTGCCGAATCCTCCGCGCTCATCTCGCTTTCCTCGAGCCGGATGCCCGCGCGCTCCGCCAATTTTTTTGCCGCGGAAACGAAGTCCAGATTCTCGTAGTTCATCACGAAGCGGATGACCGAGCCGCCAGCGCCACAGCCAAAACACTTAAAGATCTGCCGCTGCGGATTGACCGTGAACGACGGCGTGCGCTCTTGATGGAACGGGCACAGCGCCTTGTAAACCGGCCCCGAACGCTTCAGCGGAAAATACCCACCGACCACGTCCACGATGTCATTCGCGGCGATGATTTGATCGACGGTTTCCGGCGGGATGAGACTCACGCCCGCACCCTATCGCATCGTTGAAGCCGGGGAAGGACTTTGCGCCGCATTCAGGCGAAGTCCGACTGCTTTGCTGACGAGTCCTCATTCGTTGTCCGATTGATCGTTTCACGAAAGCTCGAAGTCAGCATTACTCCGGCAGGATGCGAGTCGAGAAATTGTACCGCGTCGAGCAGACGCAAATCGCGCAAAGCCGTGTCCGCGGGACCTTCATCGAAGAGCGGGAGCAAGTCAGTGAATGGGACACGCCCCTTGCTCATTTTCAACCGTTCGATCATGCGCAAGGCGGGCTTGATATCGATGCCGGCCAGCGCGGCGAGCGTGGCATTGTTTTTCTCCCAAGCCGTCGTTACCTTCCGCTTGCGATGGATTACACCGTCATCAATCTCGAAGAAAAAATCGGCAAGACCGTGGGGCGGCGCACGGTGGTGCGCGATTCTTTCCGCTTCGGCATGGCGCTACAGCGCACCGCCACGCAGCTTTCCCGGGCGCTCGGCTATCCGCGTTATCCGAAAGGGGTTTTCCGTTTTCATTCCCACGAAGAAGCGGACGCATGGCTGACGAAACACCAAATCCAACCAGCCCTGAGGAAGAGCTAGAGCCCCGCGTTCCCGAGGAAGAGGACGTCGTGGCGCTTTGCCGGCAGCTCAATGCGCTCGGTGCGCGCTACGTGGTGTGCGGCGGCTTCGCGGTGATTCAGGCGGGCTATGCGCGCGTCACGGGGGAAATTGATCTCCTCGTGGATACGGCTTTGGAAAACGAGGCGAAGGTTTTCCAGGCGCTGGAGATTTTCCCTGATAAGGCCGTGCGGCAACTCGAGCCTGGCGATGTGGCGAAATACGTCGTCTGCCGCGTGGCCGATGAGGTGCTGGTGGATTTGATGGGCTCGGCGGCGGGCATCGAATACGCCGAGGCCGCGCGCGAAGTGGTGGTCCGCGAAATCGGCGGTGTGGCCATCCCTTTCGCATCGCCGCCGCTGCTCTGGCGGATGAAGCGCCACACGCACCGGGCGAAGGACGCGCCCGATCTGCTCTTCCTGCGGCAGTGGTTCGAGGCCAACGGCCTGACTCCGCCGGAATAGCTACGCGTCGGGCATGGCCCAGAACTGCCGCGCCGCCTCGCTCCAGTCGCGGCCTTGCACGGCGCGATGGGCTTCGATGCTCATCGCGTGGCGCAGGCTTGCGTCTTCGGAGCATTGCTGTACGCGGCGCGCAAACTCCTCGGCATCGAGCCCGCGGGTGATAAAACCAGTCGTGCCGTGAGTGACCAAATCCTTCGGTCCACCTTGATCGGAGACGATGCATGGAACTCCGCTGGCGAGGGCTTCGAGGATGACATTGCCGAAGGTGTCAGTCGTGCTCGGGAAGAGGAAGAGGTCCGCGGACGCAAAGGCGCGGGCGAGGTCGATGCCCGCGAGGATGCCGGTGAAGACGGCTTCAGGGAGGAGTTGGCGCAGGTCCTTTAAATACGGACCGTCGCCGATGAAGGCGAGGGCCAGCGAAGTCGGAAGTCGGAAGTCGGAAGTCGGAACGGAAGAGGCCGCTGCTTCCGTTTCCGTTGTTCCCACTTCCGACCTTCCACTTCCGACTTCCCGCAATTTTTTCCACGCGCTCACGATCACATCGAGATCTTTCTCCTTCGATACGCGGCCGACATAGAGCAGCACAGTCTTTCCGGTCGGGATGCCGTACTTTTGCCAGAACGCGGGGTCGCGCCGCGACGGATGGAAGAGCGTGGTGTCGAGGCCGCGCGGGAGGATGCGGATTTTCTCCGGCGCGATGCCGCGGTCCACCCACGCCCGCCGGTAGCCTTCGCTGTTGACGTAAAGCAGGTCGAGCTGCTCGTAAAACCACTTCATATAGTTCCACGTCAGCGTTTCCAAAAAATTGTCGTCGGTCAGGATGCGGACGTATTGCGGAAAGTCGGTGTGGTAGATGCCGCTGGTGCGGAGGCCGAGCACCTTGCCGGCGAGCAGGGCGGTGATACCGATCGGGCCGGGGGTGCTGATGATCAGCTCCGAGAATCCCTCGCGCTGGATGAAGTCAATCATCTGCAGGATGGGCGGGAAGCTGAGCTTTTGCAGTTCGTACTCCGGCAGCTCGAACTCGCCGACCGGCGCGAAGTTTTTGATCGGGATGCCGGTGATCGTGATCGTCGAGCGCGATGTCACGACCGTGAGATCGAAGCCCTCCGCCACGCACGCGGCGGTGAGTTTGCGGATCGTATTTGCGACGCCGTTCACGTCCTCGAG
Source organism: Chthoniobacterales bacterium (assembly GCA_038240495.1). Taxonomy (GTDB): domain Bacteria; phylum Verrucomicrobiota; class Verrucomicrobiia; order Chthoniobacterales; family Chthoniobacteraceae; genus Chthoniobacter. The sequence continues at coordinate 7,563 of JBBSDS010000117.1, read as the reverse complement.
CGTATCGGTGAACCACGCGCGCTTCCGATTTTGCAGCGGTGCTGGCAATCCGCCGGTCAGAGCCGCGGAAAATTCGCCGAGCCAACGCCGATCCGGCGCCTGGCTGCGAAAAGCGTAGGCATAAGGTGCGAGCGGCGCGAGCACGGGCAGCAGCACGCTGATTCCCTGGATCGCCTGGATGAGGTTGCCGTCGGAGAGCTGTTTGATGAAAGTCGTGAAAAAGCGGAACGCGAGCTGGTTGACGAAGAAGTTCGCGATGACAAAGGCGCGCCGCTCCGGCTCCGTGATGCCCGCCGTTTCCCGTGCGAGCAGCGTCTTGATCTCGTTGCCGCTGAAGGTCGCGCTGAATTGCTTCCACAGCGACGCGTGCGCCGGCTTCGCGAGTTCGAAAATCTTCCCGCTGGCGATGCCTTCCGCGAGGAAGCCGAGCTTGTCGGTCCACGAAAATTCCGTCGGGTCTTCGCCCTCCATGAAGCGCGAAAATGCCTTGCCGAGAAAGCTTGAGCTTTTGGCGCCGGCGAATTTTTCGCCGATGAAGTGCCGCAGGTTATTGTAGAGGCTGTGCGAGGCGGAGAGGGGAGTGCCACCTGCGCCGCGCATTTCACACCGCCCATCGCGGATCGCGGAAAGAAAATCGGGGAGAGTGCCTCCGTCCGTCGTCTCGGTGAAAGCGGACGCGGGATAGATGCCACCGTGATCGTCTGAGCCCGCGATGAGAATTTTCCTCCAAGGCTCATCGTGCGTCGGCGCGAAGCCGTGGCGCTCCGCGAGTTCCGCGATTTTCTCCGGCGTGAGCGCGGTGAAGACAAACTGCGCGACTTCGCTGAGCAGCTTGTCGCGCAGCCCATTCAGCCCCTCGAAGTGCCGGAAGAGCAGGATGAGCTTTTCGAGATGCGCGAGCGCGAGGCGGTCATCGACGCGATAGAGCGGATGCGCCACGGCGTGCGCGAGCCCTTGCGCGGCGAGATACTTTTGCAGGTCGAAAATATTGTCCCGCGACGCCTGCATCTCGCGGTGCTGATTTTCGGTGATCCCCCAGACGAGCAGATGCACTTCGCACCGGTCGTCGGGAAAGCGCGTGCTGACTTGCTCGCTGAGAAAAACGCCGGGTCGGTCGGCGATCTCCAGGCAGCCCTCGATGCGGTTGTGATCGGTGAGCGTGACCAAATCCATGCCCCGCTCGCGAAGCTTGTCGTAGAGCGCGGCGGGCGTGGAATAGCTGTCCGGCAGCCCGGCGCGACGGAAGAGCCATTCCGGGGCGCGGTCGCTGTATTTCGAGTGGACGGGGAGATCGGCTTTCACGAATGGGCGGCAACGTGCTGGCGGGTGAGCCACGCGTCATAAGTCAGCGGCTCACGGTCCGCAAGCGCCCGCGTTACGAGTTTGCCAATCTGTTTCCAGATCGCTGCGTGTTCGAGATCCACGGGGTGAATCGAGATGCGCAGCAGACTGCGTGTCGCCAGTCGGCGAAAAAGAAACGCATTCCACGCCTGACTTACCTGCCGCCGCCAGGCACTGCGCACGCTCCAGACGAGGGATTGCGATTGGTGGGCCACGCCGGTTTCCAGATCGAGCACGCTGCCCAGTCTGGTCGTGTATCTCACCCCGAGATCGCGCAGCGCCTCTTCAGCCTCGGTGCTCAGAAGCCAGGCCGGAGCGATGAAACCCACCGGCGCAAGACCGAGTTGTCGGAACTCTTCGCGCGCTTTGAGAACCAGAGCACGTGCGCTTTCCCGGTCGATATCGTAAAACTCGCCTTCGTCGGCCGTGTAAAGCTGGGTCGTCAATTTCGCGCGGGCGCTTTCATCGCCCCGGCGAAGACGCTGATGGAAATAGCCGTGCACGACGACTTCATGCCCGCGTTGCGCCTGCTCCCGCAGCCACGCGCAGAAATCGGCGTCGGCAAGGAAATGCCCGCGATGGTGATGATCGGGGATGACGAGCAGCGAGCAGTGCGGCACTCCTTTGCCCGCAAGCTCGTCGAGAATGGTCGCGGAAGTTTCGCGCGTCCGCGGCGAGACATCATGCACCGACACGACCAGCGCCCGGGAATTTCGCGAGGGAGCGTCGGTCGAAAGTGGCATGTCGTGGCAGCGTGGAAGCTGGCCTGTTGCGGGTCAAGGAGCGGCTGGCGGTGCGACCATGCAAAGGGCGGCAACTCCCGCGTACTCGCGGAGTTGAAATCCGCGTCGCATCCGCGGCACACTCTGCGTCCCCCGTTCCGCACCCTCCATGAAATCTCCCTATTGCCTGCGAGCGCTGCTCGCTTCGTGTTTCATCGCCATAGCGCTTGGCTCCTCGGCACCGGCAGCAGAGAAGAAGCCGAACATCGTCATCATCCTCGCCGACGACCAAGGGTGGGGGGACTTGAGCGTCAATGGAAACACCAACCTCTCGACCCCGAACATTGATTCGATTGCCTCGACTGGCGCGCTTCTCGATCGGTTCTTCGTCTGCCCAGTTTGTTCGCCGACGCGCGCCGAGTTGTTGACCGGGCGCTACCATCTGCGCGGCGGTGTGCGTGGCGTCTCGACCGGACAGGAGCGGTTGCACCCCGACGAACGAACCATCGCCGAGACCTTCAAAGCCGCTGGGTACGCGACGGGTGCATTTGGCAAATGGCACAATGGAAGTCAGTGGCCGTATCATCCAAACGCCCGTGGCTTCGAGGAATACTACGGGTTCACGTCCGGGCACTGGGGCAGTTACTTCGACCCGCCGCTGGAGCACAATGGGCAGCTTGTCCACGGCAAGGGTTTCATCACCGATGACCTCACCGATCATGCGCTGGCCTTCATCGAAAAGAATCAGGCGCAGCCGTTCTTTTGCTACATCCCCTACAACACGCCGCACTCGCCATTCTGCGTGCCCGACGAATATTGGAACCGCTTCAAGGACAAGCCGGTCGCGTTGCGCGGCAATGCGGGTGAGAAGGAGGATTTGACCCAGACGCGCTGCGTGCTGGCGATGTGCGAGAACATCGATGCCAATGTCGGGCGGGTGCTGCGGCGGCTCGACGAACTCAAGCTAAGCGACAACACGATCGTGATTTATTTTTCCGACAACGGTCCGAATACGTGGCGCTGGAATGGCGGCATGAAAGGTCGCAAAGGTTCGACGGATGAGGGCGGCGTGCGCTCGCCATTTATGATCCGGTGGCCCGCGCATATCCCGGCGGGAAAGCGGTTGCCACAGATCGCGGGAGCCATCGACCTGCTGCCCACGCTGGCTGATCTCGCGGGAGTTTCCGTCGTTGGGGAAAAGCCGCTCGATGGCATTTCGCTCAAGCCGCTGCTGCTCGGCGAAGCGCCCGAGTGGCCGGACCGGATGATTTTTTCGCACTGGTCGGGGAAGACGAGCGTGCGCTCGCAGCGCTACCGGTTGGATCAAACCGGCCAGTTATTCGACATGCAAGCCGACCCCGGCCAGACGCGCGACATCGCACCCGATCAACCGGAGGTCGCAGCCCGTTTGTCGCAAGCCCTCAGCGCCTGGCGGCAGGACGTGCTCAAGGGACCGCCCGAGGAACGGCCCTTCACCGTCGGCTATCGCGAGTTTCCGCTCACGCAATTGCCGGCGCGCGATGGCGTGCCGCATGGCAATGTGCGCCGCAGCGGCAAGGCGCCGAACTGCTCGTTTTTTCAAAACTGGACGAGCCCTGCCGACGCGATCACGTGGGATGTGGAGGTGGCGACCACGGGCCAGTACGAGGCGACCGTGTATTACACCTGCCCCGAGGCTGACCTCGGCTCGACCGTCGAGCTGAGCTTCAACGGCAGCCGACTCGAAGGCTCCGTAAGCGTGGCCAATGACCCACCCTTGCTCGGAGCGGAACGGGATCGCTCGCCGCGCGAAACGGAGTCGTATGTGAAAGATTTCAAGCCACTGCGACTCGGCGTATTCGATCTCAAGTCAGGTCGCGGCGAACTCACTCTGCAAGCGCTGAAGGTGCCCGGAAAGCAAGTCATGGACGTGCGCATGGTGCTCCTTAACCTTGTGAATTAGCGCCGATGCCACGAGATATTTGCGGAACAAAAAACGCATGTCATCCTGAGCGGAGTTCCGTCGGGGGCGAAGGCGGGACGGAACGAAGTCGAAGGATCCCGGCGCTATCGTGCGACGGCTTCCGTGCAACTGCGGGATCCTCCGCTCGGCTCAGGATGACTCCGATTGGAAGTTTTTCGACAGGCGGTTAGCCACCGCCCGTGCTGCCAACTTATGAAAGCAAAGACACTTACTATTTTCCTGCTCGCGCGGTTCCTTATGGTCGCGACAGTTTTCGCGCAAAGACCCCTCGTCTTTGAAGGCACTGCAGGTCCGGGCAAGGGCAAACACATCGTCTTTCTTGCGGGTGATCACGAGTATCGCTCGGAGGAAACGCTGCCGGCGCTCGCGCGGTTGTTGGCGAAGCATCAGGGCTTCAAGTGTACGGTGCTCTTTAACATCGATCCGGAGACCGGCGAAATCGTCGCGGGTAACTCAAACATGCCGGGCATGGAGGCGCTCGACAGCGCAGACCTCGCGGTCGTTTTTCTGCGCTTCCAACAATTTTCTGCGGAGCAAATGAAGCATCTCGACGCCTACCTGAACCGCGGCGGGCCGGTGGTCGGGCTGCGCACCGCGACCCATGCCTTCAAGACGAGTAAGGACGATCCTTTCGCCAAGTATTCCTATGACAGCAAGGTGGCGGGTTACGAACTCGGCTTCGGGCATCAGGTGCTCGGACAGACATGGGTTGGGCACTATGGGAAAAACCACTCGCAGAGTACTCGCATCACAATCATCGGGGACAAGAAAGCGCACCCGATTTTGCGCGGCGTGAAGGACGTGTGGGTGCAGGCGGGTGCTTACGTCGGCAAGCCGATTGATGGCGAGACCCTAACGATGGCGCAGCCCCTCAATGGCATGACGCCGGATTCACCAATCGATACCACGAAGCCGCCGATGCCCTCGGAATGGACGCGCACTTATAAGTCGGCATCGGGTAAAAGCGGGCGCGTCTTTACGACGCTCTACGGCACGCCGGAGGACATCACGAATGAAGGCTATCGCCGGTTGCTCGTGAATGGCTGCTTGTGGGTGCTGGGCATGGAGGACGCGATCAAACCCGACTTGGACATTGCATTCGTCGGGCCATTTAAGCCGAACACCTTTGGCAGCGCAGCGAATGCGAAAGGCGTCAAGCCGGAGATGTATGCGGGCTGGGAGAGTCCGATCCCGGCGAATAACAACACGAAGAAGGAAGAAGCGAAGCCGGACGCCAAACCCGCGGCGGTAGCGGAGCCAAAGAAGTCCGCAGAATCTGCCGCAGTGTTGATCACGGACAAGCCGGCGCGCTTCGTTCGTATCGAACTGCCGGGCGACAAGCGCATTCTCACGCTCGCGGAAGTGGAGGTGATCAGCGGCGGCAAAAACGTCGCGCCGAGCGGCAAGGCCACGCAGTCCAGTACTAATGGAAGCGGCGTCGCGTCGAAAGCGATTGATGGCAACAAGGATCCCGATTGGGGCAAAGGCGGGCAGACGCACACGACGAACGAGGGCTCGACGCAGCCTTGGTGGGAACTGGATCTCGGGCAGGCGAAGGACATCGAGAAGATCGGCATCTGGAACCGCCGAGGATTTGAAAGCCGGCTCGATAACCTCACGCTCACGCTGCTCGACGCGGACCGCAAAGAAGTCTTCCGCGCCACGAACATCGCCGCGCCGCAAGTCATGGAGCTCGATGTGAAGAACAAAGGCGCGGTCGCTTATCTCAGCTACGACGGCAAGCCGGGCCAGCCGGCCGCGAAGACTGAGAGTAAGAAAGGCGACAGCAAGAAACCCGACACGGCGAAAGAACCCGCACTCGCCGACGTGCCCGCCGGCTATCGTGATCCGCTTCCGTTCGTTTTCAAAAAGGGCGAAGTGGTCGCGATCCTCGGCAATGGCCTGCCCGATCGTATGCAGCATGACGGATGGATGGAGACCTTGCTGCAAAGCCAGCTCCCGGACCAGCAGGTGCGCTACCGCAATATGAGTGCGAGTGGCGATCGGCCCGATTCGTTCCCCCGCAGCAGCGGAGCGACCTCGATGACCGATTACCTGCGGCATGTGAAGGCCGATGTCGTGTTCGGTTTCTTTGGTTACAACGAGTCGTTCGATGGTGTGGAGAAAGCTGACGACTATCGTAAGAAGCTCGTCGAGTTTGTGCGCAAGACCCGCGGCTCGAAGGCGAACGGCACCGGCTTCCCGCACATCGTCCTTTTCAGTCCCATCGCCCACGAAGACACGCACAACCCAAACGTGCCCGATGGTAAAGCGCACAACGTGCAGCTCGAAGCTTTCACCAAGGCTACCGAGGCCGCCGCGAAGGAAGCTGGTGTCGCGTTTGTCGACCTGTTCCATCCCTCGCTTGAACTCTACAAAGCCGCACGCTCGCCACTTACCATCAACGGCGTCCACTTAACCGAAGAAGGCGACCGCCAGCTCGCCGAGGTGATCGCGAAAGCGTTGCTTGGTAAGCCCGTCAGCACCTCGGCGTCAATGGAACCGCTGCGCGCCGCCGTCCTCGACAAGGACATGCATTGGCTCAACCGCTACCGCGCCTCGGACGGCAACGACGTGTGGGGCGGACGCTCCACGCTGAGGTTCGTCAAAGATCAAAGCAATGCCGACGTTCTTCAACATGAGTTAGTCATGCTCGATGTTATGACCGCCAATCGCGATGAGCGTATCTGGGCGCGTGCCTTGGGAAAGGACAAGGTAGTGAACGACAGCAATGTGCCGCCTCCCGTGCCGGTGATTTCCAACGTGGGCGGCGGAAGCAAAAGCTCCAGCGCGATGAAGGAAGGCACGCTCAAATACATCAGCGGTGAGGAAGCTATTCAACACATGGGCGTAGCAAAGGGATTCAAGGTCAACCTGTTTGCCGATGAGGCCCGCTTCCCGCAACTCGTGAATCCCGTGCAGATGCAGTTCGACACCAAGGGCCGACTCTGGGCCGCCGTGTGGCCAACTTACCCGAAGTGGGAGCCACTGAAGCCGATGAACGATGCCTTGCTCATCTTCCACGACGACGACAACGACGGACGCGCGGATCGCGTTACCGAGTTTGCGAAAGTGCAGAATCCGCTGGGTTTTGAATTCTGGAACGGCGGGGTCATTGTCACCTGCATGTCGGAGTTACTCTTCCTCAAGGACACCGACGGCGATGGCGTGGCCGACGTGCGGATTGTTCTCCTGCAAGGCGTCGACTCCTCCGACACCCATCACGGCGCGAATAACCTCATCTATGGCCCCGATGGTGGCATCTACTGGCAGAGCGGGGTCTTCATGCAGCATAACTACGAGCATCCTTGGGGACCCTCTTTGCAGAGCACCGCATCCGCGATGTATCGATTCGACCCGCGCCGCTTCACCATCTCGATGCACGCGACTAACTCGCCCAATCCGCACGGCACTTCGTTCGACTACTGGGGCTATCAATACGCTACCGACGGCACCGGCGGTCGCGCGTATCAGGTTCGGCCCGACGGCACTGGCTTCAAGATGCACGAGCTTTTGAAAAAGGAAGTCCGTCCCGTG
>JBBSDS010000116.1:0-13302 GCA_038240495.1 Chthoniobacterales bacterium | reverse complement strand
GCAACTTCTGTCGGCATTTACTATCGAGAATGGGCGGACGTTCATTCTCAAGTCCATCGACCGCCTGGTCGTGGGATCGCTGAGCGGACCGGGACCATGGTGGGCCCGCGCTTCCCGGACGGATTCCAAAGAAGCCGCCATCGTTGGGTTGACTGGCTCCGTCCAGATCGTGGACGCCAACGGAACGCGTCTTTGGGAATTTTCTGGCGTGAACCTCGCCTTCATCGACCGGCCGGCGTCTGCGGGAGCAATTCCTCCGGCGGAGACTCGGCTTTGCGTCGCCTCGACCTTCACCGCGGAGCCGCTGGAAGAATCGCTCCGGTTTTGGGGCCGGCATTTCGGGCGGAACGTGCGCGTCGATTTCGCGCCCTACAATCAGGTCTTCCAGCAGTTGCTCGACCCGGCGAGCGCCTTCCACGGCAATCGCGATGGGATCAACCTGATCGTCCTCAATCTTGAGGATTGGCTGCACGAGGACCGGCACACGCTTCGCCCCACCGATCCGGCACGCACCACGGCTTGCTTTGGCGCGCGACCTCGGGCCGTGCTCCCGAACGGGATCGAGATCGTCCACCTCAACGACTACGAAACGAACTACGTCTATCAGGAGATTTTCGAGGACCAATCTTACCTCCGCCACGGCATCCAACTCGCGGACGGCGACACGGTCATCGACATCGGCGCAAACATCGGGCTCTTCTCTCTTTTTGTAATGAGCCGATGCAAGAGCCCGGCGATCTACGCCTTCGAGCCATCGCCGCGCGTGTTCGATCTCCTTCGCGCGAATTGCGCGGCCTACGGCGATCCCGCCCGGGTCCGCGCCTTCAATTGCGGCGTCGCTGAAAAAAAGGGGCAGGCGCAGTTCACGTTTTACGAGCACTCTTCCGTCTTCTCTAGTTTTCATCCCGACGAACGCGAGGACCGTGCTGCCGTTCAGGCGGTCGTTCGCAACGTCCTGCAAAACGAGCTGGCCGACAACGGTGTGCAAGATGCGGATGTGGAGGATCTGACGAACCATCGCCTCCGCGCGGAGACCATCGAGTGTCCGCTGACTTCGGTCTCCGACATCATCCGCGAAAACGGTCTGACGCGGATTCACTTGTTGAAGATCGATGCGGAGAAGAGCGAGATGGGAATCATCCGCGGCATTTCCGAGGAGCACTGGCCGCTCATTGATCAGATCGTGATGGAAGTCCACGACCGCACCCGGTCGGCGGTGCAAGCCATCGAGGAACTCCTGACTCGTCGCGGTTTTCGCTGCGCGGTCGTCGAGGAAAAACTGCTGGAGGATTCCGGGCTCTTCAACATTTACGCCACGCGGCGCGAACCCGCCGCAACCGCCGTGGCCGAGGCGGCAGACGGATTGCCGCGGAAGGTCCACGAATTCTGCGACGCACTCGAGACCTTTGCCGCTGCGACTTCCACCCCGCTGGTTCTAGCCATCGCCCCCAAGACAACTGGCGTCCACGCCGCCGCGCTCGACGCGGCCGAGGAACGCGTGCTCGCCGTGGCCAAGCGCCATCCGCACATTCGGCCCATCGGCTCGCAGGCCATCCTGAACAAATATCCAGTGCGCGAGATTCACGATGCACACAGCCATCAGCTTGGGCACGTGCCGTTCACGCCGGAGGGCTACGCGGCGATCGGCACGGCCTTGTTCCGCGCCGTCTTCAATCTCGGCGCACCGCTCGTCAAAGTCATCGTGCTCGATTGTGATAACACGCTCTGGCAGGGGCTCTGCGGCGAGGACGGACCACAGGGAATTCAGGTCACCCCAGCGTTCCACCGCTTGCAGGAATTCATGATCGAGCAGACCCAGGCGGGAGTGCTCCTCGCGCTGTGCAGCAAGAACCAGGAAGCGGACGTGCTTGCGGTCTTCGAGCAACGGCCGGAGATGCCGCTGCGTCGCGAGCACCTCGCTGGATGGCGGATCAACTGGGAGCCGAAACCTGACAATCTTCGCGCCCTCGCCGCGCAGTTTAGTCTGGGCCTCGAAAGTTTTGTGTTCATCGACGACAATCCGGTCGAGTGCGCCGCGGTGCGTGCGGGCTGTTCGGAGGTAATCGTCCTGCAACTCCCGCAGGAAAGCGGTCGGATACCCGCTTTTCTCGAAAGCCTTTGGATCTTCGATCGCGCCGCCGCGACTCGCGAGGATCGCGAACGGAGCCAGTGGTACCAGACCAACGTGGAGCGCGAAGAATTGCGCGCCGCGGCACCCACACTGCGCGACTTTCTCGATGGGCTGAATTTGCGGATCGACGTGGCTGAGACGACGGATGAGCACATCGCGCGCGTGGCCCAACTGACCCTGCGAACCAACCAGTTCAACCTCACCTCGATTCGCCGATCGGAGGGAGAAATCCGCGACCTGCTGAACTCCGGTGCGACCTGCCTCGCCACGTCGGTGAGTGATCGTTTTGGCGACTACGGCCTGGTCGGCGCCATCCTTTACACGACCGAGGCGGATCGCTTCATCGTGGACACTTTGCTGCTCAGTTGCCGCGCGCTCGGCAAAGGTGTGGAGCATCGCATGGTGGCGGAGCTGGCCAGCCGCGCGCTCCGCGACGGAAAATCGCTCATCGAATTTTCCTATCGCAGGACGGATCGGAATGAGCCAGCGAGGGAGTTCATCAAACGGCTCGGAGCTGATGGATTGGTCTCGAAAGGCGATGGTCTGACGCTTGAACTTCCTGCCGCGACCTTGGCGGGACTGCGTTATGAGCCCGAAGAGCAGACCTCCGAAGCAGTCGGCGAAAAGCGCGGCCCGACCGCGCGCCGGAGCGGGTTTGGCGGGAGGGATCTTTCCGTCGCGATGCAGCGGCTCGGTGACGAATTGAACACCATCGAAGCAATCGTCGTTGCGATGGAATCCACGCGGCAGCAATCCCAGCCAGCAGCCGAACCGGAGCCCACCGAGGACGCCAGCACGCTGGAACGGTCGCTCGCAGCGATCTGGAAAAAGGCGCTGGGCCGGGCGCACATCGGAACCAACGAAAACTTCTTCGACGCGGGCGGCACCTCGCTCAAGGCCGTGATGGTCATTGCCATGATCCGAAAGGAATTGAAGAAGAACGTCTCGATTGTCGCGCTGTTTGAGTGCCCGACCATCGCGCTCCTGGCCGCGAAACTCGACGACTCAGCAAGCTCCGGCGAAGGCTCATCCGCAGCGTCGGCCGGCGCCGAATCACGCGGTCGGCAGAGGCGCAACAAGCTGATAAAACGGAGGGTCGCCTGACATGAAATTTTCTACCATCGGCGTTGTCGGAGCAGGGAACATCGGCACTGGCGTCGTCACCGACCTCGTCCTGCACGGGCTGAACGCGGTCGTCGTGGATATTTCCGACGCGGCTCTGCGCAAGGCGGAGGACGAAGTCCTGAAGAGCGTCCGCTTCGCTCCGATGTTCTCGAAGACTTTGCCTCGCGTGTCGCGAGAAGAAGCCGCCCGGAGGATGACGTTTTCCCGCGAACTCAAGGACCTCGCCGGTTGCGACATGATCATCGAGAACATTCCCGAGAAGTGGGAAATCAAACGCCCGATTTACGAGCAACTCGACGCGCTCATGCCGCCCGGCGTCTGTTTCGGCGCCAATACCTCATGCCTCTCCATCACGCGGATTGCCGCTGCCACGAGCAGGCCGTCAGAGGTCATCGGCCTGCACATGATGAATCCCGTCCATCTCAAGCCGACCGTCGAAGTCATCCGGGGTTTTCACACGTCCGACAAGACTGTCGAACTTCTGCAAGCGCTCTTCGACCAACTGCACAAACACGCCATCATCGTCAACGACCTGCCGGGCTTCGTCTCCAACCGCATCTCCCACGTCTTCATGAACGAGGCCGCATTCGTGTTGCAGGATCAAGTCGGCACCGCGGAGACGATCGATCAAATTTTCAAACAATGTTTCGGGCACAAGATGGGGCCGCTCGAAACGGCCGATCTGATCGGATTGGACACTGTGGCCAACTCTCTCGATGTCCTTTACGACAGTTTCCACGATCCCAAATACCGCTGCTGCCCTCTGCTGCGAAAGCTCGTGGACGCCGGCCACCTTGGCCGCAAATCCGGTCGGGGATTTCACATTTATCCACAAGCCTAGACCATCATGAACAACACCAACGAATCAGAGATCCGCGCAAAAATCCGGGCGTTCATTCTCGCCGCAATCCATCTGCCCGACTTGGCGGACGACGACAATCTTTTCGAGAGCGGCATCGTCAATTCACTCTTCGCCGTCGAGCTGATGACCTTTCTGGAAAAATCGTTCGCCGTCGAAGTAGGCCCCGACGACCTCGAGATCGCGAATTTTCAGTCGATCGAAGCGGCGGCGGATTTCGTCGTCCGCAAGACGGCGCAACCGTCTGCCGTTTGATTCAGGTCCGTGCATAGCTTCCTTACCGACGTCCAGCTAACCCGCCAGCGCGAGTTCCGGGAATTCGTGGCGAGAGAGGTCGCGCCAGCGGCGGCGGATTGGGATCGCGCGGAGAAGATTCCCGCCGCCACCGTGGCGAGTCTCGCCAGTGCTGGTTATCTCGGCTCGACGATTCCCGCAAAGTTCGGCGGCCAGGGCTGGGACACCGTCACGTTCGGCCTGCTCAATGAAGCGTTTGGCCGGGCGAGCGCTTCGCTCACGGACTTGCTCACGGTGCAGGCCATGGTTGCGATGACGGTGCTCAAGTGGGGCAGCGAGGAACAAAAGTCACGCTGGCTGCCCGGGCTCGCGCGCGGCGAAATCATCGGCGCCTTTGCCCTGACGGAACCCGGCGCCGGCAGCGATCTGCAATCGCTCCAGACCCAGTTCACACCAGCCGGCGACGGCACTTACCGGCTCAGCGGGCAAAAGACCTGGATTTCCTATGGGCAGACTGCGGGCCTGTTTCTCGTCATCGGTTACGCGGGCTCGCTGCCTCTGGCCTGCTTGCTTCCGAGGGAATCGGCTGGCGTCACCGTCGAGCCAGTCACCGGCATGCTCGGCTTCCGCGCCGCCGGGCTTGCACGCGTCAGCTTCGCGGAAGTGACGATTCCCGCCGCCAACGTGCTCGGCAGGCCCGGCGCTGCGCTGAGCTTTATCGCGCCAGTGGGCTTGCAATACGGGCGCATCAGCACCGCGTGCTCCGCGTTGGGATTGCTGCGCGGCTGTTTCGAAGAAGCCGCGACGCGGGCTGCCACGCGTAAAGTGGGGACCGCGGCTGTCGGCGATTTCGGAATGATCCGGTCGTTGCTCGCGCGTATGGGCACCGACTTGCACGCCGCCGGATTGCTCTGCCTGGCGGCGTGCCGTGCCACCGATGACCGTCTGCCCGAAGCCTTCACCAGGGCGCTCATGGCAAAATACTTTTCCTCGCAGGCCGCCGTCCGCGCCGCTGCCGATGCAGTCCAGATCTGGGGCGCCGCTGGTTGCCACGAAGACGCGCCCGTATCCCGCTACTATCGTGATGCGAAGATTCTCGAAATCATCGAAGGCACCACACAAATCCACGAGGAACTGCTCGGTAGGACCTTCGTCGATGCCGCCTCCAAGACCACCGCGTGAACTCGACTCAACCACTCGTGGACGAAACCGACGAGGACCGGATCAACCGGTTCAATCGGACGGAGCACCCATTCCCGGATCGAGTCACCTTGCAGGAGTTGTTCGAGGCACAAGTCGCCCAACTCGGCTCTGCCACCGCGGTGATCTGCGACCACGACAAAACCTTCGGCGAACCAACGCTCACCTACGCCCAGCTCAACGCCAGGGCCAATCAACTCGCCCATTTTTTAAGAACCGCGGGCGTCGGACCCGGCACCATCGTCGGCGTCCTCGTCGAGCGATCGTTTTCCATGATGATCGGCCTCATGGGCATCCTCAAAGCTGGCGGCGCCTACCTTCCCATTGCGCCGGACAATCCCCCCGACCGTATCCGCTATCTGCTGCAAGACGCCGGCGTCCGCGTTCTCCTCGTTCAGCCAAAGACGGCGCAGCTCGTCGCGTTCGACGGCAGGACCATTGATTTGGAAAGCCCGGACACGTATCAAGGCGCGGAGGATAATCCGCGGTGCCTCAACCAGCCCGACGATCTGGCTTATGTCATTTACACGTCCGGTTCCACCGGCCGACCCAAGGGCGTGATGATCGAACACCGGTCCGTGGTCAATCGCCTCCACTGGATGCAGGCGGCCTATCCCATCGGTCCGGACGACGTCATCCTCCAAAAGACGCCGTACTATTTTGACGTGTCTGTGTGGGAGCTTTTCTGGTGGGCCATGACCGGCGCGACGCTCTGCTTCCTCCGACCGGGCGGCGAAAAAATCCCGATGCTCCTCGTCGATGCGATCCGTCGTCATCGCATCACGGTCCTGCACTTCGTCCCATCGATGCTCAACGCCTTCCTCGAGTATCTCGATGGGCGCGACATAGCCGGCCTCGCGTCGCTCCGGCGAGTGTTTGCCAGCGGCGAAGCGCTCATGCCCGCGCACGTCCGGAAGTTCAACCAACTGCTCGGCAGCAAATCCGAGGCGAAGTTGACGAACCTCTACGGACCCACCGAAGCCACGGTGGACGTTACCTATTACGATTGTCCGACGGTCGATGACTTCGACCGGATTCCGATTGGTCGTCCGATCCACAACACACGGCTGTATGTCATCAAGGACGGACAAGCTGCGCCGATTGGTGAGGCCGGCGAGTTATGCCTCGCGGGCGACGGCCTGGCTCGCGGTTATCTAAACAACCCCGAGCTGACTGCCGAGAAATTTACCAACAACCCGCTGCGTCCTGGCGAAAAAATTTACCGGACGGGCGACATCGCGCGCTGGCTGCCGGACGGGAACGTCGAATACCTCGGTCGCGAGGATCACCAGGTTAAAATTCGCGGCCTGCGGATCGAACTCGGCGAAATCGAAAATACCATCCGGGGATTTCCCGGCGTCGCGGATTGCATCGTTGTTGTGAAGCGATATTCCGAAAGCGTCATCCTCATCGTCGCCTATTTGGTTGAGCGAACGGCCCTCGACCGAGACCGCCTGAAAAATCACCTCAAGGAACGGCTGCCGGAATACATGGTGCCGAGTCATTTCGAGCGCATCGATCGGATCCCACTAACTGCGACGGGAAAGGCGGACCGCAAAGCGCTGCCCGAGCCGGAGCTCGTCAAAAGGTGAGCGCACCGGATGTCTCGGAAGGTATGATCGGAGAAGTGATCAAAAAAAGTATCGCTCAGGCCAAGAGTTTGCTTAGTGAGTCACTACCATGAAACTCCCGCAGCACGCCGACTGGAAAACCGCCACCAGCCACCCGCCGATCGGTCCCGGCGAGGTGCATGTCTGGCGAGCGGCACTGGGAGACACCGACGTTTCGGCTTTGCGCCAGATCCTTGCGCCCGACGAGTTGATTCGGGCCGAGCGTTTTCACTTTGCCCTCGACCGCGCCCGCTTCATCTCGGGACGGGGACTTCTACGGAGCATCCTCGGGCGCTATCTCGATCTTGCGCCTTGCGACCTTCGGTTCAAGCAGGGCACATACGGCAAGCCGGAACTCACCGGCGCGTGCAGTTCGTTGCAGTTCAACCTCAGCCACTCCGACGACCTCATGCTCCTCGCTGTCACCCACGCCCGCGCGGTCGGCATCGATCTGGAAATGATGCGTGACAATGTTCCTTTTCAAACGTTGGCCGATTATTATTTCGAGCCCGAGGATGCCTGGGATTTGCGCCTCCTTCAGCCAGCCCAGCGCGCCTGGAAGTTTTACGATCTTTGGACGAGCACGGAGGCGCGATTAAAGGCCAGTGGAATCGGTCTGGCCCACGGATTGAAGGTCGTCGCCCCCGACCGCTGGTCGATGCTGAAACTGACGCCTGCCGACGGATACACCGCCGCCCTCGCAGTCGAAGGCGAAGATTTTCAACTCGAATGCTGGTCGTGGGCGTGATGAAAGCCCGCCGAAGGCTGTAAAACTCATCGACTCCAAAGTGGCGCACTTGCGCGTAGGTCTTCGTCCGCGATAGATACCCGCGTGCCTTCACTTGGCAAACTTTGGCGGCAACTCCGGCGCGATCTCAGTCGCGGTTGGGAAGCCACATACTACGACTACAAGATTCTGCCGCGGATCGGCCATTGGTCATGGCCGTTTTGGCGGGAAGCACCGCAGACGGTTTCCGTGCATATTCTCACTGGTCTGGATGACTGGCTGCGCACCGCCTGGACACTCGCGAGCTTTTTTCATTTCAGCGAATTTGCCTGGCCGGTCGTCATCCACGACGACGGCACTCTCCCGGAAGAAGGTCGGGCCACGCTCCAAAAGCTTTTCCCGTCCGCGCGCGTCGTCATGCGGTCCGAAGCCGATGCGACCATCACTCCCCTGCTCCACCCCTTTCCTTTCTGCGCGGATTATCGCCGCGCGCACTCCCTGGCACTCAAGGTTTTCGACGTAGCGCATTTCGCCGCGGGCGAGCGTTTCCTTCTTTTCGATAGCGGTCTCCTTTTCTTCAGCCACCCCCGCGAGATCCTCGATTGGGTGGCCGCGCAATCCGATGAATGCAGGTTCCACGAAGATGTCGCGGAGCACTCCGTCATCACCGCCGCCGAGGCGCGCGCGGAACTCGGCATAAAAATCTGGCCACGCGTCAACAGCGGCCTTTGCCTGCTTTCCAAAGGCGACATCGATCTCGACCTTTGCGACCGCGCTCTCGCCCAGACTTCCCTCCCTAGCGGCGACGCCTCGCGCATCGAGCAAACCCTCCTCATGCTGTGCGCTGCCCACCGGGGCAAAGGCGGACTGCTCCCGCCGCGCTACGAAGTTTCGCACGCCAAGAGCGCCGCCGAGGACGCGGTGTCGCGGCTCTACGTCGGAGAAATGCGAGAACGTTTTTTTGCCGACGGGCTCAAACGTTTGGAACCCGTCCTGCTTTCTGGCGACGATTAGGTTTTCGCGATTGGGGGCATCTGCCAGAAATAGTTTCCGTGTAAGATCCCGTGTCACCCTGAGCGGAGTTTCGTCGCGGCGAAGGTGGGACGAAACGCAGGCGAAGAACCCCGGCGATTCCCTACGACATCGCTCGTGAATTCACGGGATCCTTCGACTGCGCTGCGCCCGCCTTGCCGCCTCCGCTCCGCTCAGGATGACACGTAAATGCGGAAATGATTTTAGGCAGTTGCTCCAGGCTTTCGCCATTCACGCGCCGGAAAAGAAAAACCCGGAGCCGCTCGAGGCGGCTCCGGGTTCCATGCAAGCAGTTTGCCGAAAGATTATTTCAGCGCGGCCTGATAGTTTTCCTCCGCCTGCGCCCAATTGATCACGTTCCAAATAGCCTTGAGGTAGTCGGGGCGGCGGTTCTGGTAGTTGAGGTAGTAAGCGTGTTCCCACACGTCGATGCCGAGCACGGGAGTTCCGCCGCAGCCATCGGCAACGTCCATCGTGGGATTGTCCTGGTTCGGCGTCGAACAGATCGAAATCTTGCCGCCGCTCGCGCAGAGCCAAACCCAACCCGAGCCGAACCGGGCCACGCCGGCCGCATTCATCTTTTCCTTGAACTGCTCGAAATCGCCAAACGTCGCGTTGATCGCATCGGCGAGTTTGCCGACCGGCTTGCCCTCGCTCTTCGGCGTGAGGAGCTTCCAGAAAAAGCTGTGGTTTACATGACCGCCGCCGTTGTTGCGTACCGGACCGCGGATGGCGTCGGGCACGGAAGCGAGATCTTTGATCAGATCTTCGGCGCTTTTTCCAGCAAGCGCGGGCGCGCTTTCGAGGGCTTTGTTGAGGTTCGTCACGTAAGCGGCGTGATGCTTGCCGTGGTGAATCTCCATCGTCTTTGTGTCGATGTGTGGTTCGAGGGCGTTGGTGGGATAAGGGAGGGCGGGTAGTTCGTGGGCCATGGATTTTCGCAGGTTGTGGTCTCGCGGCGGAGACCGGTGAATTGATTTCGCGCCGATGATGGAAAGCGGATGCCTTCTTGGCAAGAAGAGGCGTCTATTGCTCCCAACTCGCGCAGCATGCGGTGCATGCCGCAGAGCGAGCTCTGGCACTCGCTACCGGCCAGCCCGCGCGGATGCTGTAGGCTCCGCCATCTTCCGCTACTGCGGCGCGGCAAAGTATCGCTCGATCGCAGCCACGACGATGCCGGCAATCATCTGTTGCGTCACCGGCGCGTTCAGCAGTACCTCCTGCTCGCGGTTCACGATCACGCCACATTCGAGGAGCACCGCGGGCATGACCGCGCTCTTGAGAACGACGAGATCGTCGTACTGATAGACGCCGCATGCGGGGTCGATGATTGGGCGATTCTCGCCGTGAATCGGCTCATGGTGATGCGGCGAAAATTCAAAGCCGCTCTTTTGCATTTCGCTCCCGAGGATGCGGGCAAATTCCAAACTGCGGGCCGCCTCCGGATTCCTTCCCGACATGAAAACACCGAACCCATGGAAGCGATCGCAGTAGGCAAATTTGCGCCCGCCGATTTCCTGCATCTGCAAATATTTGTCGGCTACGGAATCGTGATGCACGGCGATGAACAAAGAGGCTCCGGCGAGGGCGGCGTGCCGCGTCCTTTCGCTGAGGGTGATCGCGCCGCCGTCGGGATTGATGATCACCGGGACGAAACGCGGTGAAGCCCGCAACCGTTCCTCGATCCGACGAACGATGCGGCGATTGAACTCGAACTCCGGCACACCACTCGCGCTGATCGCGCCGGGCTGCGACAGCGTATGTCCGATGTCGAGCGCGATCACACGACGGGGACCAGCGGGCGCTGCGGGAGTCGGAAGTGGCGCGGGTGTCGCGGGCGGCGCCGCCACGACGGGAGGTGCAACCGGCGGGGCGGGGATTTCGATCGCGGTCGGCGGCGGTGGCGTAGCGGCGGCTCGCGGCGCCGCTACCGCCGGCGGATGCGTCGAGGCGGAACGAAAGTAAAGCGTCACGCCAATCAGGACGATCAGCAGTGGCAGCAGCAGTCCGAGAGCCCTTCGCATCCAGTCTCCTTCAGCGACCCGCTCGCTCCTGCCGCATTTTCGTGATCAGCCAGTGCCCACTGCTTTTGTGCAGGTCGAGAATATCGTGCGCTGCTCCGCTCCGCGTGAGTTTCTTCGCCGGGTTGCTGACTTCCCAATCGTAGGTAAATGCGAGGCGCTTTGTTTCCGGATTGGCGGTGTCTTCGACGGAAATATCGCGCACATTTTGCACCTGATAAACCGGCCAGCGCGCGGTGAGGCTTTTGCGATCCCGGCGAATGCGTTCGTGATTCTGCACGCCTTCATCGAAGAAATCGACGCGCGGAGCACAAAGCTGCAAGTAGGGCGCTGGGTCCGCGTTCATGAGAGCTTGCACGTAGTTTTTCACCACCGCTTCCGGCGTCTCGGCATCCGCCGTCGCAACCGGCCGGATTTCAGCGGGTGGAGGCGGCGTGGCAGTCGGTGGAGAGTCGAACAGCGATGGCGGAGTCGGCGGTGGCGTTGAGCGTGGAAGCGCGAGCGGCGGCGGCGTGCCACGCGGCAGCTCGGACGGTTTGCGGACGAGTTCGATCAGGGGGGGCTGTTGGAATCCGCCAAGTCCCGAATAAATCATCAGTTCCTGACGTTCGTAGCCGTCCTTTTCCAGCGCGAGCAAACCGCTCCGCAACGGAACATTCACCACTTTCATCGGACTGAGTCCCCTGCGCACGCCGTCGAGGAAAACGGTCGCGCCCGCGGGCAGGCTATTGACGAAAATCGACCCAGTCTTCGACGGCGCCAGCGTCAGCAGCGACGGCTCGGGCGTGCTCGGAATGCTCGCTGGTGCTGGAGTGGCGGGCGGTGCAGGAATCGGGGTCGGTTCGGGACGCGCGGCAACGCTTGGTGGTGGCACGAGTCGCTGCCGGGAATATTCATGAGTCCAAATAACGCCCCCGAGCAGAAACGCACCGAGGACGAGCAGCGCCCGCCCATCGATCCGGGGCGCGGATGAAGCTGGTGCGCTCGCCCGCAATTCTGTCCCCAACAAGCTCGCCAGCTCTTCAGCACTCGCCGGGCGATCTTCTGCATTCTTCGCGAGGCACGCCGTCACCGCCGTCTCCCAAGCTGGAGGAATAGGCGCGCCTTGAATTTGCAATTCGTCCCGCCGCACCTTCATCGAAGGCACGTCCGCGCTTTGAATCTGCGTCGCGATGTCTCCCCGATAAAACGGCGGCTGCGACGTGATCATCTCGTAGATGACCGCACCGACCGAATAGATGTCATCGGCTTCACACGGCAGCGCGCCGAGCGCCCGCTGCGGGCTCTGGTAAGGCAGCGACGCGGGCGCGAGCGGCGCCGGGGTCGTGCGGTTCAACGCATTCGCGAGGACACGGGCAATGCCCAAGGCCGTCACTTTCAGACTTCCATCCGCATCGATCAGGAGATTGGCGGGCTTGAGATCGCCATGCACCACGCGCAGACTTGTGTGGGCATACCGAAGCGCTTCGCATATTTGAGCCACCCAGCGCTCGAGATCCGCGGCGTCAAAACACTCCTCGACCCGCTGCTCCCGGAGTCGAGCCAGCGAGTAACCCTCGAAGAACTCCACAACAATGGCCGCCATCGACTCGTCCTGCTCGAAATCGAAAACACGCGCGATGTGGGGATGCGCGATCCGCCGACTCAGCAGCGTCTCGCGGCGCACGGCTTCAAGTGCAGCCGCGTCGCGAGCCAATTCCTGCGGCAGAAATTTCAGCGCCACCCAAATCTGCTGCCGCCGATCTTCAGCCAGCCAGACGACACTTCCCGATCCCTGTCCGAGTTCCCGCTCCAGCCAGTAGCGATTGAAGACCCACTGGTCGGCGGCGAGTGGCGGAAATGTCGGAGCCGCCACCAGATTGGGAGATTTCGGACCATTGTCCATCGGAGCGCTCGTAGCAGACGGTTCCATCGGCCTCAAGCGTCTAGGCCAGCAGCGCGCCGACATGCGCCGCTGCCGCGCTGGCCAGTCCGGGAAGATTGTAGCCGCCTTCGAGGATCGAAACGACCCGGCCTTGCGCATGCCGGTCTGCGATTTCGCGCACGAGTTTTGTGAGATCGGCAAAGTCCGCGTCGGTCAGTTGAAAGTGCCCGAGCGGGTCACCCACGCGGGAGTCAAATCCTGCCGAAATGAGCACGAGGTCCGGACGAAAGGCGTCCGCCGCCGGGGCAAGTTGCTTTTCAAAAGCCGCAAAGATTTCCGCCCGGCCCGACATCGCGGGAAGCGGACAATTCAGCGTCGTCCCTTTCCCCGCGCTTTCACCGGTTTCGCTCGCGGGGCCGGTGCCGGGATACCACGGCCACTGGTGCGTGCTGAAGAAAAAGACCGAGCCGTCCGCGTAGAAAATATCCTGCGTGCCATT
>JBBSDS010000115.1:0-13321 GCA_038240495.1 Chthoniobacterales bacterium | reverse complement strand
GCCTTCGACATTTCCAAGGAGCCGGAAGCGATGCGCAAAATGTATCTCGCCGACACCGACACCGGCCGGCAAATGCTCATCGCGCGCCGCTTGCTCGAACGCGGCGTGCGCGTCGTGCAGGTCTGGCATCCCGGCTGGGATCATCATCAGGATCTCGCAAATGTGCTCCGCAAAAAAGCCGGCGAATGCGACGAGCCCATCGCCGCGCTTCTCACCGATCTCAAACAGCGCGGCATGCTCGATGATACGCTCGTCGTTTGGGGCGGTGAATTTGGACGCATGCCACGCCGCCAGCTCCCGACCGCCGACCTCAAAGTCGAGACGCCACCCGGTCGTGATCACAACGCGAAGGGCTTTGTGGCGTGGCTCGCGGGCGGTGGTGTGAAAGGCGGCACCGTCTATGGCGCGACGGACGACGTTGGCTACGCCGCGGTCGAAAACAAGGTCCACGTCCACGACCTCCACGCCACGATCCTCGCGCTCCTCGGCTTCGATCACGAGAAGCTCACCTACCGCTACAATGGCCGCGACTTCCGCCTCACGGATGTCTTTGGCCAGGTTGTAAAACCAATCATCGCTTAGATGCGCCTCGCCACGATTCTCTTCCTCGCCGCGGGCATCCTGCGTGCCGAAGATCCGCCTCTTTCCAAGGACGACGCGGATTTCTTTCAGCAAAAGGTGCAGCCCATTTTGCAGAAGCGTTGCTACGACTGCCACAGCCACGAGGCGAAAAAAATCAAGGGCGGCCTGACGCTCGACTCGCGCGATGGATGGTCGAAAGGCGGCGACACCGGGCCGGCGATCGATTTGAAAAAGCCCGGCGAGAGCCTGCTGCTGCGCTCTGTTCATTTCAACGATCCCGACTTCGCGATGCCGCCGAAAGAGAAGCTGCCCGACGCGGAAATCGCCGTCTTCGACGAGTGGGTGAAGCGCGGCGCACCCGATCCTCGCATCACAGCCGCAGGTGTCGGCGCGACCGATGAAATCTGGCAAAAAGCGCGCACGCACTGGGCCTTCAAGCCAATCGGCAATCCCGCACCGCCCGACGTGAAAGACAAGACGTGGCCCAGGACGCCCGTCGATGCCTTCATCCTCGCGAAGCTCGAGGCAAAAGGCCTCAAGCCCGCGCCACCCGCTGACAAAGCCACGCTTTGTCGCCGCATTTTTTTCGATCTCATCGGCCTCCCGCCAACACCTGCCGAACTCAACACGTTTCTCGCCGACAAATCGCCCGACGCCTACGCGAAACTTGTCGATCGTCTGCTCGCCTCGCCGCGTTACGGCGAACGCTGGGCGCGCCATTGGCTCGATGTTGCGCGCTACGCCGAAACCACCGGCGAGGCTGTTCTTCAAGGCAAGGACAACCGCTACCTCTACGCCTACACCTATCGCGACTACGTCATCCGCGCGTTCAATGAGGACAAGCCCTACGACCAGTTCCTCATCGAGCAACTCGCCGCCGACAAACTGCCGCTCGGCGAAGACAAGCACCCGCTCGCCGCGCTAGGATTCATCACGGTTGGCAAGCGATTCCTGAACAGCCCCGACGACTTGATCGACGACCGCATCGATGTCGTCAGCCGCGGCCTGCTCGGCCTCACCGTCGCGTGCGCGCGCTGTCACGATCACAAGTTCGATCCGATCCCGACAAAGGATTATTACTCGCTCCACGGGGTCTTCGCCTCAAGCGTTGAGCCGGACGACGAGCCCGTCATCGAGCGGCCCAAAGACCAGGCTGCGACCGCCGACTACGAAAAGCAGCGCGCCGTCGCTCTGGCCGAAGTCGAGGACTACGAAGCCGACGAATGGAATCGCGTGCTCGGCGAGTCGTGGCAGAAATTTCCCGAGTTGCTCCTCGCCATTCACGCCGTTCGGAACAAACAAACTGACGGTTCGTCACCGGCCATTTTCTATCGGCAGAAAGGACTCGGCACCGGCATCCCGCGGACTTGGGAAAATGCTTTCCGCATCATGAATCGCAAGCCGCATCCGGTCCTCGGCCCGTGGCTCGCTTTCTCCGCACTGCCGGAAAAAGATTTCGCCACCGAAGCACCGAAACTCGCGGCAAAATTCGCCTCGAATGACGATCCCCAATCGCCACTCAATCCGCTCGTCGCACAGCTCTTTTCCGGTGAGGCGCCGAAGTCGATAGGTGAAGTTGCGCAGCGTTACGGCAAGCTGATCGCCAAAATAAACGACGCCTACCAAGCGGCGCGCAAACAAGCACAGACCGCGGCCAATCGAAAAGCCGTCGAAGTGCCGCCGCTCGCCGATGCCCATCAGCAGGAGATCCGCGGGCTGTTGTTAAGCGACGACGCGCCCGCAAATCCAAGCCGACTCGCCTTTCGGACCGATGTGGGCCTGCGCTCATCGGCGGTGCTGAACAAGCTGCAATCGAAGGTCAACGACCTCGACCTCACGCACCCCGGCTCGCCAGCGCGCGCGATGGTTCTCCAGGACGTGGAAAAGCCGCGCGATTCGTTCGTCTTCATCCGCGGCGACAAGACCAAGCGCGGTCCCGTGGTCCCGCGGCAGTTCGTCGAAATCCTCGCAGGCGGCGAACGCAAACCTTTCACCGATGGCAGCGGTCGGCTCGATCTTGCGAAAGCCATCGCGAGCAAGGAAAACCCGCTGACTGCGCGGGTGTTGGTGAATCGCATCTGGCTCGATCACTTCGGCCAGGGACTCGTCGGCACACCGAGCGACTTCGGTCTGCGCGGCGAAGCTCCGACCCATCCCGAGTTGCTCGACTACCTCGCGCGCAGGTTCATGGACGATGGCTGGTCGATCAAAAAACTCCACCGCCTCATCGTCCTCTCCGATACCTACCAGCAGCGTAGCGACGACAGTCCGCGCGCCACCGAACTCGATCCTGGCAACACGCTGCTCTCGCATTTCAATCGCCGACGGCTCGACTTTGAAGCCACGCGCGACACGCTTCTCGCCACCAGCGGTTCGCTTTCGCCCGACATCGGCGGACGCAGTGTGAGTGTCGCCACCGACGCCACGCGGCGCACGCTCTACGCCAGCATCGACCGGCTGAACCTTCCAGGCGTCTTCACCACTTTCGACTTCGCTTCGCCGGACATGACCAGCCCGCAGCGCAACGAAACCACCGTCCCCACGCAGGCGCTGTTTTTGATGAACAGCCCCTTCGTCATCGAGCAGGCGAAGCTGCTCGTCGCTCGTCCGGAGATCGCCCAACCGACCACCGACGACCAGCGCATCCGCCGCCTCTATCAGATTCTTTTTCAACGCCAGCCCACCGCGCAGGATCTCGGCGATGGCCTAGAATTTCTGCGACTCCAAACCGCCAGCAAACCCGCGCTGCCTCCCAAGTCCGACTGGAACTACGGTGTCGGGCGCCTCGCTGAGGCAACGAAGGAAGTGAAGTTTTTCGAGGCGAAAAGATTCGCGACCGATGCCTGGCAGATCGGCGGCAAGACTGGCGCGGTCACGCTCACCGAAGCCGGCGGCGCCGCACAACCGCAGCCCCAAGGCCCGACCCGGCGCTGGACTTCGCCTGTCGATGCCACGGTCCGCATCGACGCCGTCCTCGGCCATATCGCCGCGCCCAAAAAATCCGGCGTCCGCGGCTGGGTCGTTCTCTCACGCGCCGGAGAACCCGCCAAACTTCTCGGAAAATGGGACGCTCGCGGCGCCAAGAAGCCCACCAAACTTGAGTCCGTCGAAGTCAAACAAGGTGACACCATCGACTTCATCGTCCTGACACTCGGCGAAGAACCCGAGACATTTGCGTGGGCTCCGCTCATCGAACTTTGCGATCCCGCCGGTCACGCCAAACACCGGTGGAGCGCGCAAACCGAATTCGCCGGCCCACCCGAACCCGCTCCGCTCGGACTGACTCCGCTTGAGAAATACGCCCAAGTTCTCCTGCTCACGAACGAACTCGTGTTCGTCAACTGACCGCATCGACATCGTTTCGTTCCTTTCGGTTCGTCCGAAGTAGCGGCGATTCTGCGGCGACGTCATTGATGCTCCTCGCCAGCGCTGGCGGTCTTTGCAACTTGCGCGCAAGGCTTATTCAGCGAACGCTGCGCGCCCCATTTCCCCTTTCCCGTGACCGGCTTAGCTCAAGAGCAACTCGAAGCTCTCCAACAATACCTCGACTCGCTCGACAAAGGCGCGCGCCAGCGCGGTCTGCGGTATTTCGAGGAGGCTCGGGTGAAGGGTCTCGAGCGTTACAAAAAGGGCATCGGTTTTCGCGCGGAGGTCAGAGGGACGAGTGTGTATCAGGTGAAGTTGCGCTTCGCTGAAGGCGATTGGGATGGCGAGTGCTCGTGCCCGATAAGCTTCGATTGCAAGCACTGCTGTGCGACCGCACTACAGGCGCTCGGAGATTCAGTGGAGATGAGCGAAGCAACCGAAGAAGAGCACGCACCGACCGGAGAAGCTGTCGCAGCGCTCTTTGCCGCCCGCCTTGGTCGGAAATTGAACGCCGACGAAAAGCGCGCGGCGGAAGCGGTGGACAACCTTTTCCTCTGGCACCGCGAAGCATTCGAGGTCAGCGAAGTTTTACTGGAGCCGATCACACGATCCGGCACGTCGCGGGGCTACAAGTCGGTCGAGATTTGGCCGGCCGAGCCGCAGACCCCGTGGGAAGCGTGGCTCTACATCGCCGCCTGGCTCCGCCGGACCAAACACTCCTGCCCACCCGCGCTGCTTCAGGTCACGGATTGGGCGGAGGTCGAGGCGTTGACGGCGTCGTGGGAACGAGAGCAGCGCGTGGGAGAGTGGCGCGCCTGGTTGAAGAACGTCGCCGAGCGCACCGAGACTGAGCGGGAGCCGGGGCAGTTGCGGGTGATGCTGACGGAGAAAGGCGCGCAACTCGAATGGCGCAAGACGGACACGACGAATTTTGAGGGCATCAAGATCAGCACTTTTACGATGCTAACCAGCGCCGCGAATCAAGGGCAGCTCCCGCTGAACGAGGCGTCGCTCGCGGTCTGGCGCGTCTTTTTCACCGGCTTCGATACTCATCCGTGGCGCGAGTACGAGGAGCCGGACACCGCGCGCGTGCTGAACCAACTGCTCCGGCTGCCGGGCTTCGAGGATCGAGTCGTCGGGCCCGAGGGAGCGCCGCTGACGCGCGCCGCGGAGAAGTTGCGGTGGCGCATCGAAACCGGCAGCGGCGCGACGATCGACTATCGGCTCGTGCTTGTGCTGCCGGACGGGAGCGCACCACCGCCGGCGCTCACCGTGATCGATGGAACTCCATCGCTCTACGTCGCGCGCAGCACGATCTACGAGGGGCCGCCGCTCTGTCGGCTCACGCCGAAGGACGGCGCGATCACGGTCCCCGCCGAGGCGCTCGAAACGAGCGACGGCCTCACCCTTCTCGATCGCATCGGCGTGGAGCCGCCGCCGCGCATCGCCGGTCGCGTGCGCACGGTGCGGGTGCGTCCGGTCTTCCGCTGCGCGGTAAAAACTCACCTCCTCGGCAGCGGCGAACGGCTGGTCATCTCGGTCCAGGCCGAGGATGACACCGGCGAAGTCTTCGCGAGTTATCAACGCGAAGAATGGACGACGCCGGCCCGCGCCCTGGAGCCAACTGACATGCTCACGCGCTACGATCGCCGCGGCTTGACCCTCGTCCCGGATTTGGTGGAAGCACTGCGCGCGACTTGGGACGGCGCCGACCAGAAATGGCAGCGCCGCATGGGCAAGGACTTCGCCGCGCAATTCACCGACTGGCTCGCGACCGTGCCCGACGATGTGTCGGTGGCACTCGATCCGCTGCTCGCGTCGCTGCGGCAGGCGCCCGTCGAGGCACAGGTAAAGCTCGAAGTCGAGGAAGCGGGCATCGACTGGTTCGACCTGCGCGTGGCGCTCGACGTGATCGATACCACGCTCACGAAGGCGGAGATCAAAGCGCTGCTCGACGCGCGCGGCGGCTTCGTGCGGCTCGGCGAGAAAGGCTGGCGTCGTCTGCATTTCCAGCTCAACGAAGACGACGAAAAACAACTCGCCGATCTCGGCTTGAACGCGCGCGATTTCTCCAGCGAACCGCAGCGTCTTCATGCGCTGCAGCTCGCCGGGAAGAAAGCCGCGCGCCGGCTGTTGCCCGAGCCGCAGGCCCTCGCGATCGAGCGGCGCGTCAGCGAAATCCAAACGCGCGTCGCGCCGGAACTTCCCGCCGGGCTGGTCGCCGATCTGCGCCCGTATCAGCGCGACGGATTTCACTTCCTCGCCTACCTTTCGACCAATCGCTTCGGCGGCATCCTTGCCGACGACATGGGCCTCGGCAAAACCGTGCAGGCGCTCGCGTGGCTGCTCTGGCTCCGCTCGCAGCCAGACATCGCCGGCCGTGCGAGCCTCGTCGTCTGCCCGAAAAGCGTGACCGACAACTGGCTCGCGGAAGGCACGAAATTCGCCCCCAGCCTGCGCGTGCGAGTCCTCCCGCGCGGCCCTTCCACCGCCGACGCCCTGAAAGCCGCGCGCGCCGAATCCGACCTCGTGGTCATCAACTACGCCCAGCTCCGCGGCCTCGAAAAAACGCTCACCAACGCGCCCTGGCACGCCGTCATCCTCGACGAAGCGCAATACATCAAGAACCCCGACTCCATCACCGCGAAAGCCGCATGGGCGCTGCGCACCGAGCATCGCCTCGCGCTCAGCGGCACCCCGATCGAAAACCGCCTGCTCGACCTCTGGAGCATCATGGGCTTCGCCATGCCCGGCGTCCTCGGCAAGCGCGCGGCCTTCGCCAAATCATTCGACCAACGCAGCGATCCCTTCGCCCGCGCGCGACTCGCCGCGCGCGTGCGCCCCTTCGTCCTCCGTCGGACGAAAGGCGAAGTCGCGAAAGACCTGCCGGAACGCAGCGAGGAGGATCTGTTTTGCGAACTCGAAGGCGAGCAAGCGACGCTCTATCGCGCCGAATTGAAACGCGCGCGCGCCGCTTTGCTCAATATCTCGACGACCCGCGAGCTCGACAAAAAGCGCTTCAACATCCTGACCTCGCTGTTGCGTCTCCGGCAGATTTGCTGCCATCCCGCGCTGGTCAGCACCAAAGCCGCGGGCGCCGAAAGCGCCAAGCTCACCGCGCTTTTCGACCTCCTCGAACCGATCATCGCGGAAGGCCACAAGGTGCTGGTTTTTTCGCAGTTCATCCAGATGCTCGACCTCATCCGCGCCGAGATCCAGCGCCGGGAGTGGCAGCATTTCATCCTCACTGGCGACACCGAAGACCGCGGCCCGCTCGTGCAGAACTTCCAGCAAAGCGAAGGCGCCGCCGTCTTCCTCATCTCCCTGCGCGCCGGCGGCTTCGGCCTCAACCTGACTGCCGCCAGCTACGTCGTCCTCTACGATCCATGGTGGAATCCCGCCGTCGAAAACCAGGCCATCGACCGCACCCACCGCATCGGCCAGACCAGCCACGTCATCGCCTACCGCTTGTTGGTGAAAGAAAGTATCGAGGAAAAAATCCGGAAGCTCCAGCGGAGCAAAAGCGCCCTCGCCGCAGACATCCTTGGCGAAGAAAGCTTCACCCGTGCGCTGACATTGGACGACTTCCGCTTCCTGCTCGGGGAATAGGGCGAGCGACTTTCAGTTCGGAGCATCCTTGCAGATGGCCAGCGCATCACGACGGCGGCGACGTTTGCAGCGTGAGATACCCGGCTGCTCGTCAGCGACAAGCCATCGAGCAACTGAGGGCGCGACGCGCACCCAATCGTCAGCACCCAAACCGCCGTCTTCTCTTTCTATTTACCCAGGACTTTGAGGAGGATGAAGACGACGATCGCGAGACCAAATCCACCGCCGAAGAGCCAGACGAGAAAAGCGGGCCCAGCCGCAGCGATGACGGGAACAAACAGGAGTGAGGTAGCCATGCCTAACTGATCGGCTCTCACGCAAACATCGGATGCCGCCGCGGAAAAATTGAAGTCAAGTGGACACCTACATCGGCCCTGAACCAAAGCGAAAACTGAATGGCACTTATACAACCGCTTACTGTCGAGCTGCCGATCCATGATGCCAAGCCCACGGAAGCACCCTCTATCCCCATGAAAGGTCGCTGAACTGGCAACGCAAAAAGCTGACTAAGCTTGCGACCACCGTCATCAACGACGCGGCTTCCAAAAGGTAAGTCAGGCCTCTCTCCGTTGGAAAAGGGCGCAGTCCAGTGGACGTTCGAGGTTAAGGAGAAAGCGCTTTCGTTCCATGCCACCGCCGAAGCCGGTGAGGGTGCCGTTGGCGCCGATGACGCGGTGGCAGGGGACGATGATGGAGATAGGGTTGCGGCCATTGGCGAGGCCCACGGCGCGGACGGCGCGGGGACGGCCGATGGCTTGCGCGAGTTGGCTGTAGCTCAGCGTCACGCCGTAGGGAATGGCAGCGAGGCCGCGCCATACTTCGCGTTGGAAGTCGGTGCCTCCCGCGGCGAGCGGCAGGGAAAATTCGCGACGCTCGCCGGCGAAGTATTCCTCGAGCTGCGCGACCGCGGCGCGGAAAGGGGCGACGTCGGATTTTGCATCGGCGGGGCGCACGAGTTCGTGCCGATGATTTTCCATGTAAAGGGCGGTGAGCGCATCGCCGGTACTGCGGAGTTGCAGGCGGCCGATGGGCGAGGGGATTTCGGTGAAATATCGGGACGGGTTCATAAGAGCGAAAGCGAGTGCCAGAGATAGACTGCGGCGTAGGCGCGCCACGGGCGCCAGACCTCGGCGCGGGCGAGCAGCGCGGCTTCGCTGATCGGCGTGCCGCGACCGCCGGCCTTGCGCAGTCCGAGATCGCTGGCGGGAAAGGCGTCGGGACTGCGGAGCAGGCGCATGGCGAGATACTGCGCGGTCCACTCGCCGATGCCGGGCATTGACTTCAGGCGCGCGACGGCGTCTTCGCTGGTGGTGCCGGGGAAAAAGTCGAGCGCCCCGGCGATTACGGCGCGGGCCATTTCGCGGATCGTCTCGGCGCGACGTGCGGGAAGGCCCAGGCTGGCGATCGAGGAAAGTTCAGCTTCAGCGAGGAGTTCGGGCTTCGGAAAAATGTGGGTGAGACCGGCGTGCGGGGTTGCGAATGCGGTGCCAAATTGGGCGACCAGCCGACCGCAAATCGTCGAGGCGCCAGCGACGCTGATCTGCTGGCAGAGGATCGTGCGCATCGCGATTTCGAACGCGTCCCACGCGCCGGCGACGCGCAGACCGGGCGTGTGGGCAAATGCGGCGCGGAGCAATGGGTCGTCCGCGAGCTTTTCCGCGATGCGTTCGGGATTGGCATCGAGATCGAAAACCGCGCGGAGCCGGTGCAGCGCG
Source organism: Chthoniobacterales bacterium (assembly GCA_038240495.1). Taxonomy (GTDB): domain Bacteria; phylum Verrucomicrobiota; class Verrucomicrobiia; order Chthoniobacterales; family Chthoniobacteraceae; genus Chthoniobacter. The sequence goes on along the minus strand of JBBSDS010000115.1, from coordinate 4,049 downwards.
GGATAGAGGTTCGACGCGGCTTCCGGCGAAAATTCCACCACGAGGCTGCGCCGCTCCGGATCGTGGCCGACGCGCAACCACGCCGGCTTCGCCCCGAGGTCGATCGTGCGCAGGTAATGGCTGCCGACAACGGCTTCGACACCGGGGATCGCTCGCGCCGCGAGGTAGCGGAGCATCTGTTCCCAAGCCAGTGGCGGTCGATACACGAGCCGCAAACGGAGTGAGTCTGCCACTTCCACTCTCGACTCCCGCCGAACGCGGCTCGGCGGAAAACCGTAGCGCGCGGCGAAGAGAACGTTGAAGCGGCGCAGGCTGCGGAAACCCGCCTGCAAAGCGATTTCGGTGATCGGCAGCGCGGTTTCTTGCAGCAGCTTTTTGGCAAAAAGCAGGCGATGCGTCTGCGCCAGTTCGACCGGCGTGACGCCAAAGGCCGTGCGCACGAGCCGCCGCAAGTGCCGCGTGCTGAAGCCCGATTTCCGCGCCAGCTCTTCCACCGAGCCGGCCTCGAAAGCCGTCGCCTGCAAGCGCGCTCCGATCGCATGCGCGAGCGAGCGCTCAGGCGCGATGTAGCCGGGCGCGAGTTCGGGTCGGCAGAGCAGACACGACCGGAAGCCACCCTTCTCCGCTGCCGCCGCCGTCTCAAAGAAGCGACACGAACTCGCCTTCGGCGTGCGCGCCGTGCAGACGCTGCGGCAGTAAACGCCCGTCGTTTTCATGCCGACAAAAAACAGCCCGTCGAACCGCGCATCGCGGGCGCGGATGGCTTCGTAGCAGGTTTCGGCGGCAATCATGTCGGGCAGACTACGCGATGCGCTGGCGTAGTGCTCGCCGTTTTCCGCCATCATCCCCGCGTGTCAGCACGCCGCCGCGACAAAGGACTTTGGCCTGCGGGGATTGAGCGTAGAGTAGCACTGCCGTCACGATGAATGAATCCGCGCCTCGCATCCTCTACTGCCACTGCCAGTACGCCCAGGTTGTGCCAAAGGAAGTGAAGGATGCGGTGTTGCGAAAGTTGTGCGAGTCGGGCGTGGCCTTTGAGGCGGTCGCCGATCTTTGCGAGATGGCGGCGCGGCGCGATCCGGCGTTGCAACGGCTTGCGGCGAATGGAGCGGTGAAGATCGCGGCGTGCTTTCCGCGCGCGGTCAAAGGACTCTTCCATCAGGCCAACGCCGATCTTTTGCCTGAGCGAACCGAGGTGCTGAACATGCGCGTGCAGTCCGCGGACGACGTTTGCGCGGCGCTTTTCAATCTGGAAGTGACTCCGAATCTGCCGACGGGCAAGGAGACGATGCGGATCATGCCCGACGTCCCGGCTGTTCCGGCGAACGGAACGGGCGCGAATACGGAGACTTAGGATCGGTTCTGCGCGAGCCCAAGCCGGCAGATAAGAATGGGCGACTCGGCGGTCATTCCGTGCGACAGTCTCCTCCTATGTCCATCCAATCCATCCCGCAGTTGCACGACGCTTTAACTGACGACTTGAAAAAGCTCGGCTCTGAAGGTGTGGTGAGTGACGCCGTCCGCAAGACCTTCAGCGCCCGAATCAATGGCGCGATCTTCGAGTTTGGTCACAAGCAAGCCGACCCGGCTTTCTGGAGCGGGGTGAAGCATTACGGCAGCGGTCCAAGCGCCCGCTTTCGCATGCGCCGCACGCCGGTCGTGGCCGTCGCGGCGAAGAAGCCGCGAGCCCGGCGGGCGGCGCAGGCAGTCTCGGCCTGACCGAGAGGGACACGCTCCCGCGTGTCCCATTTAATCGGCTACGAACGGACGGGAGCGCGTCCCTCTGGTTCGCTCTTGCGCGTACCGACGCCCCGGCCAATCCTGTCTTCATGTCCCTCGCCCCTGCTCTCCGCATCGTCCTTTACGAAGGTTCGGGCGCCCAGCCGCTCGATGGCGGCGCGCGGTTCGAGGCGCTCAGTTCGTTGCTTCAGCGAGGATTCACGGTGACCAGCGCGAGTGGCGAACGCGCGGTCGCCCCGGCGGACTCCACGCCCGCGGTGGTGCTCGGACGGTTTGAGGGAAACTCGCCGGAAGTCGCAGGCGCACAGACCCGCGACATCACCGGTCTCAACGCCGCGCAAATCGCCGACCTCGTGGAAACGACGCGCGCCGAAGTGAACGCGCCGAAACACGGCGAGTGGAAGCCGTGGTTCCCGGTCATCGACTACGACCGCTGCACGAACTGCATGCAGTGCCTCTCGTTCTGCCTCTTCGGCGTCTATGGCGTAGACGGCGACAAACGCATCCAGGTGCAGAACAACGACAACTGCAAAACCAACTGCCCCGCCTGCTCGCGCGTCTGCCCCGAGGCCGCGATCATGTTCCCGAAATACAAGGCCGGTCCGATCAATGGCGACCTCGTGAGCGACGCGGATTTGCAGAAGGAGAAGATGAAAGTGGACATCAGCGCGCTCCTCGGCGGCGACGTGTATGCCATGCTTCGGCTGCGCAGCGAAAAGGCGAAGAGCCGTTTTTCCAAGGAACGCGATTCCGACAAAGCGCTCGCCGAACGGCAGAAGTGTCTCGTGAAACTCGCGAGCATGGGTGACATCCCGCCCGAGGTGCTGATGTCGCTCCCGTCACCCGAGGAAATCGTCCGCCGCGCCGAGGAAGCCGCGGCCAAAGCGCAAGCCGCCCTCGCTGCCCAAGGCTCGTAATTGCCGGGCGGTCGGGCGTGGAATTTCGTCAGCCCGAGCGCAGGCGGGGGAGAAAGCAGTCTTGATCTAAAAAAGGTCGTTTTGCGCAGGGCTGATGCAGCCTTACCCGTTAGGTCTTACGCACGAGCATTTGGGAGTAAGAAGTAAAGTCAGGGCCGTGTTGGTTAAGTTCCAGCGCTCGTCGATGAATGAGCATCGGATGGCCGTTCAATTCGCGAATTCCAGCCCGATGCTCGAGCCATCTTGTGATTTTGTCGTCGCTGACAATCATGAGGATCTAAGCTACCGGAGGTGCGAAACCGAGCGACTAACCAGCAATCGCGAACTGCATTTCGCTCGCATTTTCCACTTGCTTGGATGCCTCAAGGACTTCGAAGCGCACGACGCCGCCGTCGCAGCGGAAACGCCAGGATTCGCGAGAGCAACGAAGTGCGCCCCGGAGACGGCCAGTTACGAACACGGTGCCGTACCCGTTCAGCGATCGGCCCTCGCCGGGCAGCCATATTATTGACGTCGCGCAGTTGGAGGGGCTCGAAGCGGAGCGCAAACAACTCGGCCCCGTGGAATTGATCGACATCGACCTTCAGCAAATGCCGCACGATGAGCTCCTGCTGTTCGCCGCCGTGGAGGGCGCGGATGACTTCGATCTCCAGCACGCGCAGTTCGCGGTAGGCGAGGACGAGGAAATTGCCGCAGCCGCACGCCGGGTCGAGGAAGCGAAGAGCGCGCAGCTTTTCATGGAAGGCTTCGAGGCTGGCGCGGTGGCGTGTCGAGCGGTCGGCGAGGAGGCGTGTCCACTCGGCGCGCAACTCATCGAGGAAGAGCGAGCGCAGCACTTTCATGATGTCGCGCTCGCTGGTGTAGTGGGCGCCCTGCTGACGGCGGGCACGGTCCTCGAGCACGCCTTGGAAGAGGGAGCCGAAGACGGCGGGTGAGATTTTCGCCCACTGAAAGTCGCAGCAAAAAAAGAAGGTCGTCGCGCGTGGCGCGGGTGAAGCGCGGAAAGCCAATTCGTTCGTGGAAGAGGCCGGGTCCTCGGATCGAGCCGCACCCGCGTCTGCCCGAGCATGAAAGCGAAGTGCCGGACGTGCTTTGAGAATTCCGCGAGCGTGAAGTGGTGCGGCGCGATCTTTCGTCCGCCGAAAAGCGGGAGGTCAAGCTGCTCGTCCGGCTCCAGATCGTAGAGGACGAAGCGGGCGAAATCGGAGACGAGCACGAAGCAGGGAATCTCCTCCCAGCGCTGCTCGCGGGTGAGATCTTCGATATAGGTGAAGGCCTGCGTCTCGGCTAACGAAAGGTCTTCGCCAAAGCTTTTGTGCTCGACGAGCAGCTTGCCGCGCCAGAGGAGATCGATCGCGCCTTTGTTGCCTTTGAGATTCGTGACGTTCGCCT
>JBBSDS010000114.1:0-13323 GCA_038240495.1 Chthoniobacterales bacterium | reverse complement strand
CTTGGCGAAAACACGCGCGACGCCGTCGCGCAGACGGTCGCGAAGCTCGACGCCAACACGAGCACACCGATTTGCGGCGCGCTGCGCATTGCTGCCGAGCAAATCGACAAGCGCCGTCGCGAGGTCACGCCTTACGAGCGGCACGTCGTGCTTATTTTCACCGACGGCCAGGAAACGGTGGATTCGCGCGGCATCAATGGCGTGCGCGACGACATCACCGCGCTGCGCAAGAAGATGGTGGAAGTAGTCGGTGTCGGTTTCCACGGCGAGGGCGACTACATGAATGGCGTCGCGACCCGCTTCGCGCTTGCGAACAACGAGCAGGAACTCAAGCAGGGACTGGCCAAGGTGGACGCGGAAATCGGCGGCGTGGACGATCTCGTTGTCTCCAACGATGACCTCGCGGCGTTGAAGAAATTCAATGCCCCGCCGGTGCAATCGATCTCGACCGTCGCGGCATCCGCGTCCACGCCCATCGACAACTCCACGCCAATCACCTCCTCTGGCAAATCGGGCCGCTTTCCGACGGGCTGGATCATTTTTGCCATCATCGCCTGGGTCGTTATTCGGGGCGTGTTCGGAGCCAAGAAAAAATCCTGATGCGCAAACTCATCGTCGCCCTCTCGATCCTTGCGATGGCGTTGATGATCGCGTGGAAGATCTATCAACCCTCGCGCCAGCAAAAGGCCCACCGCGCGGAACTCCTGCTCACCAGCGACGCGGCGAACCTCGACCGTGTCGTGCGCGTGTGGGGCGACGACTGGCTTGGATACTTGATCTTCCGCTCACGCCGCTTCCAAAAGGAGATGCAGCAATACCGCCTCGGCGTGCGCTTCGATCTTGTTTTCGATTTCAAGGAACGCTTCCACGGCCTGGAAAAAGGCGACTGCGATTTCGTCGCGGCGACGATCGACAGTTACCTCGCGAACGGCCAGGAGAGTGGCTTCCCGGGCGTGATCACGTGGGTGATCGACGAAAGTTACGGCGCCGATGCGATCGTCGGCGGGCCGAAAGTGAAATCGGTGGACGCGCTCAATCAGCCGAATCTCAAGGGTTCGCTGGTCGGCTTCTCGCCATCCGAATTTCTGCTCAAAGCGCAAATCGCCAACTTCCGCATGAACACGCTGCTGCCACGCGTCGCCAGCTTTCGCGTGGACAAAGCCGAGACCGCCTACGCTGCGCTGGCCAAGGGCAAAGCGGATTTTGCGGTGCTGTGGGAGCCATTCGTTTCGCAGGCGCTCAAGGACATCGACGGCACTACGCGGGTGCTCGATTCGAGCCAGACGAAAGGTGTGGTCGTCGATGTCGCGATCGCCTCTCGCAAAATGCTGGCGAGCGAACCGGAGCTCGCGAACAAGGTCACGCGCGCCTATTTTAACGCGCTCAACTACTACCTCGATCACTCCGAGGAATTCCGCGAACTCGCCGCCGCCGACTCGAAGAAAGACGCGGCGACCGCGACCACGATGCTCAACGGAATCAAGTTCGTGCCTTTCTCCGAAAACGCGCGGACGTGGTTTGGGCTCGATGACAAACTGCCCGAAGACGGCCTCGTGGATGCGATCAACCGCATTGCTCACATCCTCAGCGAGGTCGGCGATCTCAAGGGTGATCCGCTGGCTGGAAATCCTTTCAGTATCGTGAACAGCAAGGCGCTGCGCGTGCTTTACGACGCGCCGGCGGAGTTGCTCGCGGGCGAAGTGAAATTGCCCGGACCGACGCCGATGCCCGGCGGTGCGGCCTTTTTCCGCCGACTGAGCGACGACGAATGGAAGCGCGTGACCGGCAAAGTCGTCGGCACGCTCGTCGATGAACCGATCATCTTTGGCAGTGGCTCGGCGGGTATTCCCGAGGATTTTCAGGCCACGCTGCGCGATGCGATCTACAAGCTCGCGCACTACCCGAAATATCGCGTGATCATCAATGGCTACGTCAGTGCCGGCAGCGATCCGCGGGCCGATCAGCAGCTTTCCGAGGAGCGCGCGCAGATCATCAAACGCTACCTCGTCGAACATGGCGGCGTGCAGGAAGACCGCATCTTCGCGCAAGGTCTCGGCTCGATGGAACTCCCCACGCAATTGCCGGACGAAAGCGATGCCGCCTGGAAACGGCGCAGCCGGAGAGCGAAAGTCTATCTCGCGCAGGAGTAGCGATGGACAATTTCCGCTCCACCTTTCCGCTCAACGAAGCCGCGATCGCCCGCAAGGCTCTTGGGCAGATTCTCACCGATCCGATCACATGGGTGCCGCTCCTTCCGCCGGTCGCGGCGTACACGATTTTCGACCTGCCGGTGTTGCTCGCGCTCGGCGCGTGCGCGCTCGTGTTTGGCGGTGTCGCCGGGTATTGGCGCAAGCAGTGGACCGGCATCACGGACGAGTTGCGGCATACAGCAATCCTCGCGCACAACAACGCGCAGAACGCCATTCTGCGCGCGGCAGCCGATTCGTTTCGCCTCTCGAAAGATCCGGGTTGTGCGCACAAGCTGGAGCAATTCATCGCGATCAAGCAGAAGATCGAAGCGCGCATCCACGAAGATGGGGAGATCACTGCGCAGAAGGTGCAGTTCGAACAACTTGTCGATTCGCTCTGCTTCGGCGTGCGCGATCAGATGCAGTCACTCGTGCTGAAGCAAAGCACCGGCGAGGAAGTCGATCGCAAGGCGATCCTGCAACAGGTCGATGCTGCGTTTGAAACGCTGCAATCCACTGCCGGCGAAATCGACACCATCCTCGGCCCGACCGACGCGCCCGGCGGCGCGGCCAATGCCTCGATCGAGGAGATCACCCGGCGCTTGCGCGAAGAAGGTGAAATCGCCCGTCGCGTCCAGGCCCGGCTCCACGCGCAAGAAGATCCTGGCACGACGACTGAACCAGCGAAGTCGGAATCCGAGTAATCGCGCCGTTGTAGGTGACCGCAGAGGCGCAAAGAGTGCAGAGTTGCGCAGAGAAGAAAGAGGGCTCGTCCTCTGCGAGCCTCTCCGATTCCTCTGCGCCTCTGCGGTCAAGTTTCTGTCGGTTCCTTTATCTAAATCGTTATCAACCCACCGTGCCGCTGGTGCGGGCGAAAGTTTTCTGCCATCGTGCGCGCCGCGCCGATTCATGGCGCGCAGCAAAATACCCATGCCCTATGTTTAGAAGAATCGGCAACCTCGTTCGTGGCTTCCTCGGCCTCTTCATCGGCGGAATCGAAAAACGCAACCCGGAGGCGCTGCTCGAAGTCGAAAAAGAAAATCTGCGGAAGCAGATCGCGCAATACAACCAGGGACTCGCGTCGCATGCCGGCATGTGCGAGCGGCTCATCTCGCAAGTGAAGCGGCTCGAGGGTGAAGAGCGTGAACTGCGCGCCCAGGCCGGGGCGCAACTCCGCGCGGGCAATCGCGAGGCCGCCGGGCAATACGCGCTGCGTTTGCAAACGATCCAGCGCGAGTTGGGCGAAAACCGCAAGCAGCTCGAAGATGCGGAAAAGACTTACAAGGAACTGATTCGCGCACGCGATGTATCGATCAAGGCGGCGCAGAAAAAAATCGAGGAACTCAAATACGCGCTCAGCGATTTGAAGATCAAACGCGCGACTGCGGAGCTGTCCGAAATGGCGAGCGGGATGATCTCCACGATCGGTGGTTCGGGCGATACGCTCGACCGACTGCATGGCATGGTGGAGGAAGAGCGGGAGAAGGCCGCGGGCAAGGCGCGCGTGGCCAAGGACTCGCTCGACATGAGCGGCGTGCAGCTCAAGGAATCTGAGCAAAAGGCGTTTGAAGAACAAGCACTGGCGGACTTCGCCGCGGCGGAAGGTCTCGCCCTGGAACCTAGGACCGCAGCACCCGCGACGGAAGCGGCGCCGAAGTCGATGGGGCCGGTTGCGGAATGAACCGGTGAAAATTAAACGTAGAGACGCAGAGGCGCAGAGGCGGCAGGGCCGAAACCGAAGATGGGAGATCGAAGATCGCCCCGAACTCCGAACTTCGAACTCCGATCTCCGAATCCACCTCCGCGCCTCTGCGTCTCTGCGTCTCATCCGCCTCTTCGTATGAGCGCCACCGCCCCCGGAACGGCGCTGCCTGTTTGGGCGGCCGAGATGATTGCGCTCTACGAGAGCAACGCGGCTTCGCAGTTCATCCTGCACGGCAACGTGAACGATCGCTTTCTACTGCCGCTCGGGGAACAGCGCGCGCTCGGTTCACTCGCCGATTTTTTTCTCCGCGTACTCATGCCCCGATTCGACGTGGTGCTGAGCTACGATCTCGGCAATGGGCTGCGCGTCGAGAAAGGCGGCGAGATATTTTCGCAGTGGCCGGCCTTCAAGGAAAATCCCGAGCTGCCGAAACAACCGCGCGCCGCTGTAGAAGCGATGACGCGCTACTTCCGCTACACGGCGAATCTCTCGCGCCTCGGCAAGCCGCGCATCCAGGTCGGCTGCCTCGTCAAAGCCGCGAACCTGCTCGCGCCGGCCATGCCCGGCGGCGTGAACTACGACCTGAATTCCCTCGCGCTGCTCATGCGCGATTGGGCCGACGACGCGCTGCTCGCCGAGCACTCGCTCGTCACCTGCCTGATCACGGAAAACATCAACGATCTGCACCCGCTGCTCGTGAACAATCCACGCGTGGCCAAGATCAAAGTGCCGCTGCCACCGACGGAAGAAATCGCCGAGGCCGTCGAGAATTCGACCGCGCGCTTTCCGAAAGCACTGGCGCAATACAAGAGCGACACATCGAGCCTCGCGGCACAGCTCACCGGCGCAACACAGAACGCCATCGACAGCCTGCTCAAGCTCAAGGAATACCACGCCCAGCCGCTCCAGCCCGCCGATTTGGTGAAGCTGAAAAAACAGCTCGTGGAAGAGGAGTGCGCGGGGCTGATCGAGTTCATCGAGAGCAAGCGCACGCTCGACGATTTGCACGGGCAGGAGAAGCTGAAGGCGTGGCTCCGCCAGGACATCGCGCTGTGGAAGCAGGGCGACTTGCGCGCGCTGCCGATGGGCTATCTCATCTGCGGACCAGTCGGCACCGGCAAGACCTACATGGTCGAATGCCTCGCTGGCGAAGCGGGCGTGCCGGTCGTGAAGATCAAAAATTTCCGCGACCGCTGGGTCGGCAGCACCGAAGGAAATCTCGAAAAAATCTTCCGCCTGCTCCAGGCGCTCACGCGCTGCTTCGTCTTCATCGACGAAGCCGACCAGGCGCTCGGCAAGCGCGACAGCGGCGCGAACGACTCCGGTCTCTCCGGCCGCATCTACTCGATGATGGCCGCCGAAATGAGCCGCTCCGAAAACCGCGGACGGATCATCTGGGTGCTCGCTTCAAGTCGCCCCGACTTGATCGAAGTCGATCTCAAGCGCCCCGGCCGCGTGGACGTAAAGATTCCGATCTTTCCCACGAGCACACCGCAGGAAGGCTTTGCTCTGCTGCGCGCTCTCTGCAAGCGCCAGGGTCTCGAGTTCAACGACGCCGAGCGCGCTGAACTCGAAGCGCTCATGCCGCTGCTCGTCACACCGGGCGCTGCCGAAGCGCTCTCGGTAAAAGTTTACCGTCTCGTGAAAGTGGCCGGCAAGACGCCCGTCGATGCGGTGAAGCAATGTCTCGACGGCTACCAAAATCCCGTCGCCGCCGAGGTCATGGATTTCCAAATCGGCATCGCCGTGAAGGAAGCGAGCGACCTGGATTTCGTGCCCGAGATTTTTCGCACAAAGCGCTGAACGCGCTTCACGTCATGGTCGGTGATGCCGTGACAACGGCGCCGAGATCGCTGTTGACCGGCGCGACAGTGTGAGACAAAGGTGTATCACTATGAAAACAGCCACCGTGCGCGACCTCAGAAACCACTTTGCCGACGTGGCGAAGTGGATCGAACACGGCGAACAAGTGACGATCACCCGCAACGGTGCGGCCTTCGCCACGCTCGCGCCCGCCAAATTGCCCAAACCTGGGAAGCTCGATTGGGCCGCGCGTTTGGCCACGCGCAAGCCGTTGGGGCGCAAACTGTCGGCAGCGGAAACCGAGGCCTTCTGGTCACGATTGCGGGACTGAGGCGATGGAAACCGACGCCTACCCGGATTCGTCCTTTCTCGTCTCGCTGCATCGCGCGGACTCGCTTCATGACGCCGCCACCGCCTTTCTGGAAAGAACCGCGCTTTCGCTGGCCTTCACGCCGTTGCACCGGATCGAGGTGCGCAACGCCTTGCGCAATGCCGCGGCGAGCGGCGGCATGACCGCGCCCGAGTGCCGCCTCGCTTTCCGGCAGATCGAAGACGACCTGCGCGAAGGCTTGCTGGTCCACACTCCCGTCGAATGGACGGATGTCTTTCGCCGCGCGGATGAACTAAGCGAGAAGCACGCGGCGACGGATGGCCAGCGCACCATTGACCTCCTGCATGTCGCCCTCGCGCTCGAATGCGGTGCAAAGACTTTCCTTTCCTTCGATACCCGGCAACGGAAGCTCGCCAAGGCCGCCGGCCTGAAGATGAAGCCGTGATTCCGCCGGGGCGGATGTCGATGACTGCCTGCGCCTCAAGGGTTCTCTCCGCGTCACACCGTCCAGCACCGCCAGCACGGGCTCGGAAAAGCCCTCGCGCCGCAGTTCGTCGCCCCCCCAGCGCGGCGGCGGTTGGCTGTCTTCCACCACATCATGCAGCACCGCCACGATCTTCTCCGCCTCCGTTTCCGCCCGCATCATCAGCCGCAGCGGATGGAAAAGGTAGGGCTGCCCCGCCTTGTCACGCTTTCACTCAGAGCGACTGCTTGTAGATGTCCTTTCGGTCCCAGACGGCGAGCGCATGAACCCAGCCTTCGTTCGGATCGAATTCGTAGATCACGCGGTAATTCCCCACGCGCAGTTTGTATGCGTCCACACCCTTCAGTTTTTGATGGGGAAAAGTGTCGAGCCGGGCCGCGAGATCGTGCAGCGCGCGTTCGATCGCCTTCTGAACGCTCGCCGGGGAACTGAAAAACCGTGCGTCGAATCTCCGCGAACAAACGATCGTCGCGAGCATCCTCGATCAAGCCTCGGGCCGATAGCTGCGGCAACCGCCTTCGGCGATCTCGCGACGGCCTTCCTCGATCTCGGTCTTGAACTCACCGGTCACTTCGAGCTCGTCTTCAAAGTAATCGAGAAACCAGTCCCAAAGCTGCTGGGCTTCCGCTCGCGGCAGCTTTTCGATGGCTTGTTCGATTTCGGCGAGCGTGCTCATGGGCGCACCTTAGCACGCACTCGGCGGCGGCGGCAAGCGGAGCGCTGGCGAGGGCTTCGGAGAGCCTGTGCTCGCCTACTCTGCCCCAGTCAGGACTCGCCACGCGGCGAGGTAACGGCGGAGGCGCTCGGCGGCGCGGTCGGTGAGGGGGGCCAGCGAACGGCGAATGAACTCCTCGCAGGTTTCACCCTCTCTCCGCGTCACACCTTCCAGCGCCGTCAGCACGGGCTCGGAAAAGCCCTCGCGCCGTAGTTCGTCGAACCCCCAGCGCTGCGGCGGCTGGCTGTCCTCGATCACATCATGCAGCACCGCCACGATCTTCTCCGTCTCCGTTCCCACCCGCCTCATCAGCCGCAGCGGATGGAGAAGGTAGGGCTGCCCCGCCTTGTCCACGCTTTTCCTTGTTCTTCGAGATCGCAAACGATGAGTTATGGTGACTCGCTAGTGAGTTTCAGAAGGTATTCAAAAACTCCATCTGTCTGAGTGTGAATCGCAAATCGCGGGTCGTCGGCCACGAATGTATAGTTAGCGCTCTTCAATGCGTAGAGATAAGTGCGAACCGGCTTCGCGATGTGAATGTCGAAAAGCACCAAGTTTATTCCCTTTGATAGACCGCTTCTATATGCGACACCACCGAACCCTTCAGCTCCGAAAGCCTCCGCCAGAATCTGTGTTGGCACGTAGGCGCTTTCGGAGTCATTGCGGTTTACCGGGCGGGCGAACGCTTCGCTGATGTCGCTCCAGACATACTTGTCAGCGTTCTCCGATGAAGAGCTTTGACCATAAAGAGGAATGCGTTCAAATGGATCCTCAACTTCCGCCTGACAGAGGATGACTCGAACGTCGCATTGAATCTCAAAAAGAGCGACGCTCAACGATTCCCCAACCCAAGGCCTCATCTCGGCCATAGCCGTCTCCGGGCTGCTTGCAAGATAGAGATAGACAAGACCTGATGGATTCGCCCTGCCGCCACCTTTTGCGAATTGCGAATCCGGGATCATCCGCTGGGAGGGATGAGGACACTCCACTTCGATGATATGTTCGTCTTCTCCTTCGCCATCCGTCTCTGTTCCGAGTGTCGAGCCGCGTTGGCAACGCCATAGCTTGCTTCCAGTCTTCAAAACGTGCTCCCGTGATCGACACGCTTTGCGCACCGAATCCAGAAACTTTGCGGCCCTCCCCTCAAGTATCCAACGCCGTTGACCTCGCACGGTCCTGGCGAAATCCCGATAAGCGTCTTCCGAATCAAACTCACTCATTTTCTCTCACCCCTTAGTGCCACTAATAACCGCCTCGCAAGAGCTTGAGCTTCATTCTTCTTCGATTCCGGTAGATGGGGATTCATCAGGGCAATGTTCTCTGCCGCTCCGCCGTGTCCGAGGGCGACTGCTACGCTAAACTGTGCGTATGCTTGAACGTCATTTCGTGGCACGCCTTGCCCATCTACATACATCCAGCCGAGATTAAAATACGCTGAGGCGTAACCTTGCGCGGCGGCCTTCTCATACCACTCGACGGCCCTTCTATCGTCCTTGGCTACGCCGCGACCGTTTGCATACATGAAACCAAGATTGAACTGTGCGTTGGCGAGTCCTTGCACGGCGGCTCTCTCAAATAACTCGACTGCTTTCCGCTCATCCTTGGGAATGCCTTCACCATTCGCATACATCAGACCAAGATTGAACTGTGCATTGGCGAATCCTTGAGCAGCCGCTTGGGAATAGTACAGCACCGCCTTGCGCTCGTCCTTCGGAACACCTCGCCCCACCTCATACATCACTCCGAGATTGAATTGTGCCTCGGCGAATCCCTGAGCAGCAGCCTCCTCATAGCAGCGCGCTGCCTTCCGCTCATCCTTTGGAACTCCTCGCCCGTTCTCATGCATGACGCCGAGGTTGAATCGTACTTCGATGTCTCGCGTGGCAGCGGCTTTTTGATGTTCGGCCAAGCGCTGAGCTGTCCAGTCGAGAACTGTCTTCAAGTCTGTCCGTCCGGTTCGACTAACTTCCTCCCGCAGCACAACCATAGCCGCGTTAACCCCTCGTTCGCCCCTCTCTATTTCGCCCAGTTGAAGCAAGGCCACGGCACGCAACGCCTTCCCCCGCGCCAGGTCTCCAACCAGTTCGCGCCGGCCCTCGATATTGGACAACCGGTCGAGAATTGCGATGGTCCGGTCATACAAACCCACCGCAGCCCTGTGATCCTGCAAGAGTCCAACCGTAATGGCCTTGCTCGAGTAGAGCGTTGCCAGATTGTTCGCCAATTCGCGTCGGCCCTCGACATTGACTAGCCGATCGAGAATCGCGATGGCCCGGTCATACAAGCTCGCCGCTTCCCGCGCATCCCCCAAAGCTCCAACGGCATGGGCCTTATTCCTATAGAAAGTTGCCAATTCGTTGGCTAATTCGCGACGACCTTCGATATTGACCAATCTTTCGTAAATCTCCCCAGCTCGGTCATACAAGTCCATTGCTGCTCGGGTTTCTCTCATGCCCGTGAGTGCAATAGCCTTGTTCATGTAGAGAAGGGCTAGGTCGTTCGCCAATTCGCGACGACCCTCAACATTGATCAGCTGCTCACGAATCTGGATGGCCCTGTCATACAAACTTACGGCTGCCAAGCTATCTCCCAAGGCATTAACCGCAATAGCCTTGTTCAGATAGAATGCCGCTAGGTCGTTTGCTAATTCGCGACGACCATCAACATTCACTAGCCGCTCGCGTATCTCAATGCCTTGGTCATACAAGCTCACCGCTGCTCGATAGTCTCCCAGCCTACTAACTGCATTGGCCTTACTCACGTAGTTAACAGCTAAGAAGTCGTCGGCCAATCCACGCCAACCCTCGGTATTCAGAAGTCGCTCGCGGGTTTCGATAGCGCGGCCATACAGACCTACCGCTGCCGGATCGTCTCCGAGTTTCCCTACCGCATTAGCCTTATTGCTGAAGACATCCGCCAATTTGATGGTCAACTTGTTGGCCAAGTCACCCGGTCCCAAGATGTTGACAAGTTCCTCAAGAACGCCGACGGCCCGGTCATACAAAGCCACCGCTGCCCGATGGTCTCCGAGCCTACTAACCCCGATGGCCTTATTCGTGTAGAGCACAACCAAATCGTTCACCAACTCCCGCCGACCCTCGACATTGAACAGCCGCTCCCGGATCTCGATGGCACGGTCATACAGAACCAGTGCTCCAGAAGAATCATCAACCGTTTCATGCACAGATGCCGCCTCGTTACACAAGGTCGCCATATCATTCTCCAAATCCTTCCGTCCATCTTTAATCAGACGTTCGTACATTCGCCTCGCCTCGTCATACGCCGCGATGTCGGCAACCAACTGTCCGCGCCGTGAACTCCCATTCCGCGCTACAATCTCTGCCGCCTCGGCTGGATCGCGTCCCTCCTCCCGCAACGCACGCTCCAGCCACTCCCGGGGGTCTGTCCAAGAGGTGCCTTCACGCGTCCGACGTTCGCCCGCTCCCGCCTGCGTTGCGTGCCTGTGTTCAACCTCACGAAGGACACGGACATACTCGGTGCCGACAGCGGCCTCATAGACGCTTTTCAGATTCTGCACCACGGCTTCCAAGCTCTGCCATCTCTGCGCCGGGTCTTTACGGAAGCACCGCTCAAGGAGGTCCGCCACGCCCTTGGGCATGGCGGGGATGTCCGCTTCCTCGCCGTTATTATCGAGAGAGGATTCGAGCGCCTGAGCGGCAACCTTTCCCGAATGCCAAGTCACCCCGCCTTGAAACATCTCCATCACACTGACGCCCCAGGACCACACATCGGTGCGCCGGTCGAGCTTCCGGCCATCGGCCTGTTCCGGTGAGCAATACGCCGGGGTGTAACCTCCGCTGCTCACAAGAATGCTTTGGCCGATCTCCGGCACATGCTGCTCCCCGCCGGCCGCTCGCGCCCGCGCCAACCCGTAGTCAGTAACCCTGACCTTCAATCCCTGCACGGCCACTTGCGCATCCTTCTCCATCATCACGTTGGCGGGCTTTACGTCCTGATGCACCAGCCCCAATTCATGCACGCAGTGCAGGCCCCACGCGAATTGGATCGCCGCGTCCAGTATGCGTTCCAGCGTCTTCTCGGCTCCTCCTTCATACAATTTGCGCGAGTCGATCCAGTCTTTCAGGCTGCCCCCGTCCACATATTCAGCGAAGATCAGCACTTCGTTTTCCACCGTGCGGAAGAACCGACAGGGCACGAGGTTTGGGTGTTCGGGCAGGTCAATCCACGTTTGCAGCTCGGCAATGAAATTCCGGCGGTCACGGTCGCTCAATCCCTTCGCGCGCTTGACGGCAAAGAGTGTGCCGGTCGTTCGGCTCTTCAACAAATACACCATCCCCATTCCACCCTCACCCAAGACCCGCTCGACCACGAAGTCGTCCAACACTGTTTGTGCGAGGTGCCAGGCTCCCGAAGGTGCCGCATCTGGTAGTCCCTTCGCACCCACGCCTGAGTCTCCCTCCTGCCGTTTGCCTTCGTCATCTCCCCGCCCGAACAACGATGCGAACCAACCTTTTTTCGCACTCATTGTGAGTCCTCTTTCATTTTGCGCAGGTTTGCCGGGGAAAGGTTAGCGTCGTTCATGGAAAGCTTACGCGATGTTTCAATGACTCAGCATTACAACGCTTTCTTGAAGGCTTCCAACATCTCACCGCCATTTTCGTAACGGTCTTTCGGGTTCACGGCGATGGCTTTGTCGATGACGGCCGCGAGCGGCTTTGGGATGGAGGCATCGCGGCGGCGCACGGGGACGACGGGTTCGTGGAGGATGATGTCGATCGGGTCGCGGTCGGGCGTGAACTCGTAGGGGAACTGGGCGGTGAGCAGGTGATAGATCGTCGCGCCCATGCTCCAGATGTCGCTGACGGGCTTGGCGTATTTGAAGTTGATGATCTGTTCGCGCGGCAGGAAGAGCGGCGTGCCGGCGTAGGTGCCGGTGAGGGTGAGGCCGCTGAAGCCGGCTTTGGCGAAGTGTTTGGCGAGGCCGAAGTCGGCGATCTTGGCGACGATCGGGTGGGTCGCGGAGGAGAGGAGGATGTTCTGCGGCTTCAAGTCGCGATGGACGATGCCTTGCTCGTGCGCGAAGGCGAGGGCCTCGAGGGTCTGGAGGATGATGGGGCCGGCCAGCTCCAGGAACAGCCTGCCGCCGTGGGCGGCCATGAGATAGTCGAGACTGCGGCCGGGGCAATACTCCATGACGAAATAGAAAATGCCTTCGCTGGAACCGACATCAAGGACGGGCACGATGTGCGGATGGCGGAGCGCAGCGGTGCTGCGGATTTCGCGCAGGAATTTATCGACGCTGGTCTGGTCCACGGCGGCGCGGGGCAGCATGACTTTGACGGCGACGCGCTGCTGGTCGTTCGCCCGCCGGGCGCGATAGACGGCACCGAAGCCGCCGCGGCCCAGCTCTTTTTCGATGATGTATCCGCCGACCTGCTGCTCGACCATGCGCCGGGCTGCCGGGCTGTCGGCGGCGTTGATCTCGAAGATCAGCCGGGCCATTTCCTCGCGGACCTGCTCGCTGCACACCGGGCTGCCGCCCGCGGCGGACTCGCACTTGACCTGCAGGACGGTGTGGCCCACGCGGAGCTGGTCGCCGTCTTTCAAGTCGATCTCGGGATAGCGGCGTTTCGCGCCTTGCTCGGGTGTCTCGCCCTGCTTCCGTCCGCCGACTTTTTTGCCGTTCACCTGCGTGCGATTGAGACTGCCGAGGTCGCGCAGCCGCGCGGCGGGCGGGTTCACCTCGACGAGGAAATGGTGGCGGGAGACGAGGGTGTCGTCGCCGGGCAGGCGCGCGTGGCAATCGGCGGCGCGCCCGAAGATGAAGGTGTCGTGCTCGTCGAAGACGAAGGCTTTGCCCTTCATGGTCCCGTCGGCGAACTGGAAGTGAACTTTGCCGGGCATGCCGGGAGGATAGGGACGTGGAGGGGAAAGACGAAAGGAAACAAGGAGTTTTCAAAAGCCGTTTTGGAAATGATTGGCGAGTTTTTCGACGACCTTTTAGCGTCACCGTGATGCCGTCCAACTCAACCCCCGAACATCTCCGCCTCGAGGAAGACGCGCGGCGCGTGAAGAACTGGAAGCGCTGGGGGCCGTATCTCGCTGAGCGCCAGT
>JBBSDS010000113.1:0-13384 GCA_038240495.1 Chthoniobacterales bacterium | reverse complement strand
GCGCCCTGGCGCGATCTGCCGGCAATCGTCTTTCGGGAGATCGTCACGGGCGCGATTCCGTCGCAGGGAACACTGGTGAAACTGGCGTGGGATGCCTCCGGCTTGCGCGTGTTGTTTCATGCCGCGGACGAGCACGTCGGGGCGACGATGACCGAGCGCGATGCGCCGCTTTATGAGGAGGAGGTCGTCGAAGTATTTCTCGATCCCGTCGGCGATTTGGAATGCTATTTCGAGATCGAAGTGAATCCGTTGAACACCGTGCTCGATCTGGTCCTGCGCAAGAACCGCAGCGGCTACGTGAAAAACTTTGCCTGGCAGTGCGAGGGGCTGCGAACGTCGGTGCGCAGAAGCGATGGCGCGTGGACGACGGAGCTGGCGATTCCGTTTGGCGCGCTGACTTCCGTGATGCCCGCCGCGGGAACTCGCTGGCGCGTGAATTTTTCCCGCATCGACCGACCGCCGAAATGTGAGCGTGAACTCTCCGCGTGGTCGCCGACCGGGAGCGGAACATTCCATCAACCGGAACGATTCGGCGTGCTGGAGTTTGCGGATGAATGATCGCGGACGCCGTTGGATTTGGTGGTGCTCGGGAGCGTGGCTCGCGTTTGTCGTCACGATAGTTGTGCTCGCCGACCGTGGTCGCCTCGGCCCGATTTATGCGATTATCGCCGCTTATCCCGGCTCGGATAAAATCGGCCACTTCGTCCTCATCGGCGGGGTGGCGTTTTTCTTCAACCTCAGCCTGCGCTGCCGGAAGTGGCGCGGTTGGCTGATCGGCAGCCTCATCGTCGGGACCGTGGCGACGCTGGAGGAATTCTCGCAGAAGTGGATTCCTTCGCGGACATTCGACCTCCTGGATCTCACCGCGGATTTTGCGGGAATTTTTTTCTTCGGCTGGCTCGCGAAACGCCTTTTGCGGCCGCGTCCGCAAGTTTGAATTGTCCCCGTCCGCGGGCGCTGTTAGCAACGGGTTCCACTTTTCCCCAACCCCATATGAGCAAAAATACCGAGTCCCAACTTCAGGAAAATCGCGTCTTCAAACCATCGGCAGAGTTTTCCAAAAAAGCGCGCATCAAGAGCCTCGCGCAGTATCGCACGATGTGGGAGGAATCGATCAAACGGCCCGACAAATTCTGGGGTCGCGAGGCTGCGGATCTGCTCTGGAATAAGAAATGGACGAAGGTGCTCGATTGGAAGATGCCGTTCGCCAAATGGTTCGTTGGCGGCAAACTCAATGTCTCGGAAAACTGCCTCGACCGGCATCTCGGCACGAGCCGCCATAACAAAGCGGCAATTATCTGGGAAGGTGAGCCGGGGGAAAAACGCGTCCTCACTTATCAACAACTCCACCGCGAAGTCTGCCTCTTCGCCAACGTGCTCAAGCGCCAGAAGATCAAGAAAGGAGATCGCGTCCTCATCTACATGCCGATGATCCCGGAGGCGGCGATCGCCATGCTCGCATGTGCTCGGCTCGGCATCATTCACTCGGTCGTTTTCGGCGGCTTCAGTGCGGAGTCGATCAAAGATCGAGTAATGGACAGCGGCGCGATCGCGGTGATCACGGCGGACGGCGGTTACCGGCGGGGGAGCATCGTGCCGCTGAAAGCCAACGTCGATCAGGCGCTGAAAGATGGCGGGCACGGTGTGAAGAGCGTCATCGTTTACCGCCGCGCGGGAAATGACATTCACATCGAGCCCGGTCGCGACGTGTGGTGGCACCGCGAAGTCGAATACGTGAACGCGGATTGTCCGCCCGTGTCGCTCGACAGCGAGGCGCCGCTTTTCATCCTCTATACCAGCGGCTCGACGGGAAAACCGAAGGGCATTTTGCACACTACTGGCGGGTATCTGCTCGGCGCCTATTCGTCGTGCAAGTACGTCTTCGATTTGCGCGATGAAGATGTCTATTGGTGCACGGCCGACATCGGCTGGGTCACGGGGCACACTTACGTCGTGTACGGCCCGCTGGCCATGGGCGCCACGAGCCTGATGTATGAAGGCGCTCCGGACACTCCCGACAAAGGCCGCTTTTGGAAAATCATCGAAGACTACGGCGTGAGCGTCCTTTACACCGCGCCGACTGCGATCCGTGCATTCATCAAGTGGGGCGACGAATGGCCGAAGAAACACAATCTCTCCTCGCTGCGCCTCCTCGGCACGGTCGGCGAGCCGATCAATCCCGAAGCGTGGATGTGGTATCACAAGCAAATCGGCGGAGAGCGTTGTCCCATCGTGGACACATGGTGGCAGACCGAAACCGGCGGGCACATGATCACGCCGATCCCCGGCGCCACGCCCACGAAGCCCGGCACGGCGACGCTGCCTTTCTTCGGAGTCGATGCCGCAGTCGTCGATGATCTCGGAAAAGAAGTGCCGCCAGACACGAGTGGCAAACTTGTCATTCGCCAGCCGTGGCCTTCCATGCTGCGCACGATTTGGGGCGACAAAGCGCGCTACAAGGAAACGTATTGGAGCGAGTTCAAGGGCATGTATTTCGCTGGCGATGGAGCGCGCCGCGACAAGAACGGCAACTTCTTCATCATCGGGCGCATCGACGACGTGCTGAACGTCGCCGGACATCGTCTCGGCACGGCGGAAGTCGAAGGCGCGCTGGTCTCGCATCCGTCGGTCGCCGAAGCTGCGGTGGTGGGGCGTCCCGACGAACTCAAGGGGCAGGCCGTCGTGTGCTTCGTCACGCTCAAGCACGGTGTGAAGGCGATTCCGGAATTGCGCGAAGAGCTGCGCCGGCACGTCCGCAAAGTCATCGGCCCCGTGGCCACGCCGGACGATGTGCGCTTTGCCGAAACGCTGCCCAAGACGCGCTCCGGAAAAATCATGCGCCGTTTGCTCAAGCAAATCGCGACCGGCCAGGCGATTGTCGGCGACACCACGACGCTCGAAGACTTCAGCATCCTTGCCAAACTCGCGAGTACGCCGGAAGACTGAGAGGTGAACTTTTTCGCGCCAGGCCTCCGGGAACTGGCTCGCATTCTTGGCCGGCTCCTCCGCCGTCTCCGGCTCGTGCTCGACCGGCGCAAGCTGGCGAAGTTGGAGGCTGCACTCGGCTTGCTCGGGTGGCAGCAGGCGGATTACCAGGGGGAACCGCAAAAGCATGTGGACCAGCTCACGGACTTCGAGCGGGAGCAGTCGAGGCTGACGAATGAAAGTGCTGCGTTCGCACTGGAGATCGAGGAACTCGAATGCGAGCGAGGCGTGCGGGAACGGGAGTTTGAGGAAGCGCAGGCGACGGCGCTCGAGAAAGAACAACCGACCGCCGCCAGTCCGACTGCGCTCGAAGAGCAGGTTGCGGAGAAGCGCAAGGAGCGCAAGGAACTGAAGTCGCGTTTGAGCGTGCTGGATCGCGAGTTGAGCGCCGCGGAGGAGGAGTATCGGAAATTGGTCGTGAAAGAAGCACCGCCGCCGCAAACGCAGAACGAAGTCTTGCGGCTGCGCAAAGTGATCCAGGCGCTTCCCCGCGAGCGAGCGGAATGGCAGGCGAAATTGGGGCAGGCAGGGGAGCAGCTCGCAGCCATGGAAACGCTGCTCGGAGCTTTGCGGGAAGCGCACGGGCAATACCGGAAAACGAACCGAGAGTTGGCTGGTCAAATCGCGGCGCTTCAGCGGAAAAAGCAAAAGATCGAGAAGCAGATCGACGCCGTGGAAAAATTCAAAACGCGTCCTTATCGGGAAATCGGGCGGGCGCTGGCCGACCATAACATCTTTCCACTCAATCAACCCGAAGCGCTCGAAGCCGTCCATGCCCAGCGGCTGATCGTCGTGGAAAGGGAATCCGAAATCGCAGCTTCCACCGAAGCAAGTCGAGGAGAGAACCGGGCGACGGTGTGGCAATCCTGGCTCCTCACGGGAGCGATGTTGCTGTTGGGAGCGATCGTGGTTTTCGTTGTTGCGCAGATGGTTTCGTGAGTTTTTTTACCTCCCTCGAGTGTCATTCTGAGCGGAGTTCCGAGCGGGCGAAGGCGGGTCGTAACGCAGTCGAAGAATCGGGTGGGATGCTGTGTAGAAGCTCCTTCCGAGGCTGCGGGATTCTTCGACTCCGTGTGCCGGAACGATGCAATCAATGGCCGCTGTTGATGAGATAAAACGCAGAGACGCAGAGGCGCAGAGGGTCGAACGATGAAGCTGATGACCATCACCAAATGGTGCGCTGATCTTCGTGACGCCTTTCTTCTCCGCGGCCTTTTGCGTCTCTGCGTCTCTGCTTTTTCAAGAGTCTGTGAACTGCATTGCTCCGGCTCAGGACTGGTGCCCATGTGCTTCCTCCATCACCCGAAACCTTTCTTCGGCATTGGCTCTAGCCGGGATTTTTTTGGGCCGCTATAGTGCCGGCGCCAATGAGTGAAATTCCGCAGCCCCAAGGAACCGACGCCATTTTTGCCCAGCCCTTCGCGATCCGCCTGGGTGCCGTGCTCCTCGTTGCGCTGGCGCTGATCTTGATCCTGACCTGGCGCGACAACGCGCGGCGCTCGACGCTCGAAGTAGTGACGGAGTCATCCGCGCTCGGCGACACCAACTATCTGCGCGTGCCGGAACCGCCGCCCGAGCCCCCGTATGCCGCCGTCGCCATGCTCAATGGCAAACCGCTTTATCCCGCCGGCTTCAAGCGGCACGAGAAGCGCGAGGGTGATCTGGTCCGGGTGTCGGTGGACGAACAGACAAGCCTAGCAATTTACAAAGTCCCGCCCGGCGCAAAGGGAGAAGGAAAAAATGAACCGGAGCCGGTCTATTTTCTCAAGATCGGTCCCGGCGAATTTCTAAAGGTGCGCCTCACGAACCGCGCCGAATAAGCGCCCGCACCGCGCCGCTATGGGAGCGCTTTGCGATGCACCCAGACGCTGTTGATGATCCCGAGACCAAACATCACCATCACGAGGAATGTGCCGCCGTAGCTAATGAGCGGAAGGGGCAGGCCGGTGATGGGCATGAGGCCGATCGTCATCCCGACATTCTGATAGACGTGGAAAAAAATCTGCGCGGTAAAGCCGATCGTGATGAGCAGTCCGAGTTCGTCCGCGGCCTGGTGGGCACTCAGCAGGCAGGTGAGGAGCAGCACGGCAAAAAGACCGATGAGGACGGCACAACCGATAAAGCCGCGCTGCTCGCCAATGGCGGTGAAGATGTAATCGGTATGCACCGTGGTGCCCGGGATGAAACCCTGCTCGACCTGCGTTCCTGCGGCCATGAAGCCTTTGCCGTTAAGGCCCCCGGAGCCAATGGCAATGAGCGACTGGTTGATCGCCCATGCGGATCCGAGTGGGTCCACGCCCGGATCGACGAAGGCGACGATGCGCTTGCGCTGGTAATCCTTCAGCCCGAAAAAAATCGTCACCGGCATGGCGGCGATCGCGATGAGGAGCAGCGAAATGATGTAACGCTTCGGCAATCCATTGAGGATGAGCATCGACATGATCACGGGTATCCAGACAAGCGTCATGCCGAAGTCCGGTTGCTTGAGGATAAGCAGCATCGGACCGCCAATGATCGCACCCGTAAAGCATAGCTTGAGCATCGGGTGCAGCTTGCGGAACTGGCTCAGAAATAGGCCGACGGTCAGCACGCCCGCGATCACCACCATCTGCGAGGGTTGGAAGGTGCCGATCCCCGGCAGCCGCAGCCAGCACTTCGCGCCGCCATGTTCCTCGCCGAGATGGGTGTAGGTCAGGACTGTGAAGAAGATGCTCGCGATATACATCGGCAGCGCGGCCCATTTCACCCACCGGTAATCGATCAGGCTCGTGACGAGAAAAACAGCGATGCCCGCGACGACCCAGGTGGCCTGCTTGCGCCAGTAACTCTGCGAAAGTTCGTCGAGGCGAAATGCCGAGGCGCTGTAAACCGCAATGATGCCGAGAACACACAGGATCAGGGTGACCGCGACGAGCAACCAGTTCATGCCGAAAAATTTTCTGAGGAAGGGCGTCATGGAGAAAGAAGGTCAGGCAAATTTGGGCACGGCGGCGAGGAGCTTCTTCGTATAGTCGTGTTGCGGGTTTTCGTAAATCACTTCGGCGGGCGCGGACTCGACAATCTTGCCGCGATACATCACGAGGACATGGTCGCTTACATGTTCTACGACGGCCAGATCGTGAGCGATGAAAAGATAGGTCAAGCCGAGTTCGGCCTGCAAATCCTGAAGCAGATTGACGATCTGCGCCTGCACACTCACGTCGAGCGCGCTGACCGGTTCGTCGCAGACGATGAACTTTGGCTTCACCGCCAGCGCCCGCGCGATGCCGATGCGCTGCCGCTGGCCACCGCTGAACTCATGCGGATAGCGCTCCATCATGTCGGGCTTCAAGCCGACCTGCCCCATCAATTCCGCCACGCGCTCCCGCCGGTCATTTCGGCTCATCGCGGGAAAATGAATCTCCAGTGCTTCGCCCACGATTTGAAAAATGGTGTGGCGCGGATTGAGCGAACCAAATGGGTCTTGGAAGATCATCTGAATCTCCCGTCGAATCGGGCGGAATTCATTCTCCGTCATTGGGAGCACATCGCGGCCTTCAAACAAAATCTGCCCGCTCGTCGGCGGCACGAGTTTCAAGATCGTCTTCCCGATCGTCGATTTGCCGCTGCCGCTTTCGCCGACCAGTCCAACGGTCGTCCCAGCTTCGACGGAGAAGCTCACTTCATCGACTGCCTTGATGTCATCGACATGCCGGCGAAAAACGCCGCCCGTGACTGGAAACCAAGTGCGCAGATTTTTGACTTCGAGTAGGGGCATGGGGTCAAGTGTGTTGGAGAAACCCGGTCAACGGGCTGGTTGCAGAGGCGCAGTCGAGCGTTTCCGCGATCCCGATTTCAAAAGCTTCGCGTCCCGCTTCGACGGCGATTTTGAAAGCACGGGCCATCCGTGCCGGATCGGAGGCGATGGCGATGGCGGTATTGACGAGCACGGCATCGGCGCCCATTTCCAGCGCTTCTGCGGCCTGGCTCGGAGCGCCGAGTCCCGCGTCCACGACCACGGGGACCGTCGCCTGCTCGATGATGATGGCGATTTGCGCGCGCGTCTCGATTCCGCGGTTGCTGCCGATGGGCGAACCGAGCGGCATGACCGTCGCCGTGCCCACATCTTGCAGGCGCTTGGCGAGGACGGGATCGGCATTGATGTAGGGCAGGACGACGAAGCCTTCGCGCACGAGTTGCTCCGCGGCGCGCAGCGTTTCGATTGGGTCGGGCAGGAGGTACCGCGGGTCCGGGTGAATCTCGAGTTTCACCCACTTCGGCAATCCGGCGGCGGCAGCGAGGCGCGCGAGGCGGATCGCTTCCTCGGCATTCATCGCGCCGCTGGTATTTGGCAGGAGTAGGTATTTTTCGGGATCGATGAAGTCGAGGATGTCGGCGAAAGGGTCGTGTTTGCCGGACAAATCAGCCCGGCGCAACGCCACGGTCACGATCTCGCAACCGCTCGCCTCGAGGGCCGCAGCCATCGTTGCGTTGGAGGAAAATTTGCCCGTGCCGAGCAGAAGCCGGGAGCGAAATTCGCGGCCCGCGATGAGAAGGGGATCTTGGTAGCTCGGCATGTCGGCGCAGACCGTAACAAATCGCGCCATTATTTCCACCACGATGGTGCGAGCCGTCATTCTGAACCGTATCCAGGCAGATTGTTTGGAGGGGTTGTACCGGGTGTGATCAAATATGGCGCAAGATGTAGAGGCGGCTCTGTCCGGCGATAAAGCCGGACGTGCCGCCTGGGTTGAGGTGTGCCTTTCCCATCCGCCCGGCGGCACGTCTCGCTGTCGCGGGACAGAGCCGCCTCTACATCTTGCACCACTTTTACTCACGCCTCGTTGTACCGGAAATCACACGGCGCGTGGCATCGCAGCCGCAGACCGCCCTTCCCACGATGCCACCCTGAGCTTGCCGAAGGATCTCTCACTTTTCGTGGGCGGAGCTTAAGCAGTTCGGGGCTCCGCCCCACCGCTGCCCGCAAATAGATGGAGATCCTTCGGCAAGCTCAGGATGACGGTTTGGGAGGGTGGCCTTCGGCCACAAGGAGCGCGGGCTTTTAGTACACCCTCTTAGATCTTAACGCAGACGCAGAGGCCGCAGAGGCGAAAAACGTCGCTCACCGTGTGGGCTGCGTGGAAAAGTTCTACAAATTCTCTGCGCTCTCTGCGTCTTTGCACCTCTGCGTTTAAAAGAACCCTCTCGAACGGCATGGAGACGGCTCTTCGACTTAGCTCAGAGTGACATGGATTTCAACCACGATGCCGCGGTGGAGAAACTCTTGCGGAAATGCGCGGCGTTCTTACCTTCGGGCGTGCGCGAATTCGGTTCATCGTCGATCAGCCTTGCTGGCTCGTTGCTCGTCGCCCACCCCTGTTTGCTCGATCCCAGTTTTCGGAAAACAGTGCTCTTGATTTCGACCAACGACGCCGAGGAAGGCTCGTTCGGATTGACATTGAACCGCCCTTCCGGCCGCCTCGTGCGCGAGCTTTTGGCGGGAAAGGATCTCGGTCCGCTGGGCGGTGTGCCGGTTTTTCTCGGTGGACCGGTGGCCACGGATCAACTCGTGTTTGCGTCTTTCCGCTGGCATGAGGAGACGGAGCGGTTGGAGTGCCGCCATCATCTCGTGATCGAGGAGGCCGTCGAGGTGGTGGAAGACGAAACGACGATCGTCCGGGCGTTCGTCGGCTATGCGGGCTGGAGCAAGGGCCAGCTCGAAGTGGAACTCGCGCACCGCTCATGGCTCGTCCAGAAAGCGCCCCGCGAAGTGCTCGACCTCGAGCGCTGTCCGACGCTCTGGCGGGAGATCACGAGCAGCTTCGGGCCGTGGTTCCAACTCCTCGCCGAAGCCCCGGACGAGCTGTCGCGGAACTGATCCGCTCTGCCGATCATCCGGCATTTTCTGGAGGCCCTGACCATTACGTCGCCGACACACTCGAAAGCGCAGGCTTGCTTGCAGCGCGGGATTGTTGACGCGCTGAGAAGCTTTCGGGAATTGGAGGCACGCATCAGCGCGCTCGCCATGGCGCAAGAGTGCGGTGCGGCTTTCGCGATGGAATCGCCGGGACAAGTGCGTTCCACAATAGTGTTGCGGAACGAGGGAATATCGCCCTCTTCGACGAAGCGCACAAGACCGCGGGCCGCTAAGGCGTCCACTTCGGCTTCGCCCTCGCCGACAAAAACCCGCCCATCCGCCAGCGCCTCTTTGGCGGCTCTAGTGGGGACGGGGCGAGTGCGCTCGACTTAGACAACGCCGGCCATATCTGGATCGGCGGCTCATCTGCTAGCACCTTTGGCGCTCACACCAATTTCGGCGGCGGTGATGCCTTCGTCGCCGAATACGACACCAATGGGAACCTTCTTGGCAGCCAGTTTCTCTCCACCAGCGGCGATGATGCGATTCAGGGCCTGTCCAACGGTCCGGACGGCAGCGCCTATATTACCGGCCTCACCTTTGGGTCGCTCGGCGCTCCAAATGCGGGCAGCGATGACGTATTCGTGGCAAAAATCACCGGCGTTCCCGAACCCGCCGTTGCCGGCCTGCTCGCCCTAGGCGCGCTCGTCCTTGGTCTGCGCCGAAAATGCCGTACCCGCGCGGCCTAGAAACCAATGGCGACTGGTGTCGCGTTGGCCATCCAATTCCGAGTAGGTGGATAATTGGCGCGAATACGAGCAACTCATCACCCGCATCTACCTGAGAATATCTGGAAGCGCAGTTCGTAACTCCAAACGACAAGCTCATGGGACGGAATAGCGGAGCTTTGCGGGAGATTGACGTATCGATCCGTCACATGGTTCTTCCCTTGTTTCCAAACTGAGGGTTTGGAAACGCACGCATCGCGGGGAAGCTGTGCTTCGCGGTGAGGGGCTGGTCGAGGAACGGAGCGCTGCGCCCGCCACCCGCCACGCAATGGAATTGCGCCCGGAAAGGTGCGTTCCCAAAGCCCCACTTCGGGAACGAGGGCAAAGAAAGAAATTAGGGACGGATTGCTCCATGAAACTCCCTTTCTTCGCCTTGGCCGGCAAGCTCCGCCGCCCGCCGGTGCGCCCGGTTTGACGAAGACGGAAACCAGGATCAGTTCGCGTTCCATCGAGGCTGGTCTGCCTTCGGAACCGGGGCCGATACGATGCGTTCCGCCACTCAGTCGCAGAGCCGCCTATCCACGGTGTCATCCTGAGCTTGTCGAAGGATCTCTAACTTTTTGCGGGCGGAGGTGGTGCGGAGCTTGAGGAGTCATCCGCTCCTCAGCGCCTTGCCCGCGGAAGCGAGAGATCCTTCGACTAGCTCAGGATGACCGGGCAGGAGGGGCGGCCCTCGGTCGCTGCGCATACGCTCGCCTAGTGTTGCTTGACCGTTTGTTTACTGAAGTTTGCCCGCCCCGTTACTTCATCCGGTCGAAGTTCTTGTTCAAAATCTGCCAGTCAGCGAGGCCTTCCACTTTCGCACGATGGTCGGCGATGATTTTCGCTTCGTTGGCGTTCTTGGTCGGGCGCTGCGCTTGGTAGAATATGCCGAACTTTCCGGGCCACGCGTCGTCTGCCATTTTGTAGGCGGCGTACTCGTCGGTGCGGTCGTGCTCGGCGGGGACTTCGGCGAAGGTGCCACCCTTGCGTGGGATTGCGGCATCGAAGGCGCCGGGGAAAAACTCGATGCATTCGCTCAGGCATTCGATGAATGAAAAGCCATCGTGATCCATCGCCGCCTCCATCATTGAAAGGAGATGCGGGACGTTGGTGGCCGTGCTGTGCGCGACGAAAGTGGCGCCGGCGGAGATGGCCTGCTTCATCGGGTTGACGGGCCGGTCCATGGAACCCCACGAGTCGGTCTTCGACTTGTGGCCGATCGGCGTCGTGGGTGAGGTCTGCGCTTTGGTCAGGCCATAGACCTGATTGTCCATGACGACGTAGGTCATCTTTACGTTCTTGCGCGCGGTGTGGTTGAAGTGATTACCGCCAATCGAGAAGGCATCGCCATCGCCGCCGAAGACGAAGACGTGGAGGTCGGGCCGCGAGAGCGACACGCCGCTCGCGAAGGCCAGCGCACGCCCGTGGATGAAGTGCGCACCGTGAGCCTGGACGAAATACGGGAAGCGCGAGGAGCAGCCGATGCCGGCGACGGTGCAGATTTTCTCGTGCCAGATTTTGCGCTTCTCGATGAGCTTGTAATAGAGCGCGAGCACGGTGAAGTCGCCGCAGCCGGGGCACCACGTGGGATGATCGGCAGCGGTGTCTTTTTTCGTGAGTGGCTTGCGCTCGGCGTCGGGGATATCCGGCCCGGTGAAAGTGCCGGGCGTGGTGCGTGGGAGAGTTTCGAGGGGAAAGGCGAGAGTGCTCATAGGTTCAGTAAAAAGAGGTGATCAGGCTGTGGCGTTGCCGACGAGGTGGAGCAGCTCCTTTACTTTCCAAGTGTGTCCATCGGTCTTGGTGACGCCGGTAATCCGCGGGTCGGCGTAGCGGGCGCGGAGAATGGCGGCAAGCTGTCCGTAGCCATACAAGCCCTCGTCATTTAGCTCGACGACGACGACGTGCGTGAAGCCGCTGAAGATGCGTTCGAGGCCGCTGGGCAGGGGATTCAGGTGCTTGAGATGGAGGCCGCTGAATGCTTCGCCCTGCACCCGCGCCTGCTTCACCGCCTCCTCGACGGGGCCTTTGCTCGAACCCCATCCGACCAGCAGCACATGGCCTTCGGGTGCGCCGAAAACTTCGGGCACCGGAAGTTCTTCCGCGAGTTTTTTCAATTTGTTCCGTCGCTTGGACGTCATCTCGATGTGCAGCTTCGGCGAGCCCGTGGGATGCCCGAGTTCGTCGTGTTCGAGCCCCGTGATCACCGGATACTTGCCGCTGGCGACGCGCGTGCCCGGCGCGAGGTGCCGCGTGATGCCGCTCGGTGCGTTGAGGTCGTAGGGCTTGTGGTCGGCGACGGGAGAAAGGTCGGGCGAAATATCCTGGCAGACCTTTTCGAGGTCGGGGCAGGGGAAGGCTTCGATCCGTGAAGCGATGCCCTGATCGGTGAGAAGCACGACCGGCGTGGAGTACTTGCGTGCGATGTTCACCGCTTCGATCGCGGTATAGAAGCAGTCCTCCACGCTCGCCGGCGCGAGCACGACGCGCGGGCTGTCACCGTGGCCGCCGAAGCACGCGATGTTCAAGTCGCTCTGCTCGACATTCGTCGGCATCCCGGTCGATGGCCCGCCGCGCTGCACATCGACGATCACGATCGGCACCTCCGCCATCACCGCCCAGCCGAGCGCTTCCGTCTTGAGCGAAATGCCTGGCCCGCTCGAACCGGTCACCGCCACACGTCCGCCGTAGCTGCCTCCGAGCGCCATCGAGATCGCAGCGATTTCGTCTTCGGTCTGGATAAAAGTGCCCCCGTATTTCGGCAGCTCGCGGCGGAGCAATTCCATGATGTCGCTCCACGGCGTGATCGGATAACCCGCGCCAAACCGCACGCCCGCCGCGATCAGCCCATAAGCGAGCGCTTCGTTGCCGCTCATCACCACTTGGGCCGCGCCCGTGTGCTCGGCGTGTTGAAACTGAAACGTCTCCCACAAGCCCTGAATCTCGTGACCGTAGCCCGCATTGAAACACGCGAGCGCATTCTGCAACACGGTCGGATCCTTGCCGCGAAAACGCTCCTCGATGAGCTTTGTGAGCTTGGGAATATTCAGGTCGAACATGCGGGCGATCAGCCCCAGCGCGTAAATATTCTTTCCCTTGTCGCGCCCGGTGCCACCGATCGCCTCGACGGTGAGCGAGGAAATCGGCACGCCGACATGGTGATAAGTCTCGAGCAAATCGTCGTTCGGCTTCACATGATCGGAGTCGTAAAGCACGATGCCCCCACCTTTGAGCGAGCCGATGTGATTCGCGTAGCTGTGGTCGTAAAAGCAGAGCAGCACGTCCGCATCGTCGCCCGCGGTGAGCACTTCGCCCGAGCCAATGCGGACTTGGAAAATCGACGGGCCACCCGAAATCGTGGACGGAATCGTCATGAACGTCATGACCTCCTGTTCGCTGCGGCCGGCGAGTCGCGCGAGAAAGCCGCCAATGGCCTGCATGCCATCCTGGGAATTGCCGGCAATGCGGATGACGGCTTCGGAAACGGTGGAGACCCTCGGCCGATGGGCCGAAGACGAGGACGCGACGACAGATTCGCTCATGGAAAAGTAGGGGACAATTGTGACTATCGCCTCGCAGGGGCTGCATTAGCAACTATCGCGAGGCGGTCAGGGGGTGGCAATTCGGGCGGAAACTACCCACCGACGCAAGCGGGGTCAAGCGGACGCGCGCTAGGCGGCGGCTCATTTCGCCGGTGTAGAGGCGGCTCTGTCGCGCCGTGGCGACGGGCCGCCGCTCGCCAAGCAAATGCGGCACGTCCTGCGGTCAGAGGCGCCGCCACAAACGCTTGTGTTTC
>JBBSDS010000112.1:0-13505 GCA_038240495.1 Chthoniobacterales bacterium | reverse complement strand
GGATTTTGGCTGTGGCCAAGGCGGCGAGGCCGGAGCATCCCCGCAGCGGGCTGTGATGGCCGAGTCAACGCAGGCCGCAGACAAAAGACCCGCCGCCCGGAGGGTTTTCGTACGCCGACTACCTTTGTTGCTCCTTGGTCACAGACCCCTGGCGGGTATGTTCGCTCGTCGCGCCTCGCCATTCAGCGCACGAAAACAGAACCACACGGAATTTTAAAACAGGCTCTTAGAGAGGTTCTAATAAGTCCCGGAGAGGGTCGATTTTTGCGGGTTTCGCACGCATAATTTCGCACGATGGGTTGTGCATTCATAGTCTTTGGCCAAGCGTAGGTAGCGCCCGTAGCGCCCCCACGTGAACAATAAGATTCAAAACTTACCACACCAAGTGCTAAGTTTGCAGGGTTTTTTCTTTGCCTTTTTGTGATTATTGGACAGGATGCTTAGCGGGCGCAGCCAAGTCACCCGTTTGCCGGATTGGGTTTGTCCGGATTATTCGCAGGGTGCGCGCACAAGCCCCTTAATTCAAATGTCTAAAGACCGCATTGCTATCATCGGAATCGGTTGCCGATTCCCCGGCGGAATCAATCACCCCGGCGCGCTTTGGAAACTCCTGGTCGAGGGCCGGGAGGCCGTCAGCGACGTGCCGCCGGATCGGTGGAACGTCGGGCGCTTTTATGATGCGGAGCCGGGAATTGTCGGAAAGTCCATCGCGCGGCGCGGCGGCTTCGTCGATGGCATCGACCAGTTCGATCGACACTTTTTCAGCATCTCGGCGCGCGAAGCGGCCTACGTCGATCCGCAGCATCGGCTGCTCCTCGAGACGGCATGGGAGGCGATCGAAGACGCGGGCCTGGTGCTCGATTTTGAAAAAGGCACCGACCTCGGGGTGTTCGTTGGCATCTCGCACAACGACTACCAGGTGATCCAGGGCACGCCCTGGGACTCCCACGGCATTTCGCCACATTCGCCCACTGGCAGTGCGCACAGCATCGCCGCCAACCGCATCTCCTACTGCCTGAACCTACGCGGCCCCAGCATCGCCATGGACACCGCCTGCTCATCTGCACTCACCGCGGTTTACGCGGCGTGCGAGCATATTCGGACGGGACGCGGCGACACCGCGCTCGCCGGTGGCGTGACGGTGATGATCACGCCCGGCGGTTTCATCGGTTTCTCCCAGGCCTCGATGCTGTCGCCGGACGGCAAGTGCAAGGCGTTCGACGCTTCGGCCAATGGATTCGTCCGCGGTGAAGGCGCCGGCATGTTGCTGCTGAAGCGCCTATCGCAGGCGATCGCCGACGGCGACCCGATCCACGGAGTGATCATCGGCACGGCGCTGAACCAGGACGGCCACACCAACGGCATCTCGCTCCCAAGCGCGCAGGCTCAGGCGCGGCTCGTCCGCGACGCCTGCATAGACGCGGGTATCGCACCCTCGCGGGTTGGGTTTGTCGAAGCGCACGGCACGGGCACCGCCGTGGGCGATCCAATCGAAGCCCACGCCCTCGCGGATGCTTTGTGCGCCGACCGACCGACCGCATCCCCGCTGCTCATCGGCTCGGTGAAGACGAATCTTGGCCATCTGGAAACCGCCGCCGGCCTCGCCGGTATCGTGAAAGCGGTGCTCGTGCTCAAGCACGGGCAGGTTCCCGCCAATCTCCATTTTGCAACGCCCAATCCGAACATCGACTTCAAGGGATTGAAGCTGCGCGTGAACTCCACTCTCGAACCATTCCCGGAGACCGATGGCCCGCGCATCGTGGGCGTGAACTCGTTCGGCTTCGGCGGCGCCAACGCGCACATCATTATCGAGGAAGCGCCGCCACGTCCGCACCATGGGCATTATGAAATACCCACCGAACGCGCCTGGCCAATCGTGCTTTCCGCGCGCTCAGAGGACGCGCTGCGCGGCTCCGCATTGCATCTCGCGCACTGGCTCGATGAACGTTCGCACGCCAATGGCGACTCCCCGTCTCTGCCCGATCTCGTTCACTCGCTCGGAGCTCGGCGCAATCACCACCCGCATCGGCTCACCATCGTCACAAAATCGATCACCGAACTGGTTCAGGAACTCGACGGCTTCGGCGTGAAAGAGGAGAGCCCGAAACTCCGCACCTCCTTCACTCCGCGCCGCGAAGCGCCGTCGCGCATCGCCTTCGTGATGAGCGGACAGGGCCCGCAATGGTATGGCATGGGCCGCGAACTGATGCGCCACGAGCCGGTCTTCCGCGCGACCCTCGAACGCTGCGCCGCCGCGATGAAACGGTGGGCGCGCTTTTCCCTGCTCGAGGAACTCGCTCGCACCCAGGAGAGCTCGCAGATGCAACGCACCGAGATCGCACAGCCGGCGATTTTCGCCATGCAGGTCTCGCTGGCGGAGTTGTGGAAGTCGTGGGGCATCGCTCCCGCGGCGATTGTCGGGCACAGCGTCGGAGAGATCGCCGCAGCTTGCCTCGCCGGCGTGTTCAGTTTGGAAAAAGGGGCGCGGATCAGCGTGCTCCGGGCGCGCTTCATGGATGGCTGCGCCCGCGGCGAAGGCACCATGCTCGCCTTGGGTCTGGGCGAAGATGAAGCGCGCGCGTTGATCGCGCGCCACGACCGCACCGTCACGATCGCCGCCATCAATGGCCCGCGTTCGCTGACCCTCGCCGGCGTGCGCATTTCGCTCGAAGCAATGCTCGCCGAGGTGGAGCCGCAAGGCGTCTTCGCCCGACTCGTCCGCGTCGATCATCCCTTCCATCACCCGCTGATGCAGCCGGCCTCGGAAGAAATCGAGAAAGCACTCGCCGATCTCGTGCCACAGGCCGACACGGTCCCCTTTTTCAGCACCGTCACCGGCGGGCGTTGCCCCGGCGAAACGTGCAGCGCCGTCCACTGGGGACGAGGCGTGCGGCAGCCCGTGCAGTTTGCGTCGGCGGTCAATGCGCTGGCGGAATTCGGCGTGGACGTGTGGCTGGAAATCGGGGCGCATCCCGCGCTGGTTCACTCTCTTCAGGAATGTCTCGCGGGTCGCAGTGCCAAGGTTTCAGTGCTGTCTTCGATGCGCCGCGAGCGGGAGCAGGAGTCGCTGATCGAAACCGCGATGGAACTCCATCGTGCCGGCGTGCCGTTGGATTTTGCGGCGATGACTCCCTCGCGCCGGCTGCTCTCGCTGCCCGCTTACGCGTGGGACAAAAGCCGCTGGTGGCATGAAGCGAGCGACTGGCGCGAAGGCCGCCTCGCTCCGGGCGGGCGCGGGCTGCTCGATATTCGTCTGCCGCGCGCGACGCCGACCTGGACCGCCCGGCTCGATGCCCGCCACATGGCGTTTCTCAAAGATCACAAGGTGGACAGCCACATTATCTTCCCCGCGGCGGGCTTCGTCGACCTCATCCTCGAAGCGGGCGTGCAGTTGTTTGAAGGCCGCGCGTTCGTCGTCGAGGACTTCGAAATTCGCAAACCGCTCATCCTGCCCGACCCGGCCTCGAGCGCGCATATCGAGTTGTCCTACGACGCCAACGAGCGCACGTTCGCGATCCAGAGCCGCTTTGATCAAGGCGCGGCGTGGTCGCTACATGTGGTCGGCTCAATGCGCGGCGAACGCACAGAATCGGTCTTCGCCGGGACGACTTGGGAAAGCGCGGCGACACCCGGCACCGAGCCGGTCGAAGTGGAGGGCTTTTATCGCTATATGAGCGATCTGGGGCTGCGCTACGGCGAAGAATTCCGCTCGATTCGCGAACTCTCCGCGGGTGTGGGTCAGTCCGCCGGCCGCGTGGCGTTGTCCGAGGCCATCGCCGCCCGTGCCGGCGAGTACGCGCTGCATCCGGTGCTCTTCGACGGCGCGCTGCAGACCTTCTCTGCCGGTGCCGCGACCATCGAGGATCGCCGTTCGCGCATGAAATTGCCGGTGCGTTTTGCGCGCATCCTTTTCCTCCGCTCGCCTGGCTCATCCGTGCGCGTGCGCGCCAGAGTCTTACAGTGCAACCAGGAATGCGTCGAAGGCCAGATCCGTCTCTACGACGAAGCTGGACAGCCGTGCGTGCTCGTCGATGGCTTTCGCGCGATCAGCGTCTCGGGCGTTCGCCGTGCCGCTTCGCCCGGTAGCACGCGCGACGTGGTTTATCACGTGGATTGGGAGCGCACGGCGTCGGCATCTCGGTCCGCGCTAGCCCCGGCGCTGCCACTCGAACAATTGCGAGCCGCCGCCGCGGGAGCGCTGGAACAAGTCATCGCCATCCGCGGCCGTCAGGAGTTGCAGGCGGCGACTGCTGCCGGCGACGACCTCACCGCCGCGCAGCTCGCCCATGGGCTGCGCGAAATGGGTGTGACGGCTGGCCAGAAGTTCAATGCCGATTCCCTGCGCATCGCCGCGCCGATGCAGCCGGCCTTTGCGCGTTTGATGGCCTGCCTGGTGACACGCGGTTTGTTCAAAAAAGTCGCCGCAGGTTACCTCCCGACTCCGGCATTTGCTGCGGCGGCGGATTCGGCACAGGAAGCCTTGCGGGCCTTCATCACGCAGCACCCCGGCCATCTGCCCGAGGGACTGCTCTGCGCGAGAAATTGCGCGGAACTCGGCCCGATCCTGCGTGGGGAAAAGGACGCCGTGCAGGTGCTGTTTTCCGGCGCGGGTGCGGAGCTGCTGGATCAATTCTACGGCGACGGCCTTTACACGAGCCACTGGCTGGCGGCGATCGGCGCGGCTGTGCAAGTGGCCGCGCCCCATTTGCCGGAAGGCCGCGGACTGCGCATCCTGGAAATCGGCGGCGGCACGGCTGGCCTGGCGACGCAGGTGCTGCCGCTGCTGGAACGCGGCCTGCACGCTTATACGTTCACCGACGTCTCGGCGGGCTTCTTTCCCGGCGCGCGACAAAAGCTGGCCTCGTTCCCCGAAGTCGAATACAAGATTTTCGATCTGGAAAAGCCGGGCACCGCTCAGGATCTCGCCGCAGGATCGTTCGACTTCATCATTGGCACCAATGTGCTGCACGCGGTGAGCGATGTCCGCGCGACGCTCGGCCATCTGCATGATCTGCTGGCGCCGGGCGGCAGTCTCGTCTTCATGGACACGGCGACGCCGCAGTTGTGGACCGAGACAGTCTTCGGTCTCACGAGCGGTTGGTGGCGGTTCACCGACCGCGAACTGCGTCCGCATCAGCCTTTGCTGGAACGTGCGCAATGGGAGCGAGCCTTGACACAGGCAGGTTTTGGCGAAGTGAGTTCCCTTCCGGGACTCATTGGACCTTCGGGTGGTGAAGGCCAGATCGGACTGTTCGCAAGAAAGACCTGGCAGCAACCTCCAGCCGCCGCCGCGCCGGTGGGAACGCCCCTGGAAAAATCGTGGCTCGTTTTCGCCGACGCCTGCGGGCTGGGCGCGCAACTGGCGGCGCAACTGCGCGCCGCCGGAGGGCATTGCCGAATCGCACGGCCCGGCAAACAATTTGCCGCGACCGGAGCCGACACTTTCACCCTGCGCGCGGAAGCGCCGGAAGATTGGACGCAACTTCTCGCAGCCTGCGCGACCGCAGCATCCGTCGAGCGAATCATCTACCTCTGGGGGCTCGACGCACCCGCGGAAGTCGCGGATTCGCTCATGGGCACCGACGCTTTGCTGCACCTCAGCCAGGCGCTCGAAGCGACCCATCCCGGAGGCAAAGTGCGGATCGATGCCGTCACGCGCGGGGCCCAACCCGTTGGCCGTGAGACCGCAGCGACGACGGTGGCTCAGGCTCCCGGCGTCGGGTTGTTCCGGGTCATCCTCAACGAATACCCGAACCTCTCCTACCGCGGGATCGATCTGCCGCCCGTGGCTTCCGAGTCCGATGCCGCCTTGCTCTGGAGCGAACTGCTGCGCAACGACGCCGAGCGCGAAATCGCCCTGCGTGGCGAAGCCCGCTACACACAACGCCTTACGCGAGGACGTCCGTCCTTCCAGCAGTCGCTCGATCCGTTGGTGCCGTTGCGCCTCGAGTCTCGCGAGCGCGGCCACCTCGACACGCTGCGCTTCGCGCCCTTCGCGCTGCCCTCTTGCGGGCCGGGTGAAGTGCTGATCGACGTCAAAGCTGCGGGCATGAACTTCCGTGACGTGCTCAAGGCGCTCGCGCTTTATCCCGGCGAGGCGCCAGATGCGCGCATCTTCGGCGACGAGGTTGGCGGTGTCGTCATGGCCGTCGGTGCCGGCGTGAAGCACGTCGCGCCGGGCGATCGCGTGTTTGGCCTCGCGGTCTTTGGCCTCGCAACCCAGACGCTGGCGCGCGGCGGTGATGTCCGCCGCATTCCTGGGAAACTGTCGTTCGAGGAAGCGGCGACGCTGCCCGTTGTCTTCATGACTTCGTGGCACGCGCTCAAGAGCGTGGCGCGCCTCCGCGCTGGCGAACGTATCCTCGTCCACGCGGGCGCGGGTGGCGTCGGCATGGCGGCGATCCAGATCGCGCATCACCTCGGCGCCGAAGTCATCGCCTCAGCAGGCAGCGCGACCAAACGCGCGTTGCTTAAGACCCTCGGCGTGAGGCACGTGATCGACTCGCGGCGCGGCGACTTCGCCGAAGCCGTCATGGAACTCACCGGCCGGCGCGGCGTGGACGTCGTTCTCAACGCGCTCGCCGCCGAGGCGATCCCGATGGGGCTCTCGTGCCTCGCGGAGTTCGGCCGCTTCATCGAGATCGGCAAACGCGACATTTACCAGAACTCGCGCATCCCGCTCTGGTCGCTCCGGCGCAATGCGTCGTTCCACGTCATCGCGATGGACGCCGTCTTCAGCGGCGATGAAACACTGACGCGGGACATGCTCGGCGAGCTTGCCGAACTGGTCGAGAAAGGCACGCTCACCCCACTCCCCTTCCGGTCCTTCCCGGCGTCTCGCATTGACGCGGCGTTCCGGCTCATGGCGAGTGGCAAGCACATCGGCAAGGTCGTCGTGTCCTTCCCCGCGCCATTTGTGCCGCGTCGCGGCGAAGCGCCTGCGCGGACGTTTGCCATCAAGGCCGACGGCTGTTACTTGATCACCGGCGCGTTCGGCGGCTTCGGAAAAGTCCTGGCCGAGTGGTTGGTGAAATGCGGGGCGCGGCACCTCGTGCTCAGCAGTCGCAGCGCCGCGGCGACACCAGCATCGGAAGCCTTCGTCCAGAGCCTGCGTGACCGCGGCGTGAACGCGAAGGTGGTGCGCGCCGACGCCGGTTCAGCCGAGGATGTTTCCCGACTGCTCGCGGAAATCCGCGCGGGCCATCAACCGCTCCGCGGCGTGTTTCACCTCGCGATGGTCATCGACGACGCGCCCCTTGCCGCGCTCAACCGCGAGCGTCTGCGAACCGTGATGGCGCCAAAGGCGTATGGCGCTTGGCTGCTGCACAAGGGCACACAGGATCTCCCCCTCGATTGCTTCGTGATGTTCTCGTCCATCTCCAGCATCTTTGGGAATCCGGCGCAGGGCAATTACGGCGCGGCCAATGCCTTCCTCGACTCGCTCGCCCATCACCGTCGCGCGCTCGGCCTCCCGGCGCTGACCATGAACTGGGGCGTGCTCGGCGGCGAAGGTTACGTCGCGCGCAACGAACGCGTCGCCGAATTCCTCGCGCGGCAAGGCACGACGGAACTCTCACCGGGTGAAGTGGTCTCTCTTCTCGAATCGTCACTCGTCGCCGGCAACACGCAGGTCGCGGCAATCCGCGTTGACTGGGCGAAGTGGCGGCAATTCTTCCGTAGCATGCAGGAGAATCCGTTGCTCGAACGCATCCTCGCTTCCGTCGAACGTCAGGAAGCCGGCGGCGTGAAGAGCGACTGGCGCCTCATGATCGAATCGGCCGCGCCGAAAGATCGCGAACCGATCATCGCCGCAGCGGTGCGCGATGCCGTCGGCGCCGTCTTGCGCGTCAAGCCAGACAGCCTCCGCAACGACCAACCGCTGACTGATCTCGGATTGGATTCCTTGATGGGCGTCGAAATCGAGAATTCGCTCGAAGCGGCCATCGGCGTGGCTTTGCCACCGACCAGTCTGATGCGCGCCCGCACCATCGGCCAAATCGCGTCGCTCATCGCGGGCTACATGGGTGGCAAGACCGAAACTCCAGCACCTGCGACCGCCGCGGCTCCGGTGGAAACGTCGGTGACCGAGGATGTCGATCTGGAGGCGTTGTCCGACGAGGACATCGACCGTCTGCTCGGCGCGCCCGCCACCGCGGACAAACTTCCCGATCCGAAATGAGCAGCGTGCTGACAGGCCGAGGCGAAACCGTGTCCGGAGACAAGCGCGCGCTTTTGAGACAACGCTTGGAAAGTGGGGAAGCCCGCCTCCAGCCGCTCACCTTTCCCCAGCGGGAGTTGTGGGAGACGTCGCCGGTGGCGGTGGCGGATCCCGCAAACCATATTTGCGCCTTTGTCGAAATAAAGGGCAGGATCACTTTTAAAGAAGCCGAGATGGCCCTCCAGCGGGTCGCTGACCGGCAGGAGGCCCTGCGGATCTCCTTCCTGCCTGGAAAAGAGCGCGTGTTGCAGATGATCCGGGCCAGCGGTAGAGTATCGTTGGGGTACCGTGAACTCTCTTCCGTCGAAGCGCGGCCGGAAGCGCTCGAGGAACTGACGAACGAGACTTATCGATTGCCGTTTGATCTAATGCAAGGGCCGCTCTACCGTGTGAACATGTTGCGACGGGCCGCCAACAACCACATCCTGGTGTTCTCGATCCATCACGCCATCGCCGACGGTTGGTCGTTGGGTGTCTTCGTGCAGGATATATGCGCGGCTTACGTGATGGGGTTGTCCCGCTTTCGCAAAACAGTCGCCGTGGGAGTGATGGGGCTCTCGGATACGCTGCCTCCTGTGCCCCAAACGTACAGCGAATGGGCCGCGGCCGAGCGCGCTTTCTGGCAGCCGGCGGAACTGGAGCCGCGAGCGGCCTTTTGGAAGTTGCAGCTGGCGGGCTATCGCCGAATCTGGAGCGCCCTCGAGGGGTCGGACACCGCCTCCGGCGCGCATCAGCGCATGATTTCCCATTTTCCCGCCGAGCTTGCGAATGCCGCGCGGGAACTCGCCCGCCGCTGCGGGGCGACCCTCTTCACCACCTTGCTCGCCGCGTTTCAGGTCGCGCTGTCACGCTGGACGGGCGCGCAGGACATCCTCGTCGGCGCGCCGGTCGCGAACCGTACCAAGCAGGCGATGAACGAAACGATGGGCTACTTCGCGGGGATTGTTCCGCTGCGCCGCACGGTCGAGCCCGACCGCTCGTTCTCCGCCGGGCTGCGCGCGCTGCATCAAACGACCGTGGACTGTTTCGCGAACGCCATGCCCTTTGCCGAACTCGCCCGCGCTCTCGGCGATGCGGGAGCGCCGGGGCACAATCCGATTTTCGAAGTGCGTTTCGCGCTGCAAAACCATCCAGTCCCCGACGTGGCGCTTCCCCGCATTTCGGCGAAACTGCGGATGCGCTCGACGGGCACCGCCCGCTTTCACATTGCCTGTGAGATCACGGAGGAAGCCGCACAACTCGAAGTCGTGTGGCTCTTCCGGCCCAAACTCTTTCCGGAGGCGGAGGTGGAAAATCTTGGGCGTATCTTCCAGAATCTCCTCGCCGGCGCCTGTCGCTCGCCCGAAACCAGCATCGCCGCTCTGACACTCGAACTGTCATGAATGCTACGCCGACCATCGAGACTTCAATCGAACCGCACGCGCCGCATTGGCTCAGCCGCGCCGCGTTCCAGGTGCTCGCCGCGCTGTTCTTCCTCACACAGGCGTCAATGGGCTTTGCCGTCTACCACGCAAACTACTGGCTCGCCGCACCGCTGGTCCTGATCTCCAGCCATCTCATGCACGGCATTGCGATCGGTTTTCACGAGGCGTCGCACGGGCTGCTGCGCAAGAGCCGGCTGCTTAATGAAGTGGACGGCATCATCATCGGCATCTTCGGCCTCATGAGCTTCAGCCTCTACCGCGCGGCGCATCAATTGCACCACGCCTCCCTTGCCTCCGAGCGTGACGAAGAGCTCTGGCCCTTCGTCCATCCACAGATGCCGCGCGCCGCGCGCGTCCTGGCGGCTGCGCTTGAACTCACTATGGGAATGCTGTTCACGCCGTTTCTTTTCATAAGGACCTTCCTCCGCCGCGGTTCGCCCATCCGGAACAGGAAATTGCGGCGGCGCATTTGGGCGGAGTTCGCGGCCGCGGCGATCGTCTGGACTGCAATCCTGACGGCGATCGCGGTCTTCGATGCGTGGAAATATTTCCTTTGGCTCCATCTCATCCCGGCGTGGATGGCCGCGAACATGCAAAGCCTTCGCAAGTATGTGGAGCACGTCGGCCTGACAGGCTCGACGGTGAACAGCTCGACGCGCAGCATCGTGGCGGAGGGCTGGGTGGCTGCATTTGTTAACTTCACGCTGCTCCACGAGCCGTTTCACGGTGTCCACCATTGGCGCGCCGGCCTGCCGCACCCGGAATTGCCGGAGCACGCTGCCGCGCTCGAACCGAACGTTGAGCAGGAGCGCCCGCCTTTTCGCACCTTCGGCGCCGCGCTGCATGATCTATTCATCAATCTTCCCGACCCGCGGGTTGGTGCCCAGTGGCTCGGGGTAGCGCGCCCAACCCGCCAGGAACTGGCCAGGCAAAGGTCGAACTGATGGCGATCCCGAATGGAGATTCCGATTGGGTGTTTGAAGCCAGCGGGCTGAAGAAGGAATACGACGACGGGCAGGTGAAGGCGCTGCGCGGCCTCGATTTTCGCATCCGGCAAGGCGAGTTTGTCGCGGTCGTAGGCCAGAGTGGCTCGGGAAAATCCACGCTGCTGCAAATGCTTGGCGCGCTCGACCATCCGAGCGCGGGCACGCTGAGGTATCGCGGCGCTTCGCTCCAGGAACGCGCCGATCTCGCCTCGTATCGCGCCCACGAGATTGGCTTCATTTTCCAAGCGTTCCATCTGCTCCCGACCTTCACCGCGCTCGAGAACGTGCAGATCCCGATGTTTGGAACGTGCCGCTCCGTCTCCGAACGAAAACATCGGGCCGTCGAATTGCTGAGAGCCGTCGGACTCGAAACGCGTCTGCATCATTTGCCCGCCAAGCTCTCCGGCGGCGAACGCCAGCGTGTCGCCATCGCGCGCAGCCTCGCTAATGGTGCCTCAGTCCTGCTTGCCGATGAGCCAACGGGCAATCTGGACAGCGAGAACGCGGACCTGATCCTCGATCTGATCGTGGGTCTCCGCCGCAAGCAAAACTTCACGCTCATCCTGGTAACGCACGACCTGGGCATC
Organism: Chthoniobacterales bacterium; assembly: GCA_038240495.1. GTDB lineage: Bacteria > Verrucomicrobiota > Verrucomicrobiia > Chthoniobacterales > Chthoniobacteraceae > Chthoniobacter. The sequence continues at coordinate 2,290 of JBBSDS010000112.1, read as the reverse complement.
GCCCGCCAGGCCGCGCGCATCATCGAGATGAAGGATGGCCGCATCGTCTCCGACGCGCTCAACAAAGAACCGGCATGACATTTTTCACCGTCGTCACCCGCGGACTGATGCGGCGGCCCGTGCGCACCGGGCTCACGATCGTGGGCATCGCGATCGGCATTGCCGCCGTAGTCGCGTTGGTCGGAATCTCGCACGGTTTTGAAGCGAGCTGGCAATCCGGCATGAAATCCCGCGGCACCGACATCGTGGTCAGCAACATGGGCAGGGGGCTGACGCCCAAACCATTTAGTGCCACCGTCGTCGAACGCATCACTCCGCTTCCACATGTCGCGGAAACTTGCGCCCTGCTCGTGGACCTGATCAGCGTCGAGAAAGCCGATATGATGATCGTGTCCGCGCGGCAGTGGGGTGGCTTTTCCTGGAAAAACCTCAAGATCGTCTCTGGGCGCCTGCCGAACGGCGACGCTGAGCGCGCCGTCGTCCTGGGCAAAACCGCCGCTGAAGTGCTGGTGAAAAAAATCGGTGATACCCTCCAACTCGAAACCGAGGAACTCGCCGTGGTTGGGATCGTCGATGGTGGTGCGGTGGTCGAAAACGGATCGGTCATCCTCTCTTTGCCGCTGTTCCAGGAGATCACCGGCAACCAGGGCAAGATCAACATCATTGACCTCCGCGTCACCCCGGGGACGCCCAGGGCGGAGCTGACGCGGCTGTGCGACCAAATCACCGCTCTCGTGCCCGAGGCTCGCGCCGTCATCGCGGAGGAGCACATCCGCGACAGCCAGGCCTATCGCATGATCAGCGCGATGAGCTGGGGCACCTCCCTGCTGGCCGTCCTTGTCGGCGTGCTCGGCGTGATGAACACGATGCTCATGACCATCTTCGAGCGCACCCAGGAGATTTGCGTGCTGCTCGCCCTCGGCTGGAAACGCAGTCGAATCGTCCGCATGGTTTTGTGGGAATCGGCGTTGCTCGGGTTTCTCGGTGGTCTGGGCGGAGTGCTGATCGGCGTGGTCGGCGTAAAGCTCCTCGTCGCCACGCCGGCCATCCGGGGTTTGCTCGAGCCCGAGTTGAGCCCGCAGCTTCTCGTCATGGCTGTGGCCATCGCGGTTGTGGTCGGCGTTTTCAGCGGCATCTATCCCGCCTGGCGGAGTTCCCGTCTTATGCCGAGCCACGCCTTACACGGCTAAAATCCACGTCAACTCATATGAAACCTTTCCTCATAATGTCCCGCCCGGTGGCTGCTGCCATCATTGGCCTCACGTTCGCCTTCTCCTCCCGCGCCGCCCAAAGCTCAGCGCCGATCTCAGCGAACGACCTTGCTGCCCGGCTCAGCGCATTTCGCCAGAACGGCGCGTCGTATGTGCGCCTCCGCATGGAAATCAAGGGGGCGACCACGGAAACCCTCCAGCTTCAAATCAAGGAACGCCGAACGACCAACTCTACCGAGGTCGTGTATCAGGTGCTTTATCCTAAGGAACGCAAGGGCGAATCCGTGCTCCTCCGGAAAATTGGAAACCGTCCCGCAAGCGGTTCCGTTTTCGTGCCGCCGAACACCCTGCGCCCGATCGGCGACCTGAAAGAGCCACTGCTCGGCAGCGACCTGTCGTATGAGGACCTCGTCGACAATTTCTTCGCGTGGGACCAGCAAGCGATCGTCGGCACGGAGCAGGTGGGCGGCGTGAATTGCTCGATCCTCCAATCGAAGCCGGGCAAAGACGAACACTCGATCTATGGCAGCGTGCGGAGTTGGGTCGACGTGCGGCGCCTCGTCCCGCTCCGTGTCGAGAAATACGCCAGTTCCGGGCAACTGCTCCGCCGCATCGACACAACCCGCCTGGTCGCCGACGCCGGCCACCAAATCCCGGCCAATCTCGCAGTGGGCGGAGCGCGACCGGATTCATTGACCCTGCTCGATGGCTCTCGCATCAGGCACAACGTGACCTACACCGACCGCGATTTCACTGTCGAAGGCCTTAAAGAACTCGCCACTCCGAGTAGGTCGTCGAACCAACTTTAAGATACCGGCTGCATAGTAGCGGATTACTGCAAGGGTACTGCCGAATACCTTTGCAATGGCGTTGATTCTACTCCGGTTTAAGGACTGCTCAATTTCCACTACATTTTCCTCGTTACCAACGCATTACAACGTAAGCGTCAGGTGAAGCGCATCTAGGCGGAGCCGGGCGAGGGTGGCATGGTTGCTCCGTGCAGACATCCAAACCTTTATTTCTGAGGAGCCGGACCAACCCTCAAGCTTGTTACACGCCTAAACAAATCCGCCAGCTTC
>JBBSDS010000111.1:0-13525 GCA_038240495.1 Chthoniobacterales bacterium | reverse complement strand
GATGACCAGGCGCGACGGCAGTTGGCGATTCTGCGCCTGCTCGGACTGTTCGACCGGCCCGCCTCGGAGGGCTGCCTGACGGCGCTGCGGGCCGCCCCGGCCATCGCCGGATTGAACGAGGCCCTGGCGGGCGGTGCGGACCGCGACTGGAACATCGCCCTCGGACGACTGGCGGAAATCAACCTCGTCGGAGTGCAGGAAGATCAGTCCGTCGATTGCCACCCGCTGATTCGCGAATACTTCGCGGTCCAACTGAAGACGAAGACTCCGACTGCCTGGCAGGCTGGTCACCAGCGGCTCTACGAACACCTCTGCGCGACGACGCAGGAAGGCGACGAGCCCACGCTCGAAGACCTCCAGCCGCTCTACCAAGCCGTGGCCCACTGCTGCCAGGCGGGCTTGCAGCAGGATGCGTGTGACAAAGTTTACTTCGCTCGAATTGTCCGGCGGGGCGAAAACTACAGTGCGCATAAACTCGGCGCTTTCGGTTCGGACTTGGGCGCTGTCGCCTGTTTCTTCGAGCAACCGTGGAGCCGGGTTTCGCCCACGCTCACGGCAGCCGACCAAGCTTGGCTGTTAAACGAAACCGCATTCCGCCTGCGCGCATTAGGCCCCCTGACCGAGTCGCTCGAACCAATGCGTGATGGGCTAAAGATCGAGGTTGATCAGGAGCGTTGGAAACGAGCCGCCGCTGATGCCAGCAACCTGAGCGAGCTGGAGCTGACGCTGGGCGAGGTGGCCGGGGCGGTGAGGGACGCCGAGCAATCCGTGACCTACGCCGACCGCAGCGGCGATGCGTTTCAGCGGCAGACCGGGCGCGTTATTCTCGCCGACGCCCTGCACCAGGAGGGCCGCCGGGCCGAAGCGGAGCCGCGCTTCCGCGAGGCCGAGCAAATGCAGGCCGAGCGCCAGCCCGACTACCCGCTGCTCTACTCGCTGCCAGGCTTCCGCTATTGCGACCTGCTCCTCGCCGCCCCCGAGCGCGCCGCGTGGCAATGCCGTAGCACGGGCTTCCAGCCTGTGGGGCCAGCGGGCGTCCCGCCCGGTGTCGCCGAAGCAGAAGCAGCGGGCAGGATGCTCGCTGGCCCCACAGCCGAGACGGCTATGCTACTCGATTCCTGCCGCGCCGTCTCCCAGCGCGCGGCGCAGACGCACAAGATTGCCGAGCAAAACAAGCTCTCGCTCCTCACTCTCGCCCTCGACCACCTCACGCTGGGCCGCGCCGCGCTCTACGAGGCGATCCTTGCAACGAGCGGCGGCGTCCCGCCGCCGAACGAGGACGAAAGGCGGCAGGATGCCGCCTCTCCTTGGGCCACCGCCCGCCGCGAACTGGACACCGCTGTGGCCGGCCTCCGCCGCGCCGGAGATGCGACACGTCTTCCCCTCGGCCTCCTCACCCGCGCCTGGCTGCGTTTTCTCACCGGCGCGCGCATGGATTCGACGGGTTCGGCAGGCTCACCACAGGCCGACCCCGGGAGCGCGCAGGAAGATTTGGACGAAGCCTGGGAAATCGCCGAGCGCGGCCCCATGAAACTTTTCCTCGCCGACATCCACCTTTACCGGGCACGGCTCTTTGGAACTCGGAACTCGGAAGTCGGAAGTGGGAAGTTAGAAGAAGGCACGCCGCTTCGTTCCCACTTCCCACTTCCCACTTCCCACTTCCCACTTCCCACTTCCGCTATCCGTGGGAGTCGCCACAGCAAGACCTCGCCGAGGCGCGGCGGCTGATCGAGCAATGCGAGTACTGGCGCCGGAAGGAAGAACTCGCAGACGCCGAAGCGGTGATAGGCCGTGCGCCGGGCTCCTCGTCCGTTTGAAGAATTTCCATCACCCACACGCAGCCAACTCATCCAGCTCCCAGCCATGCCCTTCCTCTCCGAAACATCACTCAAAGCACCGACCCTCGGCAGCCTCAAAAGCGACCAAGAGCCACGTCGAGCGCGAGCGCTTCTGGCTGCCGCGGTCGATCCGATCGACAGCCTCGTCATTTCATCCGCCGATGGCAAAGTGCTGCGCCCTGGGGATGCGGGATTCAATGGGCTGCTTCCTTTCAATCTGCGCACGACGACGCGCCCCGCAGCGATCGCGCAGTGCAAGACGGCGCACGGCGTGAGCCTCGCGGTGCAGTGGGCGCGGGCCAATCAGTTTGCGCTCTGCGGCCACGGCGGCGGGCATTCCTACGAGGGGTTTTCGTCGTGCCCAGGTCTCATGATCGATGTGCGTTCGATGAACTCCGTCGTGATCAACGCGGCGAACCAGACGGCGCGGATCGGTGCCGGCGCGCTGCTCGGCGATGTCGCGGAGGCGCTGTTTGCGCAAGGTTTCGCGCTGCCCGCGGGGACGTGCAAACCAGTCGGCATCGCCGGGCTCACGCTCGGCGGCGGGCACGGGCTGGCGGCGCGCAAATTCGGGCTCACTTGCGACAACCTGCTCGCCGCTCATCTCGTCGAAGCCAACGGAAATGAACTCGACGCGAGCGCAACGGCAAATCCCGATCTGTTCTGGGCACTGCGCGGCGGCGGGGGCGGAAACTTCGGCATCGTCACCGGGTTCACGTTTCAGATTCATCCGGTCAATCGCGTCATCGCTTTCCGCATCGTCTGGCCGAACAATTTTCCGACGGCGTCCTTGAAAAAATGGCAGAGCTTCGCGCAGTCGGCGCCGGACGAACTCGGATTCGTCTTTGTGATGAGCGGTGGGCAGGGGCACATCACCGGCATCCGCTGCACCGGCCTGTATCTGCCGCAGACGGCCGGTCAAACCCCGACGGTGGCCACGCTGAAGACGCTGCTCGCGCCATTGCTCTCGGTCGGCGGTCCGACGCTCACGACGCGGCAATTCAGCTACATCGAAGCGGCGCGCTACTTTGCCGGCAACGGCGATCCCGATCGCGTCTATTTCAAAGCGAAATCCGACTACTCGCTCGCCGCGTGGTCGAATGATGCGGTGAGTGCTTTCATCAGCGCGCTGCGCAATTCGGCATCGCCTCTCGCGGCGATCTTCGAAGCGTACGGCGGGGCGATCAATCGGGTCGGCGAGGCGGATACGGCGTTCCCGCACCGCGGGACCACGCGCTTCTGCCTGCAATATTATGCCGAGTGGTCCTCGAGTTCCTCGACGAATGGCAAGGTCGCAGCGGTGCGCGCACTCTACGCAGCGATGCGGCCGTTTCTTCCCGGCTATTCGTACGTCAATTACATCGACTCGGACCTCACGGATTACGCACCCGCCTATTACAAGGGAAACCTCGCGCGCTTGCAGACGGTTAAACAGCAATACGATCCCGATAACGTCTTCCACTTCGCGCAAAGCATCCCGCTGCCGGTATAGACGAAGGCGCGTTTGGCTATTTCCGCTGTGTCATTCCGAGCGAAGCGGAGCGCAGTCGAAGAACCTCTGATTTCCGCGGGCAGCGGTGGTGCGGAGCAAACGCTGCCACCATCTCCGCCCACGGACCGAGCTACCGCGAGGCCGAGGCCGATTTGGTTGCGTCTCCATTTGGCGAAAGGCAAGCTGTAGCGGCGGGTCTATGACCGTCGTAAACGTGCTCGGCATCTGAAGTCGGCGGTCATAGACCGCCGCTACAGATTTACACTGATCCACTACCCGAACTCCGCGGTGTGAGTTTCGGCGTCGCGGGAGTTCCGCCGTCCAACGCGCGCTTTTCAAATGCGTTCGGTATCAGAGATTCTTCGCTCCGCTCAGAATGACATTTCGTTTTCAAGGCCCGTATGAAAGTTCGATCCAGCTTCGTTACCTTCCTCCTCAGCGCGGTTTTCATCGCGCGGACTCACGCGCAACAAAATGCCGTCCAAGCGCCCGCACTCGCCGACGCTCCTGCCAGGCCAGCACAAGGATTGACCATCACTTTCACCGCGGGCGGCAAGACCGATACCCGCAGCGCGCGGCTTGTCGCCATCTACGTTCCCGGCGGCGAACCCGCGTCGCCGTTTCTCCCCGCGGGAAATTTCACCGCAAAATGGGAAGGCGCGATTACTTCCGAACTCCGCGCGCAGATGACCTTCGCCGTCGAAGTGCGAGGCAGCGTGAAGGTCGCGCTCAATGAGGCGGTGATCCTCGAAGGGACCGCGAAAGCAGCGGGCAAACCGGTGCAACTCAACAAGGGGGCCAACAAGCTCGTCGTCGAATATCACAGCCCGGACAAAGGCGATGCGATGCTGCGGCTGCTCTGGTCGTCGAAGGAATTTCCGTGGGAGCCGGTGCCTCCGACCGTTTTCAAGCACGACGCGAACGCGCAGGATTTGCGCGCCAGCGAGCGCATTCGCGAAGGCCGGTTGCTCTTCGCGCAGAACCGCTGCGCGGCCTGTCACGAAGCGGCTTCGGTGCTGCCGCCCAAGGGTGAAGGCATGCCGGAACTCGCGCAGGACGCGCCGATTTTCGACGCACTCGGCGAAAAATATCGGGAGCGCTGGCTGGCCGCGTGGATCAGCGATCCGCACTCCATTCGTCCAAAAGCGCTCATGCCAAAAGTCTTCGCGGGCGAGCCGGGCAAGATCGATCAGCGCGCCGCGGACCTAGCCGCATTCTTCGCCGCTCTCAACGCCGCCCCGGATGAAAAGCCGCTCGACGAAGCACTCGTGCAGCAGGGCGGCGCGCTCTTTGCCAATCTCGGTTGCATCGCCTGCCACACCAAACCCGACGCCGACCGGACGGACGAATTCGCGCGCGTTCCGCTCGCGCACGTCCGCGCAAAATGGCACGCGCGTGCGCTCACGGCGTTCCTCAAAGACCCCGCGAAGAACTACGCGTGGAACCGCATGCCGCACTTCCGCTTGAGCGACGAGGAAGCGGCGCAACTCACCGCGTATCTTTTCCTCACCGCGAAAGCCGAAGTGCCCGCGGGTCCGAAAGGCGATGCCACGCGCGGCGGACAACTGCTCGCCACCTCCAACTGTTTGAATTGTCACGCGGGAGTTCCTCCGACGACCACACCCGCTCTCGCCGTTACGCTCAAGAGCGGCTGGACCAAGGGCTGTCTCGCCGCCGGGAATGCCGACCGCGGGAAGGCGCCTGACTTTGGCTTCGCGCCCGCACAGCGCGAGGCGCTCCTCGCTTTTGCCAGCAGTGCTTTCACTTCGCTCAAACAGGATTCGTTTTCCGAATTTGCCGAGCGGCAGATCAAGAATCTGCGCTGCACCGCATGCCACGCGCGCGACGGCCAGCAGAGCGTGTGGTCGCAAATCGAGGAAGAAATCGTCGCCTTGCAGAGCGGCGCGCCGCTTGAAGAAGGCGAAGGCAAGCCGATTCACACCACGGCGCTGCCCGACCTGACCTGGATCGGCGAAAAGCTTCGCCCCGACTACATGGCGAGCTTCATCGCGGGACACGGAAAGGAAAAACCGCGGCCGTGGATTGTCGCGCGCATGCCCGGCTTCGCGACGGACGCCGAGCCGCTGACTAAAGGACTCGGACGCGGCAACGGCTTCGACAAACCTCTCGCGGCAAACCCGCCAGACCCGGATAAAGTAAAAGCGGGTGAAACCCTCGTCGGCGAAAACGGCGGATTCAATTGCATCCAATGCCACACGCTTGCCGACCGCGCCGCGACCGCCGTCTTCGAAGCACCGGGGCCGAATCTCGCGCTCACGCCGCAGCGTTTGCGCGCGGAATATTTTCATCGCTGGGTGCTCGCACCGGCACGCATCGATCCCGAAACGAAGATGCCGAAATTTGCAGACGATGAAGGCAAGACGCCGCTCACGGATTTCTTCGGCGGCGACGCGGCGCAACAATTCGACGCCATCTGGCAGTATCTTCAGACGTTTCAGAAATAGGGTCGTGGAAGCGCACATCTACTCCGCGCGTCATTCTGAGCGGAGTTCCATGCGGGCGAAGGTGGGATGGAACGGAGTCGAAGAATCCCGTCGAATTACCAGCGATCATCGCTCTTGAAAGCGACGGGATTCTTCGACTCCGTTCCGCTCGTTACACTCACTCCACTCCGCTCAGAATGACCGGCCTTTTTGATTTTTGGATCGCTCCTCAAAGCAGATTTATCCACGACGCAGTCGAACTTCGCAGTTGGAAGTTGAAGGACCGGTGTTTCAATTGAGGCATGTCTCAAGCGACCAACGTCCTCGGCACGCCACTCCAGCCGTGCAGCTTTGAACCCCTCACTGGTTTCTACCGCGACGGCTGTTGCCACACCGGACCCGGCGACCACGGACTCCACACCGTTTGCGTGCAGGTATCGACCGAATTTCTCCGCTTCTCCCAAGCCGCCGGCAACGATCTTTCAACGCCGATGCCGGAGTATGGATTCCCCGGCTTGCAGCCCGGCGATCAATGGTGTCTGTGCGTGAGTCGCTGGCAGGAGGCGTTTGAAGCGGGCGCCGCGCCGAGCGTCGTTCTCGCCGCCACCCACATCTCCGCGCTCGAATTTGTCGACCTCAAAGACCTTCAGCGGCACGCGCTCGACTGGCCGACGCAGGCCTGAACAAGTCCCAATAGTTTCCACGGAAGATTGCGCGTCACCCTGAGCGGAGTTTCGTCAGGGGCGAAGGTGGGGCGAAACGCAGATCGCCAAATTGATCCACCACCCGGCCTTTGCTTTCCGCGCTGACTGAGGCAAATTCCGAGTATGCACCCCCTCCGGATTTTCCTCATCGCATTCCTCGTCACGCTTCCCCTCACTGTCCTCGCGGCGCCAACCGAAGTGCAGCAACTGCTGACCGAAGGGCAAACGGCCTTCACCCGCGGTGATTTGGCGGCGGCCAAATCCAGCTTCGAAATGGTGTATCGGATCGATCCGCGGAACCAGTTGGCCATCGGTTATCTCCTGCGGATCAAGGCGGCGGAGGCCAGCAAACCAAAAGGCATCGATCAGGAGAAACAGCTCGCCACGCTGATCCTGCCGAAGGTGGAACTCAAAGAAGCCACGCTCGGCTCGGCGCTCGATTTTTTGAAAAAGGCCGTGGACAAGCAGTCGGAGGGCAAGCTCGCCGTCAATTTCGTTGTCCAGCTTCCGGACGATCAGGTCAAGACGCAAGCGGTGACGCTGAGCCTGAGCAACGTGCCATTCCCCGAAGTGCTGCGCTATCTCGGCGGCGTGGCCGGACTGAATTTCGTGTACGACAAATACGCGATCATCGTGAAACCGCAGGCGGCAACGCCGCCAGCGCCAGCCACGACGGCTCAGTAAAGGACGCGCGTGAGGTAGAGGCCTTCGGCGGGTGCGGCGAAGCTCGTCTTGCGTTTGCCGTGGGCGGCCAGCAATTCCGAAATTAGTGAAAGCTCGGCGCGACCCTGCGCGCAGCGCACGAGCGTGCCGGTGAGCAGGCGGACCATTTTGTAAAGGAAGCCGTCGCCCTCGAAGCGAAGCGTGAGCAATTCTTTTCGACCGGTGAGCGCGATTCGCTCGATCGTGCGGACGGTCACGGTCGCAGCGTAGCCGGGCGCGCGGTTCGCGGCGAAACCGGCGAAGTCGTGTTTGCCTTCGAGCAGCGCGGCGCCGGCGCGGAGGACGTCGAGATCGAGCGGGCTCGGCATGTGCCAGACGCGGCCGATTTCCAGCGGGTGAAGGTACGCGGCGTTCCAAATACGATACGTGTAGATTTTTCCGCGCGCATCGAAACGCGCATGGAACTCCGGCGCGGCGGGCGTCACGCGCATCACCCGGATTTCCGCAGGAAGAAAATTGTTGAGCGCACCTTGCCACGCGGCGACGGGCAACCGGTTGGCGGGCACATCCGCATGCGCTACCTGGGCCAGCGCGTGCACGCCGGCATCGGTGCGCCCGGAACCTTGGACGCTGACCTTTTCACCGATGGTCTGGGCAAAGGCCGCCTCCAAGTGGTCCTGCACCGCATCGTTCGTCGCCTGACTCTGCCAGCCACGAAACGAGCGGCCGTCGTAGGCGATGAGAAGCTTGAGGCGGTGAACTGGCATGCAACGCAGCTCGTCAAACAAGGTCATTCTGAGCGCAGCGAAGAACCTCTGATTTCGGTTCGGCATCGATCGCGCCGCCCACCGAATCGCGATCCGCGGCACCTGCAACGTGGCAGAAGAAAGGCAGAGATCAGTGGTCCTTCGCTGCGCTCAGGATGACGGGGATTTTTCATCTCGAAGCCTCAACCTCCCAACAGCGCCTGCGCATCCATCCAGCCTTGCAGGATCATCTGCGCGGCGACTTGATCGATGACTTCGCGGCTTTGCTTCACATTGCGCCCAGCCTCGTGCAGCGCGCGTTGCGCGGCGACGGAGGTGAGGCGCTCGTCCCAGAGTTTTACATCGCACGAGACTCGTGCGCGGAGGGTTTCGGCGAAGGCGCGGACTTTCTCCGCGGCTGGTCCGTAGGTGCCGTTCATGTTGCGCGGCAGGCCGAGGATGATCATGCCGATCTTGTCGCGCTCGACGATGACGGCAATGCGCGCAAGCGGATCGGCGACATCGCGGATGTGGATCGTTTCCAGCGGGTGGGCGAGCATTCCGAGTTCGTCGGAAATGGCGAGGCCGATGCGCGCTTCGCCGTGGTCGATGCCGAGAGCTCGGTTCATGAAGATAAAACGGAATGACGGAATCTAACGGAATGACGGAAGCGTTCGGAGGTGTCTTTTTCCAATTCCGTCATTTGGCAAATTCCGTCATTCCGTTTCCTCCGGCTATTGAAGCTCAGGCGGCACCTGCGCCACGAGTTGCTTGATCTTCTCCGCTTCGTGCCGATTGCAAACCAGCAAGGCGTCGGCGGTTTCGACGATAATGAGATCTCTCACGCCGAGCAGCGCGATCGTCCGCGGTTGATTGGTGAAGACGATGTTGTCGTTTGATTCGACCGCCATCACCTTGCTGTTGCAGCGGTTCCCGGATTCATCACCAGCGAAGTATTTTGCGACCGCTGTCCAGCCGCCAACGTCGTCCCAGTCGAACCCCGCCTCGACCATGAGAACGCGCGTGGCTTTTTCCATCACGGCGTAATCGATGGAGATTTTTGGGAGTTGCGGGAACTCGTTTTTCAGCAGCGCGGAAAAGTCACCGCCGTGGATTCGTCCGATGAATTCGCCGAGCGCGGGCACATGGCGATTGAACCCTCCGACGATCGCCTGGATCGTCCAAATGAACATCCCGGCATTCCAGCGGAAATTGCCCTGCGCGAGAAATGTCTCGGCCAGTTGCGCGTCGGGTTTTTCGCGAAAACGCACGACCTCCAAGACCGGCGGATCGGTCGGCCCGCCGTTCAACGCCACCGGCACGCCCTGCTCGATGTAGCCAAATCCGGGGCACGCCCATGTCGGCTTGATGCCGATGGTGACAAGATCGCCGGTCTCCTCGGCCGCCGCGGCAGCGACACGGAGCGTGCGTTGAAAACCGGCGTTGTCCTTGATGAGATGATCGGCGGGCAGAACGATCATCGTCGCGCCGGGCGCCCGCTGCGAAATCCATCCGGCGGCCAGCGCGATCGCCGCAGCGGTGTCACGTTTGGCGGGTTCGGCGACGATGTTTTCCTTCGGCAAAGTCGGACAGAGCGCGCGCACGCCACTCTCCTGGTCGGCATTGGTGAGGATGAGGATGTGGTCCGGTGGAACGAGACCATTGAGCCGACGCACGGTCGCTTCAAGGAGCGTCTCTTCGGAGAACAACGAAAGGAGTTGTTTCGGACGAGCCTTGCGGCTCAGTGGCCAGAAGCGTTCGCCGCTGCCGCCAGCAAGGATGAGGACGTAGAGAGGATTGGGCATCGGGGAGGAAGGAAATTGGTGCGCAGGAATCAGCGCCCAGTAAATCAGGAACTGCGACCGCCTTTCCAGCCACTAATCACCAACTACTGATTCCTTTTCCCATCGAGTTTCGAGTTTTCATTTCGCCCGCGCGCTGCATAGTGGCGGCGTCATGTCAAAGCCGTCCGACGCTCTCCGCACCAGCCTGCTCGCAGTCACGCAAACCGCCGTCGGCTGTGGCATCGGGTTGCTCATCGCCGGGAAGCTCGGCCGACCGGCGCAGAAAACGACCGCGACGACGATGATCTCGGTGGGCGCACTGCTCGCTCTGCCGGTGCTCGTCATCGCGGTGGTGCGCACCGTGAATCGCCCGGAATCTGCACGGGGCATGCGCCGCCGATTGGATTCGATCCGCCGCGATTCCGGTTTTCCGGACGAAGCGGAAATCTTGTAAGCACGCAGCCGCGCGGGCGGCATGGCCGATGCTTGAGGGGAAGGGCGTATGAAACTCCCCCATTTTCATCGCCCAAAAATGAACCTGCGTTCCGTTGCGTTCCAGACCTCGGTAGAGCTCGCCGCTGGCGGCATCCTCACCGCGGTGCTGATTCGCTGGATGCAAATGTAGAAGCCGGCTTTCAGGCTTCAAACCGCGAGCACGCTGGCCTCCGATTTCCGGGGTTGCCGGCTCGCCAGTGCGCCGCTAGACATCGCCGCGCATGTTACACGAACTCCTTCACACGTGGCTCGGCTGGGTCGAGAACTGGGGCTATCTGGGCGTCGTTATTTTGATGGCGATGGAAAGCTCGATCTTCCCCGTCCCGAGTGAAGTGGTCATTCCACCCGCAGCCATTCTCGCAGCCTCGACGGGAAAAATGTCGCTCTTCGGGGTGATCCTCGCGGGCACTTTCGGTTCGTGGCTCGGCTCCGCGATCACTTATTGGATCGCGCTCCTCGTCGGACGACCGGTTGTGGAAAAATGGGGCAAATACTTCTTCATCCCGCCCGACAAACTCGCCCGCGCCGAGCGCTTCATGCACCGCTACGAAGCCGGTGGCATCTTCTTCGCGCGCCTGCTGCCTGTCATCCGGCATCTCATTTCCATCCCCGCCGGCATCATCCGCATGGGCTTTGTGAAGTTCAGCATCCTCACCACCATCGGTGCGGGCATTTGGTGCACGGTGCTCGCGTGGCTGGGCGGAAAGGTCGGCGACAAACTCCGCGCCGAAGGCAAAAACCCGCTCGATCCCGAGGCGCTCGTGGCCGCGGTGAAACACGAATCGCATCTCGTCATCGGAATCGTCTTGCTCGTCTGCGTGCTCTATTTCGTCGCCATGAAAATCACGGCGCCGAACAACGAAGGCGCGGCATAACGAGCGGGTCAATTTCCAATGGCGTGTGTCATTCTGAGCGGAGCACTTCGCTGCCAATGAACCCCCAAGAAACCCGGCGCTTTCGTCCGACGCCGTCCGTGGTTGCGCGGGATCCTTCGACTCCGCTCAGGATGACACGGTTTTCGCACGGTTCATGGCCGCCGCCAGCAATACCCCGTTTTGTGAAAGCCTCAGAATGACACGCGGATAATCCTAAATTCCCATTCATGCCCAATTCGCAAACTCTCACCCTCGGCCACTCGCCCGACCCCGATGACGCCTTCATGTTTTACGCGCTGGCCGAAGGCAAAATCGATACGCAGGGCTGGCGTTTCGAGCACATCCTCCAGGACATCCAGACGCTGAACGAGCGCGCCACGCGCGGCGAGCTGCACATCTCGGCGATCTCCATCCACGCCTACGCCTCAGTCCTCGACAAATACGCCCTGCTCCCCTGCGGCGCGAGCATGGGCGATGGCTACGGCCCGATGCTCGTCGCGCCCAATCGCGACGGTCTGAGCGACAACCCGCGCTTCGGTGAAGTCCGCGACTGGCTGAAAACCAGGCGCATCGCCATCCCCGGCACGATGACCAGCGCTTACCTCGCACTCCGTCTCGCGATTGGCGACTGCGACACGTTCGTCGTGCCCTTCGATCAGATTTTCGACGCCGTGAAAAGCGGGCGCGCCGACGTGGGCCTGATCATCCACGAAGGCCAGCTCACGTATGCCGACGAGAAGCTCGAACTCATTCTCGACCTCGGCGTGTGGTGGAAGATCAAGACCGGGCTGCCGCTCCCGCTCGGGGGCAACGTCATCCGCAAAGACATCGCGCCTGCGGACCGCAGCGCGATCAATCGCATTCTTGCCGAAAGCATCCGTTACGGCCTGGAGCATCGCGCCGCCGGAGTGGCCCATGCGATGCCGCTCGCGCGCGGCATGGACACAGCGCTCGCGGACAAATTCATCGGCATGTACGTCAACGACTACACGCTCGATTATGGCGACCTCGGACGCCGCGCGATCCGCGAATTCCTCGGTCAGGCGCACACCGCGGGTTTCATCCCCGCACCGGTGGAATTGGAGTTCGTGAGTTAAAGTCCGAAAAAGATCGGAGCCCGAGGGAGACGGAATTTCCGGGCACCCAGTCCCCAAAGGTTACTGGGCGCAGTTCAAGCACCCGTTCCGACGCTAGGCAGGAACGATGTCAGGCGCCGCCTGGCGGAGGACCAGGCGGATGGTTTTCGCCGCGGCCTTGTGGTGGCGAACCTTGTGGCGGGCGTGGGCCATCCGGACGGTCAGAGCGCGGGGCCGGGTCGTTTCCTCGTGGAGAGGGAGAATTTTGGGGCGGCTGGAAATCCCGGCGCGGCTCTATCTGCGACGGATGTTGATGATGCATCTGCCTCTCATCAAAGCCGCGCGGACCGGGTTGCTGTTGCCCTTGCGGGCCATCACCGGGACGGGCATTCGAGCCATCTTGTGGACCACCATGCATCTCGCGACGCCAGGATAGCGGACCGGGGCCACGCATATCTTGCCGAAATTCCCCAGGGCCTTGCGGTTGCCAGCGGGGACGCTCTCCATTCATGCGCGGACCCATCGCGAAATCGCCCTGACGGCCGCGGTTGAAAGTCGGAAACCGGCGCTCCATTTGCGGTGGACGCATTTCACCCTGTTGCGGACTGCCTTGGGCAAAGCGCGAGTCCCGGTCCCGGTCCCACCCACCGCGAGGACGAAAGTGGCGATGGTGATACGCTTGCGCCCCGTCGAAACCGTCGCGACGCGATTCTTCATTTGATGGACCGGGTGGACGCGGTCCCTCGCGACGCGGTTCGCCTGGTTGGGCATTTCCGCGATCAGACCCCTGCCGGTTTGCCTCAGGGCGGGATCCTCGGCTGTCATCTCTCGGCCCAAAATTGGGGCGTTGCTGAACCTGCACATCCGGCCCGCGGAACTGACGCGGACCCCCGTTCGGAAATTCGTCACGCGTAATCCGACTGTCGTGATTCCGATCGAATTGGCGCAGGACATCCGCCGCGCGCGAAAGTTCGGCGGCATCGATGACGCCATCGTGATTGGCATCGAGCGCGGAGAACAAGTCGCCACCACCACGCTGCCCACCTTCGTCAGGTCGGCGCTGGTCTTCCGGACGCCGGCCTTCCGGGCGCGGGCCGTCAGGGCGTAAGCCGTCCGGGCGCTGACCCTCGGATCGCTGACCATCGCGGCGTCGAGGTTCTTCGGGAGGGCGGTTCGCCTCGGGTCGCTGGCCTCCTTCGCGAGGCGCGCTCTCCGGCGGCTTCGGTGGGGGAGTGTTCTCCTGAGCGTCAAGCGTCCACGCCGAGAGCGTGAGCGCAGCAAGAAGCATGGGTGTGGATTTCATAGGCGATTGGGGGGGGGAGATTTCGCGCCGCTTCCTGCGGCTTGGAATGTCACTTCATAAACGCCACACGCGCGGTTTTTTGTGTAGCGGAAGAAATCTTTCGGT
>JBBSDS010000110.1:0-13569 GCA_038240495.1 Chthoniobacterales bacterium | reverse complement strand
CGCCGTGGGCGCGCACCAGCGCGGGTTCGTGCTCAAACTCCGTGACGGTGGCGGAGGGATGCGGCGCCTGCGAACCGCCCGTGCGCATGCGCAGACCGGGCGCGATTTCCGTTTCCAGCCGCCCGTGGTAAAGTTGGGCGATGCGCGAGGTGCGCGTGTGATTTTGTGGCCCGGCGAAAATGATCGCGCCTGCGCCGTCGCCCATCTGCACGAAATTGACGAGTTGGGAAAAATCCTCCGCCGCGCGCTGCGGATCGAAAAATACCGAGCCGGTCTCCGAACCCACGACGGCGACCGGCCGCCCATCGCTCGTCGCGCAGAGGCCAGCGGCGAAGAGCGTGGCATTGACGAAACCCGTGCAGGCCTGGCGGAATTCGGCAACCGGCCCGCGGTAGCCGAGCAAGTGGGCCACGCGCGTGATATTGCTCGGCAGCGGCTCGGCGGGAGTCGTGGTGTGGCCGATGAGATAGCCGAGATCCGCGACGCGCAGGCCCGCCTGCGCGAGCGCATCTCGCACGGCTCGCGCGGCCAGTTCCGGGTTGCTGTCGCCTGGTCGTGTGCCTTCGAGGCGCGTGTCGAAAGCCCGCGCCAGATACCGCTGCCGGATATTCAATCGCCGGCCCAGCGCCAGCGCCCGACGAGTGAGGTCGATGCCGAAACGCTCAGCAATTTTTTCCGCAAGTTCGGGCGTGGAAATCGGCTCGCCCGGCAGGGCTTGCGCGGTGCCCAGCACGGCTAGCTCGCGAGGGTCCATCCAAGTGCTCGACGCGGTATCCATTCGTCTTCAGCGCTGGCGTTCTGGCACTCGGAGCAGAGCGCGCCGGAGCGCATCCGGGTCCACTTCCAGCGTCTCCAAAGCATCGGCGCGCTGGAGGATCAGGTCCGCCAGACTTTCGCGCGTGCGAGCTATGCAGTCAGCGCCGGCGCGCGGCGGGCCGAGTTCGCGGGCGATGCGGACGGAGTCGCGGACGTGGCTGACTTCATCTCTCTGGATGCGACCGAGGATGGCATCGAGGGTGGAGTTATTACCCACTGGCCGACCCTCCCGGCGAAGCGCCGAGAGGATGATGCAGACGGCGGAATCCAACGCGTGAATCTGACTGAGATGGACAAAGGCATCCTGCGTTCCGAGCGAGCGGTAGAAATCTTTGAGCCTGCCGAGCAGCGCGGGGTCGGCCCGAGGAATCGGCAGAGTCAGGCGCAATCCGCCGAGGAGTTCGTCGTGATACGCTTCCTCGCGAGCGATCCGCGCCGCACAGGCCGCCGCCGCCGCATGCAGATCGGCGTGACGCGACAGCCGCTCGAACGCGAAAACGGCCGACTCTTCCCCGCAGCAGAGCACTTGCAGCAACTCAGCAACGGCTTCGGCCGTCTCGCGGGTCAGCTCGTGTTCGATGACGACCTTCATGGCCACGGGACGACCGCGCCGCCGAAAGCACACATGCGGTGCCGGGAGAACCTTCAGTTCAGTAAGCATGCCCTTAGTTTTCTTTTCGTGGGATGATGCGCCAGTTTGCGTCTCCCTCTTTGATGTGACCCGCCGGGTCTCTCGCCCAGAGGGTTTGCGCGAAGGGGTTATTGTTGAGGTAAAGCTTGCCGTCCACCACCTTCCATTGCTGCGGATCGATATCCACGGCGATCCCCTGGGACATCCCGAAAGCGCAGTAGCCGCCATATTGCGGCGCGTATTTCCCAGGCTCGCGAATAAAAGCCGCGCGATGATCGGCAGAGGCAAACTGCCACGTAACACCATTCCATTTGGTGGAAAATCGGGGCAGACCTTTCACAGGCTTGCCGTCGCTGAAATACGCCACGACATCATAGCCTTTGACCGCGAGACCCGCTTCCACGTTGATCGCGGCAACCGGATTCCGCTTCGCTATTTTCTCCGGCGACGCGGCCATGCCACAGGCAGAGCCAATCAGCCACATCATGGCCACCGCGGCTGGGAGCTTCCACGTCCGCGCGATCCCGATGAGATGGAAGACGGACTGGCGGGCAACGCCGGCGCGATTTTCTATGGAAGAGTAATGAAGATTGGCCATGGAACTTTAAATCACGGTAAGTGAACGAGCCAGCGGCTCGGCTGATTGCACGATGGAGCGCAGTCCGTTCGGCGTGCAAGGAAACAGCGGGGAGTCCGACGAATGAGGACACCGGACTAAACTTTACGACGCATCCACCCAACATGCCCGGAACGTTGCTTGGCACGATCCCTTCACGCACCCACACTCGCCATGCGCATGAAACCCACGCTCGGTCAGGTCTTCGCAGTCAGCCTCCTCGGACTCGTGGCGACACTCGCATTGCTTTTTGCCATCGTCTTTCGCGCCTCGCGCGAGACCATCGTCGAAAGCTCGGAACGCTTGCGCGATCAGGCCGCGCGGGAGGTTGGTAACCGGGTCACGAACTTTTTGTCCGAGGCTCCGGCGAAGGTTCGTCAATTCCAAAGCGAGGTCGCAGGCGGGCTCGTGGACGCGCGCAATCCGGCAGCTCTGGAGGCCGCGCTTTTCGCACTGCTTTTGTCGGATGAAAACCTCGGCGAGCTCTCTCTCACCTACGGAGAAATGACTGGGTTCGATACCGACGGAAACATCGTCCTCGCGGAAACGCCGCGCGGCGAGTTGAGCGCGGCGCGCGGGCTCACGGACGGCGGAGACCGGCTTTGGAGCCAGCATGTTCATGGTGAAGGCGCCGCGTTCGTCGCCGATCAGCGCGAGTTCCGTCGAGGCACGCCACTCGACGCAGTGGTGACGACGCGTGAAAAGTCGGCGCCGATTCCCGATCCGACGGAGCACCCGACGTTCAAGACGCCGGCGAGCAAAGAATTTCACGGTCAGCTCCTGCCGAGCGATCTGCATTGGTCGCAGCTCGATGCCGGATCGCCGGAGCCGCAGCGCCGCGTGGAGGTGAGCGTGCAACAGACCGTCGTCGATTCGGCGGGCAAGTTTCTCGGCGTCTTTCGCGTGGGCCTGCTCACTCAGCAGCTCGACCGCGCCGTGCAGCTCCGGCTCACCCCAGCAGACGAAGCCGACCCTCATCAGATCTTCATCTGCGACGCTCAGGGCAGGCTCATCACGCGCTGTGCGGCGACCGATCGACTGGAAGAAATCGGTGATGATCTGCGGGTCGCGCCGGCAAGTCTTCCGTCGGAAGTCAGAGCTGCGCTGGCTTCTTCGATGCTCGAAACCATCACCGAAAAATCGCCGCGCATTTCCGGCCAGTTCAGCCATCAGGGAGAGGAGTATCTCGCCACTTTTCGCGCGCTGCCGGAAACCCAGGATTGGATCGTCGGCGTGGTTGCGCCACGCGCGTTTTATTTCGGCAAGCTCACCGTCATTCGCAACCGCCTGCTCGCCATCTCGCTGGGCATCGCGCTGCTCGTGGTCGCCGCTGGCAGCTTCATCCTGCGCGCCGTCAAACAAGCACAGACCCAGATCGTCAGCGAAAGCCTCAAGATGAATCGCTTTGAGTTTTTGCCATCGCCGACCGCGTCGGCATTTCGCGACGTGAGCGAAATTCTCGAGGGTCTCGAAAAGGCCAAGACGGCGATGCGCGCGATGGGCAAATATGTGCCGGTCGATCTCGTCCGCCGGCTTTATCAGGCGAAGAGCGAGCCGGTCCTGGGCGGCGAAGAGAAGGAGATTTCGATCATGTTCACGGACATCAAAGACTTCACCACATTGTCCGAGCAACTCGCACCCAACCAACTCGCCGACGCGCTCGGGCGTTATCTCGATGTGATGGCGCGCATCATCCAGCAGGAGACGCACGGCACGATCGACAAGTACATCGGCGACGCGATCATGACGATCTGGAACGCCCCCGAGCCAACGGCCGATCACGCCCGCATGGCGTGTCTCGCCGCGCTGCACTGTCGCGATGCGGGACAAGCGCTGGCGCAATCGCCTGAGTGGCGCGACCTCCCGCCCTTTGTGACGCGATTCGGATTGCACCACGACTCGGCGCTCGTCGGGCACTTTGGTGCACCCGACCGGATGAACTACACGGCGATTGGCGACGCCATCAATCTTGCTTCGCGCCTGGAAGGTCTGAACAAACAATACGGGACGACAATCATCGCGAGCGAACGGATCGTCACGAACGTCGGCGAAGAGTTCGAGTTTCGGCTGCTCGATTGGGTGGCGGTGAAGGGCAAAAGCGAGGCCATCAAAATCTACGAACTTCTCGGCGAAAAAGGCGCGGGCACCGCGCGCGCTGATGTCGTCGTGGCGTATGAGGAAGCCTTTGCCGCTTACATCGCGCGCGACTTTTCCAAGGCGATCACGATTCTCGAACATCACGACGGAGACGAACCCAGCCAGGTCTTGTGCGAACGCTGCCGGACGCTCCTCCGCGAACCTCCGCCGGCGGACTGGCACGGAGTTTACGTTTCCACATCGAAATGAAAATCCATGAGTTTCCTTGGGGATGGGACAGTTCGAAAATCCCCGTCATCCTGAGCCTGTCGAAGGACCTCTAACTGTTAGTGGGCAGCGGCGGAGCGGAGCTTTCCAAACAACTATTCCGCTCAGGATGACGGAGCTTTTAAAACTAACCCGATGCTATTTCCTGTCAGGATTTTGAGCCTCATTCGACGAATCTGAACATGACAAAAAAACGCATCCTCATTCTCGGTGGCGGATTCGGCGGCGTCTATGCCGCGGTGCATCTCGGCAAGCTGCTCACGCCACGGGAACTCGAGGAAATTGAAATCGTCCTCGTCAATCGCGAGAACTACATCGTCTTCCAGCCGCTCCTGCCGGAGGTGATCTCCGGCTCGGTGGAACTCAACCACGTCATCGCGCCGATTCGCCGGATGGCCCCGAAAGCGCAGCTCTACACGCGCGACGTCGAATCCATCGACCCGCTCAAACGCGAGGTCACGCTCAGTCCCGGCGCGCGGCTGGAGACGCTCACGCTGCCTTACGATCATCTCGTCATCGCGATGGGCACGCAGCTCGACTACTCGAAAATTCCCGGCATGCGCGAGCACGCGAGCCCCTTCAAATATCTCGGCGACGCTCTCTACCTGCGCAATCAACTCGTGCGCACGCTCGAAGAAGCCGAGGTGGAAACCGATCCCGATCTGCGCCGGCGTTTGCTTACCTTCATCGTCGCGGGCGGCGGATTCTCGGGCGTGGAGTGCATCGCCGAGATGAACGATTTTCTCCGCGAAGCCGTGCGCGCTTATCATCATATTTCGGAGAAAGATTTGCGGCTCATTCTGCTCCAGCGCGGCGAACGAATCCTGCCGGAACTGACGGAATCGCTCGCCACCTTTGCGCATAAACTGCTGGTCAGGCGCGGCGTCGAGATTCGCCTCGGCGCGGGACTGAAAGCGGTGAGCGCCGATGCGGTCGTCGTCGAGGACAAGCAGACTGGCGCGACCGAGAGGATCGCCACACGGACCACGGTGGCGACGGTTCCGGCCGGGCCGCATCGGATGATCACGGCGTTGCCATTCCCCCAAGACAAGGGGCGCATCGTGGTCAATCCGGAGACGGAAGTGCCCGACTGGCCCGGCGTTTGGGCGCTCGGCGACTGCGCGGCGATCAAGCAAGTGGACGGTCAGATGTCGCCGCCCACGGCGCAACACGCCCTCCGGCAGGCGCGGACTTGCGCGGAAAATATCGTGGCGTCATTTCGCGGTACGCCGAAGAAGATCTTTTCCTTCACCGGCCTCGGAAAACTCGGCTCGCTCGGCAGGCGCTCGGCGGTCGCGGAGATTTTCGGCGTGCGATTGAAAGGGCTGTTCGCGTGGCTGCTCTGGCGCGGAGTGTATGTCACGAAGTTCCCCGGCTTGGACGGCCAGCTCCGTTTACTCGTCGATTGGATTCTCGATGCGTTCCTCCCGCGCGACATCACGCAACTGCGGCTCTTTCACGAAGAGGCTGTGCACCGCGAGCACTTCGAGGCGGGTGAAACCGTCTTTCATACCGGCGCCGTCGGCGACAAAGTCTATTTCCTGATCAAAGGCGAAGCGGTCGTTCAACGCGATGGCGTCACGGTCGCGACGCTGCGCAATGGCGATGTCTTTGGCGAAGCCGCACTCATCTCGCATCACCCCCGCAATGCCTCGGTCCTCGCCACCGCGCCGCTCGATGCGATCGTCGTTTCGCGCGAGGCGTTTCGGGAGTTACTCGGACATCTGCCGGGCCTGCACTCGACGATGCAGGAACTCATGAGCGAGCGAATGGGACGAAGCGTTGATCTCCGGCAGGAAATGCACACGATAACCACGCAGCCGATGGCCAATCGCAATGCGCCGGAGAACCCCGGAACATGATTTTTGCCGAATACTGACTCTCATGCACCAACCCAAAATCCTCGCCTTCGCCGGCAGCCTACGCACCGGATCTTTCAACAAGAAACTCCTCGCCTTCGCCGCCGAAGCCGCGCGCGAAGCTGGTGCGGAAGTCACCGTCGTCGATCTCCGCGAACTCGCGCTCCCGCTCTTCGATCAAGACCTCGAGGACGCCAGCGGCCTGCCCGAGGGCGCAAAGAAATTCAAAGCACTGCTCCGTGCGAGCGACGGCCTCCTCATCGCCTCGCCGGAATACAACAGCTCCATCACCGCCGCGCTGAAGAACGCCATCGACTGGGCCTCACGCGCTGAGTCCGACGATGAACCATCGCTCGTCGCCTTCCGCGGCAAAGTCGCCGCCCTGTGCAGCGCCTCACCGGGCGCGCTCGGTGGCCTGCGCGGGCTTGTCACCGTCCGCTCCATTCTCGGCAACATCGGCGTCCTCGTCCTGCCGGACCAAGTCGCCATCGGAACGGCCCACGAAGCTTTCGACGACGCCGGCAGGCTCAAGGACGCGCGAAAAGCGAAGCAGGTGGCGGCCTTGGCGAAATCTTTGGTTGAGATCCTTGGTAAGTTGAGAGGCTAACGGACTATTCTATAGCCGTCCGATGGCTTAAAGCGTTGCTCCTCAGAAAGCGTGTCATCCTGAGCGGAGTTTCGTCAGAGGCGAAGGGGGGACGAAACGGAGTCGAATGATCCCGGCGATTCTTTGCGATATTGCCCGAGCGGCAATCGCGGGAAGTGAACTTTTCTTCGTAAGGAATCCGCGACTCGCGCGACAAAGGATGCATACCGGCAAGCCGCCACTCCGATGAGCGTGCGTGCCACGCCTTTCAGGCCGCCGGCGGCAAACAGAAAGACACCACCGAAAATGAACAACCACATCATCAGCAAAACTCTGCGCGGCCTGTTGGCGGCGCTCTTCGTCTTGACCATCGTCGCGCAAGCGCAGGCGGGCCCCGGACAGCACGTCAGCTACGCGCCGGTGAAAACCATGAAACAGGCGGAAGCGATCAATCCCGGAACGCGGCTCGCCGTGTCCTGCGGCAATTGTGGCGGCGTGACCGTTTTCACGGCCGGTGAAGACCGCAGCTATGTGCGCAGCGACACCTGCCCGACCTGCAAAACGAAGTTCGTCGCGCGCATAGTTGGCGGACGCGGGACGACCGTCGCCACGTTTGTCTATGAAGACAAGGCCGGCGGTCAGGCGAAGCTGCTGCGCGCCATGTAATCACCCTTGCTGCCGGTCGCGGAGTCCGAGTCAGTCGGGCTCCGCGTGCCGGGTGCAGCCATCCTCAGCCGGGCCAGCCATCCTGAGCGGAGCGTCGCGATGGGCGCAGGAGGCGCGGTCGGGAGTCGAAGAGCCCGTCCTGAGCCTGCCAAAGAAATCTCAAGGAGTCGCCGAAGGTGCCCGCAGCAGGCAGCTATCAGCTTTTGCGAAGCCCTCGCTTTTCCTCCCGGTCGCTGCACAATCCGACCCACATCTTTTCATGAAACTCCTCAATCGTGTCTCAAGTCGTTGCGCTGTCGCTCTGCTCTTAAATTACCCGGTTACGCGAGCTGTTGACTCTGCTGTTAAGTGGGAGCCATGTGGTTGGGGTGGTGGCGGATTCTACTATTGTGCGGTTTATCATCCCACGCAGAAGGGGGTGATCTATATGGGCGGCGATGTTGCGGGATGTTACAAGACGGAAGACAACGGTCTTACTTGGCGTCTCATTAACAACGGGCTCGTCGATTATGGCGTCTTCTCGCTCGCCGTGGATCACATGAATCCACAAACGGTGTACGCCGCAACAGAGGGTGGCTTGTGCAAGAGCATCAATGGAGGCGAGCACTGGAAGTTACTCCCACTGACCAAGCGCAAAGAACTGCACATCACGGGCGAGAAAGGAAAAAGCATCCGAGCCATCGCGGTGGACCCAACGGACGGCCAAAACGTCTATGCAGCGAGCCCCGCCGGCAAGGCATATAAGAGCACCGACGGCGGGGAGACGTGGAAGGAAATATACACCAAGGCGTCCGCCCCGGAGGATGCCGGTTTCCTGCGCGTGCAACTTGGCAAAGTAACTGGCGACTTCTTCGGTGGCGCATGGCTGCCGCTGACCTTCCCGCCCGAGGCCAAGGGCAAGGAGTGCGTGGGATTTGGCTTCAGCTTCAAGGGCGACAAGAGCCACCCGGACAAGGCCTTTGTGTCGCTGCAGACGGCGGACGGAGCGACTTATAGGACAAAGAATGTGCGCGATCTTTTTGCGACCGATCAAGTGCAGGAGGTCTTGCTCAAGGAGGGCGATTTCGAACTCGATTCCGACTATGCGAAGAAGAATCCAGAGAAGGCCAAGGCACTGACTGGAGGACCGGATTGGGCGTCGGTGAATCGCGTTGATTTTAGTGCCGTCGGAGCCTTGCCGAATGATGCTTCGGTGGCCCGGATCGGCAAGATCTCTTTTGCCTTTGCTCCCGGAACGGACGCGACCGCAAGCAAGCCAACGCTAATGGTGGTTCGGGAATTTACCACGGACAAGGCGGCGCGCACCTATGGCAATGTGCGTGTCGGCGGCGGACAATCGGCTGGACCATTTCATAACGTGGCGGTTTCTCCGCAAGAGCCTTCGACCGTGCTGGTCGCCACGGATGATTCCGGCTTGGTGCTAAGCCTCGACGGTGGAAAAAGCTGGAAGGAACTTGCGACACCCAAGCGGGCGTCGTCCGCATCCGTATCCACCGCCGACCCAAAGACGATCTATGGCTCCTTCTATAGCGACGGCGTCTGGAAATCCACGGACAAAGGTCAGACCTGGAATAACGCGTCCGAAGGTTTGCCGAAAGGAATGAGCATCACTGAGGTGGTTGTTTCGCCGGCAAATGCACTTGATGTCTATGCCATCGGTGCAGTGGGTTGGAATGGAGGATTCTATTACTCAAATGACGGCGCGAATACCTGGACGAAGTCTTCGACGATCATCGCCGATACTGAAAGTGACCCAACCTATGTGGACGGCACCGGTGGTAAGACGGCTTTAAGCACGCCGACGAATCTGACCATCAACCCTTTGAATCCGAAGGAACTGTTTTGTTCCAATAACTGGCGGCCGTGTCTCAGTGAGGACGGTGGGTTGACTTGGAAGGAGAGATGCCGTGGAGCCGATATTTCCTGCATCACGGATATCCGCTTCAGTGGCCCTCGCACTTACGTGTCCGTCATGGACGAGGGAACCTTCGTCACGGAGAACAGCGGCAAGAATTGGCGTCAACTTTGGCCGCCCAAATACCTCCCGGAATTCATCGGGCATAATTGGCGGCTGGCGATCAATAACCTCAATGGGACAGACCGCGTGATCGCCACCTGCAGCCCTTGGGATACCAAATACCCGCCGCGTGTGGTGCGGAGTGACGACGCCGGGAAGACTTATCAGATCATTAAGACTGGTCTGCCCGAAACCGCCCTGCATGCTAACACGATGTGGGGGGTCGGGCATCCCCGAGCGCTGGCCGTCGATCCAAAAGATCCCAAGATTGTCTATCTTGGGCTCGATGGAGATCCGGAGAATGGGAAGGGCGGCGGCGGGATCTTCAAGTCACAGGATGGCGGAGTAACTTGGGCACCGTTGCCGAATCAACCCACGAGCCGGCGGATGTTCTACGGCCTGGCTGTGGACCCGACGGATTCGCAACGAATCTACTGGGGTGCGTGTGGCGCGAATGGCGGACTGCATCGCAGCGAGGATGGCGGCGTAACGTGGAAATCCATTTTTCCGCATGACCAATGGGTCTTTAACATGATGGTCGCCGCGGACGGTACCGTTTACTGCGGGGGCAGGAATCTTTGGCGGAGCACCGACCACGGGAACTCCTGGAAACAACTAACAAAATTTACCACAGACCGGATCGTGCTCGGCATCGAGGTTGATCCGCGGAACGCCGCTACCATGTGGATTTCGATGACGAGTTGGGATGGGAGTAACAACGGAGCGGTGTATAAGACCAGCGACGGCGGAACAACTTGGGAGGACATCACCGGCAACCTGCCCTACGTAAAGCCGCTGATCGTGCGATTCAACCCAACGACCAATGAGCTGTGGGCCGGCGGGGTGACTTTGCAAAAGCTCAAGCAATAAAGGAACCGGCCCCCGTCGGATCATCCATTCGGTGCAGCAGATTGCGGGGATGACTGGAAGGGCGGAGCCCGCCTAGGCGGCAGAAGAAAAATAGTGAAAAATGAAATGAAGCTCAAATGGAAGTCGAACCCAGTTGCTATTTCAAAATGCGGACCAACGCTCTGTCAACGCTCCCCCATTCATGAAAACACCTTCCGTCCTATCCGCGCTCGCCGCATTAGTAACCGCCGTTTCAACTCACGCAGCCAGCGTGCTTTTGACGGAAGATGGCCAACCCAAAGCGGTGATTGTTTTGCCTGCGGCGGCGAATGCAGGGGATCTCTCCACAAAGACCCTGATCGCCCATGTAAAGCAGATGTCCGGCGCGACGCTTCCGACCATCACCGAGAAGGAACTCGGCGCGATTCATGTCGAGGATGGGCGGATCATTCCGCCAGACGGCAAGACGAAGGCGACGACCTTCATCCTGCTCGGAGAAGGCGAACTGACGCGCAGTCTAGGGCTGTCACTCGACGGCGTTGGTGCGGGAGGGATTCTGCTGAAGAGCGGGAGTAACACGGTCGCGTTGCTCGGACGCGAAGACGGATTGGGCGGCAAACGCAAGGACACCACTTCGCACGCGGTTTTTAACTTTCTCGAAACGCTGGGTTGCCGCTGCCTGTGGCCTGGCGAAACAGGCAAGGTCGTTCCGCAAGAACGCACAATCACGGTGCCCGATTTGAATGTGCGTTTCACTCCAACGATCGGTCAGCGCAACATCCGTTTCGCCGCCGTGGATGCGCGCGGCGCATCGCAGGGTCTCGCCTCGCTTGGTTTCACGATTGATGATTATCGCGCCGCAAAGGACGCTGCATCGCGCGTTGAGTCGGAGAGTAGCTGGGTCGCGTGGAACGGGCTTGGTGGGAACATTGGCATCGTGGGCGGCGCGGCGGGCGGCGGGCTGCGCGGAGGGTGGGAAGAGCACGGCAGGGCGCATCCCGAATGGTTTGCCCAACAGGTGGATGGCACTCGCGACCAGAGCAATGCGAAGGAGCGCTGGAGGCTCTGCGTTTCCAATCCCGGACTCGTTGAGCACGTCGCCAATGACATCATCGCGCGGCTCAACGGACACGCGCAAAGCATCATCTCGCTCTGCCCAAACGACGGCGGCTATTCGAGCTTCTGCATGTGCGACGAGTGCAAGAAACTCGACACGCCCGATGCTCCGAAGATCAAGCTGCTGATGTTTGCCCACGTCGGCGGTGCGGAGCGCACGGAGTTGGATTTACGTCTCGCTGACGGATCGCTACGTGCATTACTGGAACGCGATCGCCGAGCGCGTGACAAAGGCTGTGCCTGACCAGCTTTTCCTCGTGGAAGCCTACAGCTACTACTCCGATCCGCCGATGCGGGAGAAGCTGCACCCGAACATCGTGCTGCGCTATGTGCCGAACACCGCTGATGGTTGGAAAGGCTGGCAGGCAGCGGCAGCGACGCGGGTTTACTGGCGTCCAAACAACCTGCACAGCGGCTACCGCGACGGCATCCTCAGCCCGCGGGCGCGGGAAAATTCCGCCACTCTGCGTTACCTCGCCGAACATGGAATGCTCGCGACCGACATGGACAGCATCTATAACAATTGGGCGACGCAGGGCCTGCACTACTACGCGATGGCTCGCCTGAGCTGGAATCCTGCGCAGGATTTCGACGCGCTTCTGGACGACTACTGCCGGTCGGGATTCGGCGCTGGTGCTGAGGAGGTTAAAAAATACTTCCTGCTGGCGGAGAAAGGAATCGTGCCGGTCCCAGCCAAGGGGTCATTCCCAGAAATCACCCCGGAGACGATCGCCGGGTTGCGGGCCGCACTCGTCGCCGCGGCGAAGGCCACGGAAAAAGACGCGCCGTCGCATCGCCGCGTGGCGTTCCTGCGCGCGGGCATGGAATTCACCGCCATCAGCAACGAAGCCCACAGGCTCAGCGACGCGGTCGCGAATGGCGAGAAGTTGGATCCCAAAGCCGCGAGCACCGCGATGGAGCGCCGCTGGCAGATCATGCGCGCCATTTTCCAAAACCAACCGCTCGCCGTGAACGTCGGGGTCGTTGCTGGAAATGACGGGCCACTCAGCACCGCCCTTATGTGGAAAGGCCCATCCGATGCAATCAAGACCGGCAAGTTCCAACTACCGGCGGGCGACGACTGGCTCAACGAGGATCAAAGTGCGACACGCAAACAGTAAGGGGGTAACTCCATGGAAGGGATGAGTTACTTCCTTCCATTTGAGAACCGAATTTTGTTTTCCTGAACTCTTCCCCCATCATGAATATTTCCCCCTTCATTCGCCTCACTGGCCTGCTTTTCGTCACAACGCTGTTATCCGCCAGCGCCGCTTTCGCCGTCGAATCGAAACTCACCGTCCACGCCGGCGACCACGACCGCAGCGATAGCATCGTCAGCTTCACCGCACCCGATGAATGGAAGGGCAGGCAATTCACCATCCACGAACTCGGCACCGCGTTGCAAATCGACGATGCAGGACGCGCGGTGTTCGTGCTGCCGAAGCTGGCGCGGGGCGAGTCGATGACCTGCACGCTCGCGCCAGCACTGCCGGTTTTTGGCACGACGGGCGTCTTCGCCAGGAAGGACGGCTCGACGCTGGAACTGCGTCATGTGCCGATTCGCACGCGTGGCGAAGAGGACAACAGCCAGACGATCTTTCGCTACCAGATGGAACCCGGCCCGGTGCCGGACGGCGTGCTGCCGATCTTCTCGCACGGCGCGCATTTGCATCCGGTCTTCAGCCCGAGCGGCAAGCTGGTGACGGGCAACCACCCGCCGGATCACCGCTGGCATCGCGGCATCTGGCTCGCGTGGACGGACACCGAATTTGAGGGACGCCATCCGGATTTTTGGAATCAAGGAAAAGGCGAAGGGCAGGACAAATCGGGCGGCAAGCTGCTCGCCGAGGTGCGCTTTGCGTCGCTGGAGAAATCGTGGAGCGGCCCCGTGCAGGGTGGCTTTGCGAGCAAACATCGTTTCATCGATCACGGCGGCAGCGAGCCAAAGGACGTGCTGCATGAGACATGGGAAGTCGCCGCGACCCGCGCTGGCGGAGCAAATGTGATCGACCTCACCTCGACGCAGACGTGCGCGAGCGCCTCGCCACT
>JBBSDS010000109.1:0-13711 GCA_038240495.1 Chthoniobacterales bacterium | reverse complement strand
GCAGCCTCAGGCTGCCCTTCCCACCCTGTCATCCTGAGCTTGGCGAAGGACCACCATCTATCTGCGGGCAGCGAAGGTGCGGAGCCCCCTGACTGCTCAAGCTCCGCACCACCTCCGTCCACCAAAAGCTCGCCCACGGACCAGCCGCCATTTGTCTCGTGCGCCACTGTCTCGGAGGTCCTTCGGCAAGCTCAGGATGACCGTTTGGAAGGGTGGCCTTCGGCCACAAGGGGCGCGGACTTTCGATCCACCTCTTAAGGACTGGTGAATTGCGCCGACTGCATTTCGCACCACACGCTGCCGACAAAAATATCCGCCTGCGCTTTGAGAAGCAGCCGATCGCGATCATCCGACAGCCACGCAAACGCACGCTTGAACTTCTGATACGGCTCGAGTTCGAGCTTCTTTGTCATCCCTTGCAGCCGCAATCGGCACTTGATCGCATCGACGCTCCGGCCTGCAACATTCAGCTTTTCGCGGCCAAGCACTTCGACCTCCGCGAAGTAGGCCGCCTTGGAGGGATACACGATCATCCGGTAGCGATCGCCCGCTTCCAACCGCTGGCTGCGAATGAAAAACAGCGCCGTCTGCAGATCGAAAACATCGCCGAACTTGAACGGATGATTTTTCGGCGGCGGCCCGCTCGCGGGAGTCACCTGCGTTTGCCGTTCCACGTATGTCGGGAAAAAAACGGCTTTGGCCGATTCCGTCTTGGACTTGTAAATCTCAGTCTGCTGCAAACTCATCGGTCGCAACGTCGCTGCATCGCACACCGCGGAATGCTGCGCATCGAGACGCCATAAAGCGCGCACCGCTCCGACGGTCTTCGCATTCACCGCGAGCCGGAACTGTCCGCTCTGGTTCTTGGAAAAATCGAAATCCGCCATCGCCGCGGTCACCCCGCTCCAGCCAAATTGATACGTGGCCTTCAGCGGTCGCGGCGGCGGAAATTTTCCAGGCTGAAGAGGGGTGAGGGTATCGCGCCAGTCACCGCCCCAGGCCGGGAGTGCGAGCAAGCAGCAGAGGATTGCGAGCGCGCGCCTCACGAGCGTTCCGGTCTCACTCGCTCCAACGCCTTTTGCGAAATCCAACCGCGGCCGGCGCCCGGCAATTCGCAATAAACCCACTCGCCCCGCTCACTCAACACCCGCACGCGACTCCCCGCGGGAAGCGCTTCCGCGACTCCCGCGCTTTCGGCAGGGGCGAGCCGCGCGTCGGTCTGGCGCGCCGTGACGATCGCGAGCGTCTGATCTTTTGCCGCCACCCACGATGCCGACAGACTCGCCGCAAAGACGAACGTGCTGGTCACCGCGAGCAGCCACAGTCCGCTTTTATCATCCCCTCGGCTCATCCAGATAAACGCGAAACCAAAAAGCATCGCCCAGCCGGCAACCGCCGCGCACATCGTCCACACACCGATCGTCTGAGTGGCGACGGCTCTTTCAAACCACAGCAGCGTGCGCAACCGAGCCCCGGTTTGCTGGCGTAACAGCCAGAGATTTGTCTGCGCTTCGGGATGTCGCGGATTCAGTACGAGCGTGCGCTCGTAGTTCAAGATCGCGCGCCCTACGGAACCGAGCCGGTAGTCGGTGTTGCCGAGATTGTAGAAAATGTTCGCGCTCCCCTCGCCCGCCTCGACCAGTTTTTCGTACTGTTGTTTTGCGGAGGAGAATTTGCCCTGATCGTAGAGTTGATTCGCCTCATCGAAGTCGCTGGCATGGCCGTCAACTGAGAACACGCAAAGGACAGCAACCGCTGCGAATCCAGAGCCGCACAGGCGCTTCAGTTTTTCCACGATATGAAAATGGCGCTCAGCTCGTTCCATGGCTTCTTTCGAGTTGCTTGAGCGCGGCGAGGACGCGCTCGCGCTCCGCGGCAGATACGCGATCATCACCGCGGCTACCGCCAGCAAAAAGCAGTTCCGCTCGCGCGTTGAAAATTTCGTCAATCACCCCGGCGGTGGTTTCATCGAGACGAGCCGACGCATGCACCACACTGGCATCGATCTCGGAAATCGAACGACCCGTGGCCAATGCGGTCTCGATCTGCGCCACCCGCGCGGCAGCGTCGAAGAACTCCACGTGTGGCAGTTCCCCATTGCGCAAACGGTCCAGAGCCTCAGTTTTTTGCCGCCGCAAAGTAGCCATGTGCAGCGCAGCGGAGTCGGGTCGGCGGCGCAGTTTGAAGCCCAGAAAGCCAATCAGCACCAACCCCACAACGCCCTGCGCCAGCCAGAACTCCCGCCGCTGATAGGGCGGCACAAACGATTTCGGCGCGTCGCTGTCGTAGCGCAATCCGACGATGTCATCCGGCTTTGGCGGCGCGGGCAGAGGCGGCGGCGATAGTTTTGTTTCACCGCCGGGAATCGAAACGGTCGCAGGCGCAGGAGCGACGCCACCTTCGACCGAGAGTGCCGCGGGCTCCGTCGTCAGCGTAACGTATTTCCCCGCTGTCGGATCGAAGTACGCGAATTGGAAGGCCGGCATCTCCGTCTTTTTCACCTCGGGAACGACGGCCATTTCAAACGTCTTCGTCCCGCTGATGCCCACGTCGTCGTCGGCCTTGAACGCGTTCGACGGCGGATAGGTCCGCCAGCCCGTCGGATCCTTGATCACCGGCGCAGTCATCCGGTCGAAGTTGCCTCGACCGCTGACGCGCAATTTCATCGTCACCGGATCGCCAACCCTTACATGCTTCGGGTTGCCATCGGCGGCCAACTGAAAACTGCCCACAGCGCCCGAAAAATCGTGCGGCTTACCCTCCGCCGGTAGTGGCTTCACGGTCAATTCCACGGCCGCAGCCTTGGCCTTGATTTGCTGCGACACGGAAAAAAATGGATCGCCGAAAACGTCGTCGTCGAACATATCGAGCAACGAGCGCTGGCCGCCTCGCCGGGCGCGCGGCACGCGAGCGGTGAAGGGAATCTCAGTCGGCCCGATCGTGATCTTGCCTGCCTTGCCCGGCGAGATTGCCGTCTTGAAAGTGAGCACGTCGTACTCCTTGCCATTCTTCTGCGCCTGCGAGCGCTGCGGTTCGGGAATCTTCTGCTTGGTGAAGCCCTCGCCCGTGATCTCCGGCATCGCGATTGGTTGCCAGCGCACGCGCGCATCCACGTAGAGGCGCAGTTCGAGAGGAATGGCTTCGCCCAGATACGCCGTCTTTTTCGGCATCACCAATTCCGCAAAACCAATCGTGTCCGGATCGTTGTTTCCCGGAGTGCTGCTCGGCTGCACCGTCAGCGCGACGGGCTCGGTGCGCATGGTTTTCCCGTCCACCTCGAGGGCGACCGCAGGAATCGTAAACGATCCGTTCTTCTCCGGAACGACTTCATAAACCAGCGTGGTCGTTCGCTCAGAAAAGAAGCTGCCGTTTTGAAAGCGCGTGATCGCGCTCTCCGAAGGACCGGCGTAGCGGATCACCAGTCCATCGACCAGTGGATCCTGCGGGGGGACGATGCGACGCGCACCCGAGATCTTGATCTGATATTGCACCGGATCGCCAATGACCGTGATGCCCCGGCTCAAACTGGCGCGGACCGAGGAATCCGCGGCATGCCCGATCGCGCCCAGCGCGCCGATCAGCAAAGCGATCCAAACAACCCAATGACGAAAGATGTTCGAAGAAGGCGTCATCGGACAAATCACCAATCTCGAAAGACACGCCCGCCCTGCTTGCGTTCAGCCTTGAGCAGCGGCACGCGGTCATCCTCGTTCTTGAGCGAATCGAGAAGAATCCTCGCCTGCGCCTCGGTCATCTTTCCTTCCGCGGCTGCCTGCGCCTCGGCGGCTGCTTCCTGCTGCGAATCGGCTTGCTGGGGTTGCTGTGGTTGTTGCCCCGCGGCTTGGATTTCCCCGGAATGCTTCTTGTCGGGCTGATCCGGAGAAGGCTTGGGTTGTTCGCCATTTTTCCCGTCCTGCTGCTGCGATCCATCCTGCCCGTTCTTGGATGAGTCGTTTTTCGCATCCTTCTTCTCGTCGCCCTTGTCCCCGGCCTGCGGTTGGTTCTGATCCTTCTTCTCATCCTTGCCGTCTTTGCCGTCTTTGGACTGCTGATCCTTCCCCTGCTGATCTTTGTCCTTTTGCGACCCGCTTTGCTGCTGGTCCTGCTGCTGATCGCCTTTCGATTGCTGGTTCTGCTGATCCTTCTGCTGATCGCCTTTTGACTGCTGGTTCTGCTGATCTTTTTGCTGATCCTTCTTCTCGTCCTTGTTGTTTTTGTCGTTTTGCGACTGCTGATCTTTTTGCTGCTGCTGATCCTTTTGCTGCTGCTGATCCTTTTGCTGCTGCTGATCTTTGTCGTCCTTCTTTTGGTCGTCCTTCTTCTGCTCGTCCTGCTTCGGCGGTTCTTTCTCGAGGTCTTCGATCAGCCTCCGCACCACGTCGCGATTGTATTCCGCGTTCTTGTTTTGCGGCTCCACCTTCAGCGCTTGCTCATAGTGCTGGAGCGCGCCCTTCCATTCTTGAAGCTTGTGCGCTTTGTCCTTGTCCGGCACCGCCGCCCCGCGCTGGAAAAGCGTATTGCCAAGGTTGTATTCCGCGGCGGCTCGGAGTTGCGGCTCGGGCGAAGTGACCGCCTTGGCAAAAGCTTCGAGCGCTTTGCCGAAATCGCCGGCCTTGTAAGCCGCCGCGCCGAGATCAAAGTGCAGCGCCTCGGAGTCGCGCCGCTGCTGGAGCTGGCGCCCAAAGTCATCCATCGCGCCCTTGTAGTCCTCGCGCTCGTAGGCTTCGAGTCCGCTGTTCTTCGCCGCAACTTCCGCCGGGGTGAAGACGGCCAGCGCAAGTGCCGCCGCAGCAGCGAGGATCGACGTCTTGCGGCGCACCACGCGCTTCCGCTCACCGATCAGCGTGGACGCGACGAGCAGCACCAAGCCCGCGGCGAGCGGCCATTGGTAGCGCTCGATCGGGTGGCGCGACATGCGGGCATCGATTTCTTTTTCTTTCATTTGGCCGAGGCCATCGCGGACGATTTGCTGCATCTCCGCGGGCCCGTTCAGAAGATGAACGTAGAAGCCTCCGGTCACTTCTGCAATTTTCCTCAATCGATCTTCGTCGAGCCGCGATTTCACGATCTGCCCACTTTCGTCTTTCACAAAAGCCGTGCCGCCGTCCTGACCGGGCACCGGGATCAATGAACCGTCCGTCGAGCCGAGGCCCACGGTGAAGATTTTGATCTGACCATTCTGCGCCTCCGCACTCACGATACCGTCGGCATCCAATTCCTCTCCGTCCGTGAAAATGATCAGGCAACGGTTATCGCTCTCGCCTTTGCCAAAAGCCTCGATGGCCCCCTTGATCGCTCCCGCGATATCCGTGCCTCCTCGCGGGATGATGTTCGTGTCGAGTTCCGCGAGTGAGTTGAGCACCGCGCCGTAGTCAATCGTCAGCGGCGCTTGCAGGAACGCACTCCCGGCAAAGGCAATCAGACCAAGACGGTCGCCCTGGAGTTGTCCGATCAAGTCCTGCGCTGCCAGTCGGGCGCGGGCGAGGCGATTCGGCGCGAGGTCCGTCGCCAGCATGCTGCGCGAGCAATCGATCGCGATGAGCACGTCGCGTCCCTTGCGCTTGCTCTGCTCCCAGGTGTAGCCGACACGCGGTTGCACGAGGCTCACGATCACGCAAGCCAGCCCGAGCAGCAGCAAAAGAAAACGCCACCGCCGCCGTGCGATGCTCACATTGCCCGCCAGTCGATCCTGCAAACGCGCCGCGACGAGTTGCCGGAGGAGCTTTTCCCGCATTCCTTCATTGCGGAAGAAAATGCCGAGCAACACCGGGAACAACACGAAAGCCCAAAACCAAAGGGGCTGACCAAAGCTCATGGCAGCTTCCTCCCAACGGTGTGTGCAAGCACGGTCTGGAGCGCGAGCACGCCGAATCCCGCGCCGAGGAACCACGGAAACAAATCGCGGTATTGCGTGTATTGATTCATCTCCACCGTCGATTTTTCGAGTTTGTCGATCTGCTCAAAGATTTGCTGGAGCGTCTTCGTATCCGTCGCTCGATAAAACCTGGCGCCGGTCACGTCAGCGATTTTCCGCAGCGTGTCCTCGTCCACGTCCACCTTCACATTTTGGTACATCTTGCGACCAAACACGTCCTGGACCGGCATCGGCGCGAAGCCACGTGTTCCAGCACCAATCGTGTAAACCTTGATGCCAAGCGCCTTCGACGCTTCCGCCGCCGTCGCCGGCGAAACCTTGCCGGCATTGTTGTCGCCATCCGTCAGGAGTACGACGATGCGACTTTTCGAGTCCTTTCGTTCCTTCAATCGATTCGAGCAGGAGGCAATCGCCGAGCCGATCGCCGTGCCATCTTCGACCAGGCCGAGACGCACGCGTTCGAGATTTTGCAGCAGCCAGCCGTGGTCGAGCGTCAGCGGGCTCACGAGGTACGGCCGACCCGCAAAGGCCACCATCCCGATGCGATCGTTCGGCCGGGCTTCAATAAATTTTTGCGTCACTTGTTTGACCACATCGATCCGGCTGGCGCGCTCCCCACCGATGGTGAAATCCTCCGCGACCATTGAGCCCGAGACATCGAGCGCGAGCATGATGTCGATGCCGCTGGCTTGCACTTGATTGATGGTCTTGCCCTGCTGCGGACGAGCCAGCGCCACGACGAGCAGCGCCAGGGCAAGCAGCAGCAAACTCGTGAGCCAGCCGCCCATGCGCGAGCGCCGGATTTTTCCCAGCGCCTGCAACGGGCTGAGCGACGAAAAGACCACCGCGGGCGCCGCGCCTTTCCCACCTTGGAACAAAGCCACCAGCGGAATCGCCAGCAGGAGCAGCAGCAACCACGGATGGGCAAAGCTCGGCGGACCTTCACGAAAGATGTTCACGCGCGCCCTCCTTGCACAAACGAGATGGCGCTGTCGAGCAAGCGCGCGCTGTCGTCGCTGCTGGCGTCGATGCGGGCAAACTTGATCAGGTCGCAGCGCTCCAGAAACGCCGCGAGCAAGGTGCGATCGGCATCGGAAAACTTCGCTGACCCGGAAATGGCGGCGAGAAACTCCGGCGAGGTTTGCCGCGGCGCGTGCAATTGGAACTCCGCGCCAATGTAAGTCCGCAGGACGTCGGAAACGGGGAAACTGAATTCGTGCGGATCGAGCGACTGAACTTGCGGGCGCAGACGCTCCAGTTCGCGCAGAGCCATGGCCCGCGGCGTCGGAGGAGGCGGCGCCGGCCGGCTTCGCACCCACCGCACAATCAGCCAGACAATCAGCACCAGCAGCACTGCCGCTGCGCACGCCGCGACCGCAACCATCCACAGCGGATACGGAAAGACATCCACCGGTGGCGCGATGTCTCGAATCTCCACCGCCGGCGGCTGAGCCGCGGGCGACGGCGTCGCCGAGGCATTCGAGAGAATCGCAAGCAACGGAGCGATCATCGGATTTGCAGCCGCCGTTCCCGGTTCTTGAAAAACACCCGCAGTGCCGGCACGTAGTCCTCATTCGTCTTGAGCGAAATCGCATCGATCCGTTTGCGCCGGAAATCGCGCAGCCGTTCCGCTGTGCGTTGATCGACGGCCTTCAAAAATCCCAAGCGCGTCGCCCGGTCCGAAGTATTGATCTCGATTTGCTCGCCCGTCTCCGCGTCTTCGAGCGTGAGCAATCCCACGTCCGGCAATTCTTCCTCGCGCGGGTCGATGATCGGGATGGCGATCAAGTCGTGCCGCCTGCTGGTCACGGCCAGCGAACGCGAAAAATCCGGCGCCTGGAAATCCGAGATGAGAAAAACCACCGAGCGGCGATGCAGAACCTGGTTCAAGTAATCAAGCGCCGCCGCGGGCTGCGTGCCCCTGCCCTTCGGGTCAAAGTAAACAATCTCGCGGATGAGCCGCAGCGTGTGGATGCGCCCTTTCTTCGGCGGGATAAAGCACTCGACGTGATCCGAAAACAGAATCAGCCCCACCTTGTCGTTGTTCCGAATCGCACTGAACGCGAAGAGGCACGCGACCTCCGCGGCCAGTTCCCGCTTGCTCAGATGCACACTTCCAAAATTTCCCGACGCGCTGACATCGACCACAAGCATCACCGTCAACTCCCGTTCCTCGGTGAATTTCTTCACGTAAGCCGCCCCATGCACTTCGCTGAACTTCGCCGTTACATTCCAATCGATGCTCCGCACTTCATCGCCCGGTTGATACTCCCGCACTTCCTCAAAGTTCATTCCGCGTCCTTTGAATACGCTTCGATATTGCCCGGAAAATGTCGCCGCAACGAGGCCGCGAGTCTTCAACTCAAGGCGGCGGATTTTCTTGAGAATCTCGCGAGCGGCTTCCATTTCAGAAAAAAAACCCTGTCATCCTGGGCGGAGCGGAGCGGAGTCGAAGGACCTCTAACTTTTCACGGGCGGAGGCGGTGGGAGAAATCGCGCACGCACCAAGCCGCCGCCTCTGCCCACGAATAGTTAGAGGTTCTTCGACTCCGTTCCCGCCCGCCTGCGCCCGCCGGGAACTGCGCTCAGAATGACAGGTTCGGGTGGTCGCGGCATAGCCGGCAACGCGCGTTTTCAATGCGAGGCAGTGGATTGTTTTGAGGATGTCACTAGCGGTGAACCGTTTCACGGCACCGCCAGCCCCGCGAAAATCTTCTCGACAATCTGTTCGCTCGTCACCTCCTCCGCCTCGGCTTCGTAGCTGATGATGATCCGATGGCGGAGCACGTCGAGGCCGACGTTCTTCACATCCTGCGGCGTGACGTAGCCACGTCCCGCGATGAAGGCGCGGGCGCGCGCGGCAAGCGTGAGGGCGATGGTCGCACGTGGAGACGCCCCGTAACGAATCATCGCGTCGAGTTTCAATTTGTAGGCACCCGGATCGCGCGTCGCGAAGACAACATCGACGATGTAGTCCTTCACGCGATCATCGACGTAGATCGAGTTCACGACTTCGCGCGAGCGGATGATGTCCGCCGGCTCGATAATCGTGAGCACTTTCAAATTCGGCGAGCTTGTCGCCATGAGATCGAGGATTTTCCGCTCCTCCGCCTTGCTCGGGTAGCCGACCCGCAGCTTGAGCATGAAGCGATCGAGTTGCGCTTCGGGAAGCTGATAAGTGCCTTCCTGCTCGAGCGGATTTTGGGTCGCGAGCACGAGGAATGGATCCGACAGCGGATAAGTCGTCTCGCCGATCGTGACCTGCCGCTCCTGCATCGCCTCGAGCAACGCGCTCTGCACCTTGGCGGGCGCGCGATTGATTTCGTCGGCTAGGATCAGGTTGGAAAAAAGCGGCCCATGCTTGGTCGTAAATTCACCGCTCCGCGGATTGTAAATCAGCGTGCCGATGAGATCGGCCGGCAGCAGGTCGGGGGTGAACTGAATGCGCTGGAAACCCGTATGAATACAGGATGCCAGCGTTTTCACCGTCAGCGTCTTGGCGAGTCCGGGCACGCCTTCAAGGAGGATGTGACCATTCGTGAGGAGTCCGACGAGGAGGCCGTCCACAAGGTATTTCTGACCGACGACGACGCGGCCAATTTCGTCTTGCAGCGGTTTGATCCACTGGCTGGCTTCCTTGACTTGCTCGGTGATTTCCTGGGTGGTGCTCATTAAAGAATTTCGGGCTGCCTTATGACAGGCTGAGGTGCTGTTCTGTTCGATCTCGCAGCGCGGCTTGCACGGCGGCGACGACCTCCGTCACCGCGACCGCTTCCATGCAGCGGAAGTCGAGCGGGCACTCCTTAAGGAAACACGGGCTGCACGAAACGTGCTGGCGGATGATGCGGTGGTTTTCGCCCAACGGGCCGGTGAGCAGCGGTTCGGTCGAACCAAAAATGGCCACCGTCGGCACGTCGAGGAAGGACGCGAGATGCATGGTGCCGGTGTCGTTGGTCAGCAGCAGGTCACACGTCCGCAATTCAGCAATCAACTGCGCGAGCGTGGTCTTGCCGATGAGATCCGTGCAAGGAATGCCGGCGGCTTCAATCACGGCATCGCCCGTCGCTCGATCACCGGCGACGCCAAAGAGCTTCCATGCGCATGGACTGTCTTGATGGATCGCTTTCATCACCTCGCCAAAGCGCTCCGGCATCCAGCGCTTGGTCGGCCCGTATTCAGCGCCGGGACAGAGACCGATGATCGCAGCGGTACCCGCCGCGCGTGGAAGACGGGGCGAAGCTGCGAGCGCACCGTCGATGTCTGCGCCGACGAATTCCGCGAGTTCGAGATAGTGATGGACCTGATGCGGCGGCGGTCGCGAAGTCTTCTTCTTTTTCGGGGAAAAGATCTGATTGAGTAACGCGCGGCGGTTGTGCCCCGGATAGCCGACCCGCCGCGGAATACCCGCCAGCCAAGCCTCGAGCCCGACGCGCAGGGAATTGGGAAAGAGAATCGCGACATCGAAGTCGCGGCGGATTTTTTCTGCGACGGCAAAGACGCTTTCGTCCGATTCGATGGTGATCACGTCATCGACTTCGTCCATCGCCCACCAAAAATCCGCGAGCTTCGCGGGCGTTAGGATCGTGACTTGCGCATCCACACGGCCACGCCTGATGGCTCGCACCGCGGGCGCACTCATGACGGCATCGCCCAGCCAGTTAGTTGCGCGGATGAGGATGCGAAACGGCTGCAAATCGCACTCCGGCACGTAGTCGAGAGGGAAGGCGAGCCCACGCTTGTAGGTCGTGAGCAGAAACTTCGGCTTCGGCGTCTTCCAGCGGTTATGCACCCAGAACCAGTCCTCCGGTTGCTCACAAATCTGTTTTTCGAGCGTTTGATTGATCCGGATCGTGAGCGTCTCGGCGTCGTGATCCAACGGCTCAATCCGATCAAGAATCGCGCACCGCCAGCGAGCGACGCCCGCGGTATAAACGGCCGCCGGCACCAGCCAGGCACCAGTTCGCAGTGCGAGGGTCGCAGCCAGTGCCGAGGTGGAGGCGAGTCGATCAAAAAACGGACACCACAAACCGGCATCGCCCGCGTGTTGATCCACCAACACGCCCACCGCGCCGCCTTCACGCATGAATCGGCAGGCTTCGATAAAGCCCTGCTTGCGCTCAAAGAGTTCGAGTCCCAGACGCGCGCGATCATGCCTCACTTCAGCGTCGATGAAGCGATTGCCGAGCGACTGGAAGATCGTGCCGACTTTGCAGCCAAAGACGATCGGTGAAAGTTGCGCGAACATTTCCCAACTGCCGAGATGGCTGATGACCATGACGAATCCGCTGCTTACGTGATTGCCCACGGTCAGCGTCTCCAGTCCTTCAACCGTGACGCGTTGCATGATTTCTTCCCGCGAGAGTCGCGCCAGCTTGAGGCTCGAAAGGAGGTTCGCACCGAGCGTGGCGAAGTGGCGTTGCGCGAGCACGCGCAGTTCCTCCGGCGATTTCTGCGCACCAAACGCGATGCCGAGATTATGCAGGACGAGCCGCCGATAGGGCCACGCAACGTAGTAGGCCAGCGTCCCCATGCCCCAGCCGAGCCGGAAGACTCCGGTAATCGGAAGCAGACAAATCGCGCCCGCCAGCAGCCGATAAATCGCGTAAACGAAGCGATCCATCAGCGCTTCTTCCAAAACATCGTCTTGAGCGGATGCTCATCGAGCAGATTTGCCTCAATGCCGCCGAGCCGGTCGCCGTCATAGAACTGGATGCCGACATAGTAATAGAGCGGACAAATCGGAGCGTCGTCGCTGATCAGCATTTTTTCCGCTTCGCGAAAAATCGCGAAACGCTTTTCGCGGTCGAGTTCGCGGGCCGCGTCGGCGATGAGTTGATCGTAGCGCTTGTTACTCCAGCCCGTGCGGTTGTTTCCGCCGTCGGTGACGAACATGTCCATGAACGTATTCGGGTCGCCGTAGTCGCCGACCCACGTCGAGCGGCAGAGGTCGTAATCGAGCGCGCTGAGCGAGGCGAGATACACTTTCCACTCTTGCTGCTGAAGCTGAATGGTCACGCCCAGTTCGCGCGCGAACATGCCTTGCATCTCGACGGCAAGATCTCGATCGAGATCGGAGTCGCCTTTGAAAAGGTAATAAACGACGGGGAAATCCTTGCCAGCGGGGTAGCCAGCGGCCGCTAAAAGTTGGCGCGCTTTCTCGGGATCGCGCGTCAAGCCGGCGGGCGGCTCGTAACCGGCGGTGCCCGGTGGAACAAGGCTGAAGGCGGGTTTCTCGCCAGCCCGGGTGATTTTGTCCACGAGGAGTTGCTTGTCGATGACGAGGCTGAAGGCGAGCCGGACGCGCGCGTCGTTGAAGGGCTTTCGCGTCGCGTTGAATCGGACGAAATAATTGCCGAGGAATGGCGCCGCGTGAAAGTCCGGCCGCTTTTTCAACTCGCCCATCAGCGGCGTCGGCGCGAGGCCCTTGTCCATCATGAGATCGGCCAGTCCGGTCGCGTAGAAATTGAACGCCGTCATTGGCCGTCCGCTCGGAAGCACATCGACGCTCTTCATCCCGACGTTCGCCTTATTCCAGTAGGTCTCGCTTTTCACGAGCCGGATGCGGTCGAAGACGCGCCATTCCTTCAGCGTGAAAGCGCCATTGCCGATGAGGTTCTCGGGTTTCGTCCAACTCAGACCGGCCTGATCGCAACGCTGGACCGTGGGTACGTGGACCGGCAGCAGCGTGATAAAGGCGCAGAGTTCGAGGAAGAACGGCGTGGGATTGTCGAGCGTGACCTCGAACGTGAAATCATCGACGACGCGCAGCCCAACCTGGCTGAAATCCTTGATCTGGCCTTCGTTGAACGCTTTCGCGTTTCGCACGTAATGAAGCTGGTACGAGTATTCCGAGGCCGTTTCCGGGGCCAGTGTTCTCCGCCACGATGCGAAAAAATCATGGGCCGTAACCGGATCACCGTTGCTCCACTTTGCATCGTGCCGGAGATGAAAAGTATAGACGCGACCATCTGGCGAAAGATCCCAGCGCTCCGCCACACCCGGCCCCGCAACCCCCGCGGAATTGAATGAAGTAAGTCCCTCAAAAAGTGCGTAGGCGACGCGCCCATCGGGTTGGCCGGTGATGATTGCCGGGTCAATCGACTCCGGCTCCGCGCCATTGAGGAAAACAAAATCCGCCCGGTCAGGCGCACGTCCACAGCCGCAGAGCGTCGCGACGGCGAGAATAAGAAAAAGGCGAAGCGCTGGGCGGATCACGGCGAGCGCAGAACTTGCATGAAAGGCTGGCCGTTTCCAAGCGGTTCTCGGCAGCGGTCGATGAGCGGCGCAGCGTGGTGGTGGCGCGCTCCCAAAAGGATGTATCAGTTCCCCGGTTTCTCGGGCGCTTTTTCCGGAGCCGGCTGCGGTTCAGCCGGAGGAGCAGCGGGCTTTTCGGCAGCAGGTGCGGGCGCCGGAGCGGGGGGCGTGGCGAGTTTGTCCGCAGCCGGTGTTGGCGCGGCGGGAGGAGTGGCCGGCTCAGGCTTCGCGGGAGCGGGCGTCTCGGGCTGCGGCGCCGCGGGAGCAGGGGCGGGTTTCGCTTCGTCCGCGGGCTTCTTTTCTGCCGAAGGTGCTGGTTCGGCCGGTTTGGCGGGCGTCTCCGGAGTTGCGGGTTGCGCGGGCTTTTCAGGTGCTGGAGCAACAGGCGGTACTCCGCCACCCTTGCGAATGGCGTCCTCGATGCTTTTCTTCATCTCGTCGGTCAGCTTGTCATCCGGCGCGGGAGTGGTCGGCGCAGCGGGCACGACGGTCGGGGCAAGCAGGCGCTGATGCACCGAGCTGTGTTGCATCGTCTGCTTTACGTAGAGATACGAGAGGAGCAGCGTCAGCGAGAAGAAGATC
>JBBSDS010000108.1:0-13765 GCA_038240495.1 Chthoniobacterales bacterium | reverse complement strand
CGCCGTCGAGGCGGGGATTGTTCTGCCGCGTTTAGCCGTCGTGACACCGTTTCCGAACACGCCGCTCTACAAACGGCTCGAATCGGAAGGACGCATCCTGACGAAAGATTGGGAGCTCTACGACGGGCAGCATGTCGTCTTTCAGCCGCGCCACCTGAGCGTGCGCGAATTGCAAACCGGCATCGAAGCCGCGTGGAA
This sequence comes from Chthoniobacterales bacterium, assembly GCA_038240495.1. GTDB lineage: Bacteria > Verrucomicrobiota > Verrucomicrobiia > Chthoniobacterales > Chthoniobacteraceae > Chthoniobacter. Next base: position 13,567 of record JBBSDS010000108.1, on the reverse strand, counting down.
ACATGCCTACACCTTTCGCTCGATCGTGCGCCGCATCCGTCGCTCGCCGGCGCCCTGGCCCGTGCGGCTCGGAACGAATCTCGGTTATCGCTTCTACGCGCACAATCTCAGCCGATTCTACAACTGCGACTGGATCATCGGTCGCGCCCCCGCGGCGCAACCCATGCCCGTCGGTGAACCTGAAGCTGCGCACGCATGAAGCTGACGATCATTCATCCATGCATCGGGCGGCGCCGTGGAGATCGTGGCTACGTGCGCACCTGGCAGATGGAGCCGCTGCCCGCGGCGACGCTCGCGGGTCTGACGCCGCGCGACGTGGAGGTGAAGTTTTACGACGACCGGATGGAGACGATCCCATTCGACGAACGCACAGATCTCGTCGCCATGAGTGTCGAGACATACACGGCGAAGCGCGCCTACCAGATTGCGAGCGAGTATCGCCGACGCCGCGTTCCCGTGGTCATGGGTGGCTTTCATCCGAGTCTCTGTCCGGAGGAAGTCGCGCGCTACGCCGAAGCGGTGGTCACGGGCGAGGCCGAGGAGATTTGGCCTCGCGTGATCGATGATGCACGGCACGGATGTCTCGAAAAATTCTATCGCTCCGAACGTCGGCCGCCCCTGCATGGCTTGCGTCCCGATCGCTCCATCTTTCGCGGCAAACGCTATCTGCCGATCGGCCTGGTCGAGGCCGGACGCGGCTGTCATTTCAAATGCGACTTCTGCGCGGTGCAGACGGTCTTTTCCCAAAGCCAGACGCGGCGACCGACCGACGAAATCATCGCCGAACTCGCGACGATCAAGCGCGAAAAGAAGCTCTTCTTTTTCGTGGATGACAACATCACGTCGAATCTCGCGCAGGCGAAGGAGTTCTTCCGCGCGCTCATCCCCCTGCGCATTCGCTGGGTCGGTCAATCGAGCATCAATGCCGCGCACGATGAGGAGTTCCTCGACCTGCTCGTGCGCAGCGGATGCCAGGGCGTGCTCATCGGTTTCGAGAGCCTGAATCCGACGAACCTTGCGGCGATGAACAAGACCTTCAACACGGCGCGCGGCGGCTTCAGCAAAGCCTTGGCAAACCTGCGGAAACATCGCGTGCGCGTGTATGGCACCTTCGTCTTCGGCTACGACGGCGACACGCCGGCGAGCTTCGCGGAGACGGTCGATTTCGCCGAGCAGCACGCGATGTATATTGCCGCGTTCAATCACCTCACGCCCTTCCCCGGCACGCCGCTCTACCGGCGCCTCGCTGGCGAAGGCCGGCTGCTCTACGACGCCTGGTGGCTCGACGACCGCTACAGCTACAACCGCATCCCATTTGTCCCGCGCGGCATGAGCGCCGAGGAGTTGCAGCGCGGCTGCCTCGGAGCACGTCGGCGATTCTATTCGTGGAAGAGCATCGCGTGCCGCGGACTCGATGTGGTGAATCGGGCGAGTGGGTTCATGTGGCGAAATTTCTGGCTCATCAATGCGATGCACCGCGGCGATGTGAGCCTGCGCGATTACTACCCGCTCGGGGATGAATCATGGACCGGACCGTTGCTGACCGCGAGCTGAGCACGCGCTTCGCCGTAGCGACGACAGCCAACGACGCGGCGATCCGTCGCTTGCTGCGCGAAAGTCCGATGCGCGGCGCGATCAGCGTGTCGTTCGAGCGCGAGCCGAGTTACTTTCGCGGCGTCGGCGTCGCGGGTGGCGAAGATCAAACCATCGTGGCCTTTGCCGACGAAGAGCTGGTGTGCATGGGCCGGTGCACCCTGCGGGAGTGCTGGGTGAACGGCCGCGCCACTCGCGTGGGTTACCTCGCCGAACTGCGCCTCGACGGCACGGCGCGCGGACGCTTCGGCATCCTGCGCGACGGCTACGAATTCTTTCACGAGCAGGCCTGCGCCGACCCTGCGGAAGTCTATTTCACAAGCATCGCCGCGGACAACGATCGTGCCCGCCGCCTGCTGGAACGAGGAGCGCGCGGACTGCCGAAGTATGTCTTCCTGGATGAATTGGACACGGTGCTCGTTGCCGTCCCGCGCCGCCCGCGTGCCGCGAAGGTGCGCGTCGAGACTGCCTCGCCTTCCCACGTTCCCGAATTGGTGCGCATGCTGAATTCGCCGCGTCATCACTTCGCAGCGGTGTGGACCGCCGAACGGCTGCTGGCCCTGGCCGATCACGGACTGCCCTTGAATCGCTTTCTCATCGCGTTCGACGGACGCGAACTCATCGCCTGCGGCGCGCTGTGGGATCAGCGCGAGTTTCGGCAGACCGTGATTCGCGACTACGCGCGCACGCGCGCCATCGCACGACCGCTGGTGAATCTCGCGAGCGGCATCTTCGGAACGCCGCGCCTTCCGGCCACGGGCTCGGTGCTCGGACACGCATTCATTTCGCCGCTCGCTTTTGCCGAGGGAGCTGAGGCTGCGCTGCCGGATTTTCTCGAAGCATTCTTTCCTTTCGCCGCGCAACTTGGTCTCGAGTTCCTCACGCTCGCGCTGCCCACGAAGGCTCCGCGCCTGCCCGTGCTGCGTCGGCGTTTCTCGACCCGCATGTGGCGCAGTCGTCTCTATCGCGTGGACTGGCCGGAGCGGGCGCCGCTCGAATGCACCGGCTCCGCGTTTCTGCCCGATGTCGCGCTGCTATGATGGACACGCTCCCGCCTGAACTCATCGCTCGCGATGCGCTCACTCCCGCGCAGCGCGATGAGATGTTCGCTTTACTCGTGCGACATTTCGACGGTGTGACTCGCCGGCAGTTCGAACACGATCTCGCGGAGAAAAGCTGGGTCATCGCGATTCGCCGCGCTGGCCGATTGCTGGGATTTTCAACGCTGCTCGTCGTCGAAGAGTCGCACGAGAGCCGCGCCATCACCGCGATCTACTCGGGCGACACTATCGTCTCACCGGAGGCCTGGCGTTCACCCGCATTGGCGCGCGCCTGGATCGCAGCAGTGAATCACCTTCGCGCCGAACATCCCGACCGACCGTGCTACTGGCTCCTGCTGACTTCAGGCTTTCGCACCTATCGTTTCCTGCCGGTGTTCTGGCGTGAATTCTTTCCGCGACGCGATGCGATCCCGCCGCCGCAGACTCAGCGACTCCTCGAGCATCTTGCCCGCGCACGCTACGGAGCGCACTACGATGAGGCAGCCGGAATCGTGCGCTTTTCCAAGCCGCAACAGCTCCGCCACCCTTTGCCAGACGGTCGCGCGGCTGATCCGGATGTGGCTTTTTTCCTCGCACAAAATCCCGGCTACACCGAGGGCGACGAGTTGGTGTGCCTGACGGAGATTAGCGAAGGGAATCTCACCGCTGCCGGGCGGAGGATGGTCGCGACATGAACGCGACCGCCGCCAACTGCGCGTGGCTGGCTTCGAGCATTCCAGCCTGGTGGCGATTCCGCCGCGCTCTGCGGCGACCCGAGGAAACACAGCGCGGAATCCTGCGCGCCCTTCTCGCTCGGAATGCGACGAGCGCTTACGGACGCGCGCACGGCTTCACCAAAATCCGTGACTACGAACAGTTCCGCGAGCGCGTGCCAATCGTGGACTACGATATTCTGGAGCCGTGGATCGCGCGTCTCATAAGTGGTGAGTCATCCGTCCTCACGAGCGAACCCACGACGCGACTCGTGCCGACGAGCGGATCGACCGGCGGGCGCAAGCTCATCCCATTCACCGCTGCCTTTCAGCGCGAACTCAATGCCGCCATCGGTCCATGGATCTTCGACCTTGTCCGCCAGGATCCTGATGTCGCACTTGGCCCCGCGTATTGGTCGATCTCACCGGCAATTCCAGACTCGAAAGAGAATTGCGCCGTGCCCATCGGCTTCGATGACGACAGCGCTTACGTCGGAAATTTTCGACGGCGGTTCGTCGAGGCGGCGTTTGCCGTCCCGCCCGCGTTGCGATTGGTGAGCGATACCGGGACCGCGCGTTACCTCACGCTGCTCTGCCTGCTGCGTCAGCGCGAACTCCGGCTCGCTTCCGTGTGGCATCCATCATTCCTCACGCTGTTACTCGAGGCGCTGCCTGCGCATTGGAATGAGCTGCTGCGCGATGTGGAAAGCGGCGGCTGTCGTCGCGCCGGGACGATGACCGCGGAAATCTGGCGCGCCGTAGATTCGCCACCGGCTGCTCATCGCGCCGCCGAGCTGCATCGCATCGATCCCTCGGATGTGCATGCGCTCTGGCCGCAGCTCCGCATCGTGAGTTGCTGGGGCGACGGCCAGGCGACTATGGCGCTTGCCGATTTGCGCCGACGATTGCCGCTCGCCGTCTTCCAGCCAAAGGGTCTGCTGGCCACCGAGGCATTCGTCTCGATTCCGTTTCGCGGTCACCATCCCGTGGCCATTGCCTCGCACTTTTTTGAGTTCATGGATGAGCACGGCTATCCGCGACTTGCCCACGAGTTGCGCGTCGGCGAGCGCTATGAAGTGCTTGTAACCACGGGCGGCGGACTATGGCGCTACCGGCTCGGTGATCTCGTCGAAGTGGACAGCTTCATCGAAGCCACGCCCTCGCTGCGTTTTCTCGGCCGCGTGGGCAACGTCTCGGATTTGTGCGGTGAGAAACTCGCGGAGCCGTTCGTCACCCGCGCGATCGAGGCAGCCTGCGCCACGCTTGGATTCGCGCCGCGTTTCGCCATGCTCGCACCGCATGCGGATGACGGCGCCCGATGGAACTACATCTTGTTCGTCGAGGGCGAACCGCCGCCCGAACTCTCATCTCACCTTGATTTTGAGCTGCGACGAAATCCGCACTACGCGCTTTGCCGCGATCTGAACCAACTCGGCACATTGGAATGCTTCGAGGTGAAGGGCGATGCGTATGACACTTTCTGCAAAGTCCACGTCTCCAAAGGTCGATGTCTCGGCGCGATCAAACCGCAGGCGCTATCCGCATACCCGGACTGGAAAACGCATTTCGCCGAAACACAAATGATGGCATTTTCGAGAACCCTGCTCGCCTGAAACTGGCGGAAGAACTCATCGGCCGGCGGGAACCGCTGATGCACCAAATTTCCAACCGCGGGCTCTCCTTTCAACCGTTTGGCGGCATTGCTAATCCGAGAGATTGAGCGCGTATTTTTCACCCGCGCGACGCCGTGTTTATTGCGGGAGATTCAGAAATCGACGGGGATTGCACCTGTCCAGCGATTGGTGACCCTAACGGGATTCGAACCCGTGTTACTCCCGTGAAAGGGGAGTGTCCTAGGCCACTGGACGATAGGGTCTTTTCTTGGAAAAGAGCGCGGGAGGATGCCGGGCTCGGGTGCCGCTTGCAAGTAGATTTTGGAAGAACTCGCGTCGTTCCGGTGACGGCTCATGGGGAGTTTTTCGCGGGTGCTGCGGAAGAACTGGGATTGAGTTTCTTGCAAAACTTCGCTGGCTGCTAAACGATTTCGCCGGATGATTTGCCGCCGAAGATCGGTCCTCCCGGAAGATCTAGGCTTAATTCTCTGCTTTTCAAGAATATGATTAAAAACGTAATTCGTTTGGTCGTGGTGATGCTGCCCGTGGCGATTTTATTGACGTCGTGCGATCAGCGGCCTCAACCGGCCAAGGCAGCAGCGCCGGAAAAAAAGAAAAGTCTGGGTGCGGTCGAACCCCGATTCAAGGCGGCGCGCGCGCAAATGCTCGCGGGCCAATATGCTGAAGCAGCAGCCGCGCTGGCTCAGATCGATGAGGAGCCGAATATTCGGCAGCCGTTGCGCAACTGGATCACGCTCCACCACGGGTTCGCGCTTCTTCTCGCCGATCAGGAAAAAGTGTCCCGGGCAGTCTTTGCGAAGATTGAAGATCGCGGTCTCTTTTCAAAAGATGAGCGGGACCAGGAATTGGCGAACTTCTTCGTCAATCTCGCGCACTTGCTGCGCGCCGAGGAACCCGCTCCCGGTAGCGTGGCCAAGGATTACGACAAATGGACTTACGAGGGAATCGCGCTGCTGCTGCTCGGGCTCAAGGACTGGAGCCTGGAGAAATTCGACGACTCGATCGGGCTCTTCCGGCAGTTCGATGCGGTGATGCCGGACAAGATGGTGGAGTGGGCCTCCGGGCCGGAAGAATTGAAATTGCTGAAGCAGATCGCCGAAGGTTGTGTTGCCGATTTCAGCGAATACAAGCCGGCGATGGATGCGCTCAAGTCGGCCAGCACACCGGAACAACAGTTGGCGGCCGTCGAGGTCGCAAAGATCGCGAGGGCCAAGATGAAAATCGTGACGAAACGGAGCAAGGAACTCGATGCCACGATCGCCGAGATCGGCCCGAAAGCGACGGCGATGATCGAGGAAAAAAACACGATGACTGCCGCGGAACTAGCCACAGATGTCAAAGCCATGACTGAGGCCAGGAAGAAGCGCGCCGACCTGATCGACAAATTCCTTTTCGCCGAGGCTCGTCAAGCCATTCTCGATCCGAATCTCGTCACGGAGAAAGCTCGCGATGAGCAGCAATTGCTCGCGAAAAAGACGAGCTGGCTGGCGAACTACAAGGCGCAACTCATCGAGGATCTCAACGCGAAAGGCTACACCGCACCGGTCAAAACCAAGGCCGGGGGACCGGTTGCCGGAGCCATCGCGAAAGCCGACGAGCAACAGCTCATGCTGCGGAGTCCACGAGGGCTCGTCCCAATGTCGTGGTCAGAGCTCTCCCTCGAGAGTGCCTATACCATGGGTGCGTCGTTCATCCTCCCGGACATGGCGCCGGATATCGTCGGATTTCGCAAGTGGCATCTCGGGGTCTTCGCGTCATTCGTGGGCAAGGAAAAGGAGAGCCAGACGTTCCTGAACGAGGCTGCCGAATTGCGACCACTCCTCAAGGATGAACTTCCTCTTTTTGCCCCAGGCGTGAAGCCCTGGTGAGGTGCGGACTTTGGCTGTTTTCGAGATGTTGTTCACATGCTTAAAGAGGAAAGAAATTTTAAACGACCATTCTTTCTTCTTCTTCATCTTGTGAATAACGAGGCGTCTGGCGGTTCCACGTTTTAACCGTCGCCGTTCCACGCGATTTGAGGCCTGTGAATAAGAGCGGAGATAGGTCTGATGACCCCCCGGAATTCGTATCAGGAGCGAGGATGTTGGCTGTCCGTGGCAGTTGTTGGCAGGTTATTCAGACGTTTTCCGGGATTGGGATTTGGCTGATCGAAAGGCAGCTTCCAAAGCTCGCGTTCGAGCGCGTTGCGGGCCGCGGAAGTCTCTGCTTCTTTTTTGCTCCGTCCCTCTCCTTCGCCAAGTTCGCGGCCGTTCCAGACGATGCGGGCGACGAAGCGCTTTTGATGTTCGGGACCGGATTGGTCGATGATCGGGTAGGTCGGGCTGTTCGGGGAAATGGACTGCAGGATTTCTTGAAGCCGGCCCTTTGGATTTGTATCCGGCGGATCGATCTCGAGTTCTTCGAGCAGCTCGCGGGATTCGGTGAGCACGATGCGGCGCACGGTGACGAAATCGCTATCGAGATACATCGCGCCGATGAGCGCTTCGAAGGCGTCGGAAAGCGTGGAGGGGCGCTCGCGACCGCCGCTGGCTTCTTCCCCTCGGCCCATCATGAGGTATCTGCCCACGCCGATGCGCTCAGCGAGTACCTTTAATCCCTCACGTGAAACTAGCCGCGCCCGGATTTTCGTCAGGTAGCCTTCGCTGAGGCTGGGATGCTGGTCGAAAAGATACTCGGTAAAGATGAGCTGGAGGACGGCATCTCCGAGGAATTCGAGGCGCTGATTGTCGAAGTGGTGACGCTGCGTTTCGTGTCCAAGACTGGGATGGGTGAGCGCTTCCGCCAAGAGGAGGGAATTGCGGAATTTGTATTTGATGCGCTGTTCAAGCGGGTTCATGGGGCGGGCTGCGATAGTGTGCATCCGCGCCGCATCGCGGGCAAACGTCAAGTCACGCGCGTTGACCGGTCGGTTGGTTCGTGGGATAGCAGGGCGTCCGAAACGAAAGTCTTCGCATGTCGCCGCCGCCCCAAGAATCCGCTCCGAGCCGCGCGAAGAATCCGTGGCCGGCCGTGGTCACGATCCTTGGGGTCGTCGCGCTGCTCTTGGTGGCGCTGTTGTGGGTGGTAAAAAAATTCGCCGAATTGCCCGGCGCGACGCTCCGCAACGGCACCGAGTTGGTGCATGCCGCCGGGAGCGAAGCGCGGCAGGTGGCGGCGTCTTTTCGCAGAGGCACGGTGCGGCAGGAATTTTTCAGTCATGCTGCTGAGCTAAGTGGGACGGGCCGGCTGCAGGTCGCCACTTTGAAGCAGCGCGAAACTTTTCTGCGGGAAGAAGCGGGCAGCACGGCGTGGGGGCTGATTCCGGTGCCGAAAGTCGTCGTGCAGGCGCAGGCTCCGGTTGAATACACTTACTACGTCGATTTCAAGGAGGCTTGGGATTTTCGGCAGCAGGAAAAGGTGATCACGGTCATCCCTCCGCCTCTCACTCCGAATACTCCTGCGCTCGATGTTTCCGCCCTCACGTTTTACACGCTCGAAGGCAGCATCTGGCGCGACGAGGGAGCGGTTCGGGAGCGGTTGCGCGAAACCTTCACCAGCAGCCTCGCCAAGCGCGCCCGCAACAATGTGCCGCTCGTGCGCGAAGTCAGCCGACGGGAGATTGCGGAGTTCGTCGAGAAGTGGCTGGCGGAGAAATTCGGCGATGCGCGAGATTACCGGGTGAAGGTAATTTTTCCCGAGGAGCAAACGGCACCGGAACCCGAAAAGACGTTTCCGTTCAGCGGCGCCCGCGCGCCCGCGCAGTGATCGTGCCGGCCTGACCCATGCACGACATCGCCTGATGAGCGCGCACGGCTCACCGGTGCTTTTGTCTTGCGTCGCAGCGCGCCGGTTTTAGGAAGGCGGGATGAAGCGATTTGTGCCGGCGTTTGGACTGGCCCTGGTCAGTTGAAAGATGGAAGAGCCGATCCTGCTTGTGCCCCACAGGCCGCGTCGCGGTTGGGGTCATCGTCTGTGGCTGGCGATCGGTTTCGTGGCTTGCTTCGCCGGGGGTTGGATCGCCCGCATGCAGTATTGGGAAGTGAAGCTGGCGTCGCGGCTCTCCCCGAATTCGATCTCCCCAGTTGCGTTCAGGACGATGGCACCGAAGACCGTTCCACCGGCGCGATCTTCGGGAGCAACGAGCCGGCCGGAATTGGTGACGTTGCTCCTTACCCGGACGGTGTGGCGTGATTCGGAGGGTGACTCTGTGGCGTATAAATTCGGCGCGCTGAATGAGGAGAGAAGCTGGATCGAAGATCGAAATCCCTTCCGCCATCCGGAACAATTGTTGGTGAACGGCCTTTACAAAGATTCCGACAGCGAGGTTTGGCGCTATCTCGGAGGGCCGACGCGGAAGGCGGAAAGTTGGGAAAATGCGCCGTAAGAGCAGGGCTTGAACGGAGCGATTCGCGCCGAGGCGTCGATGAAATTCGACCCCGGCGCACGAAAATGGGGTGGTCGACGGGACTCGAACCCGCAACAGCCAGTACCACAAACTGGAGCTCTACCATTGAGCTACGACCACCATTTCGCGGAGGGGAAGGTAGCAAAAGGTCGCGGCTTGCCAACCGGATTGTTTTTGTCGTGGCCATCCATCCAAACTTCGCGGGAGGCGCGATGGTGGGATAAGCCGTCGCAAGAAGTTGCATCTTCCATGATGTTGGGTTGCAATGAATTCGCGCTCGCGCCTTTTAAATCCTATGGACGAAACGAAAAAATCCCCGCGCTCTGCGGACTGCTGTGACTGGAGAAAAACCGTGGACGATCTCAGTGCCCGGACGGCGGACTTCGTTCGGGAAGATCCTGCGAAGGTGGTGGGTCTGGCTCTGCTGGGCGGGGTCATGCTGACGGTCTTGCCCATGGGCCGGGTCGCCGGCGCGCTGGTCCGCCTGGCTTTTGCCCTAGCCCGCCCGGTACTCCTGCTGCTCGGTGCGGTCAAACTCTACGAAGAATTCGACAAGAAACAGAAGTCGTGAACCCGCGCTTTGCCGATCCCGAAATTATGAACACGCAAGACCCCACAGATCGATCGCAGGATTTTCTGCGCGAAACCGATAATTACATCCGCTCAAATCCAGTTCCTGCCGTTTTGACCGCGCTTGCCATCGGCTTCGGCATTGGATTGTTGACGCGCCTCGCCGAGCCGGAGCGAAAAAAACAACCACTTCAGGACGCGCTCGACGAAATCCGTTTGCTCCTCGCCACGGGCACGAAGCGCGGAAAAAAAGCTTACGCGCATTCGGCAGACGTGGTGCGCGATGCTGTCGAGCAGGCCGTTGAGAAGGCGCGCGACATCGATGTCGATCCCGTGGCGAACTGGTGGAAGCGCCTTTGGGCTTGAGCGGTGGTATTCGAAAATCTGCGTTCCAAGTGGCCGACGGCCACCCTTCCAAACCGTCCTCCTGAGCTTGCCGAAGGATCTCTAACTTTTTCGTGGGCAGAGGTGGTGCGGAGCGATGGTCGACGTGCTCCGCCTCACCGCTGCCCGCAAATAGATGGAGGTTCTTCGGCAAGCTCAGGATGACAAAATTGAGGAGCAGCCTCCGACTGTGATGCCGCGCGCGTCACGTAATTTTCGGTTCCTCCTCCTGAGGCCGCGAGACGCCGGAACCTCGTGAGCGGTGGTCAAAGCTTCTTTTGGAAGAGCGACTTCACGTCCACAGGATTCAGATCGCTGAGGTCCAGCCCTCGCTCCGGCGCACGGGCTCCTGCCAACTCGATCTGCGCCGCGATCGCGCGCGCCGCCGGGGTGGCGTAGTATTTCATCGAGCCCACGGTCAAGTGCGTCGGGAAGACGACAACGAGCAGGGAATTCTCATCCACATTGAGCATGAGCGTGCTGAATTTTTCGCCCTGCTGATACATGCTGGTGAAGTTGTTTTCGTTCACCAGTTGCGCCATGAATTGGACGGCATTGAAGGCGTTTGATCCAAGCGTCGCGAACGTCGTCGTATCGATTGCCTCCTGGCTGCCGCATTGGTGGATGAGGTAGCCTGCTTTCTCGACGAGGAGCGCGATCTTCGCTTCGCTTTTGTCGAGCAGCTCGCGCAGCACCGCGTCGAGCTGATCGAGATCCTCCTGAATGAGCTGGGGAAACTGGCCCATGGACTCAGCTACTTCCGCGCGCCTTCGTTCAGGAATTTGTGCAGGAGCATCCGCGTGATCATGTTCAACGTCTCAAACACCCCGGTGCAATTAGACGCCGACGCTTCAAAAGAGGGCACCTGAGCCTCGCGATTGTTGAGCACGAAATCCATATACTCGATCGGTGCGACTTCCCCCAAGTCGCGCTTGTTGTACTGCATCACGTAGGGAACCTCGTTGAGGCTGAGATTGAGGGTCTTCAGATTGTCTTCGAGATGCTTAAACGTCTCCACGTTTTCCTCCATCTTGTCGTACTGTGAGTCTGCGACGAAGACGATGCCGTCCACGCCGCGGAGTACGATCTGGCGGGTGGCGTTGTAGATCACCTGACCGGGAACGGTGAAGAGCGCGAACTTGGTCTTGTAGCCCTTGATGGCCACGGTCTCGAGGGGAAAGAAGTCGAAAAAGAGAGTGCGGTCGCTGCTCGTCGCGAGCGAAGTCAGTTTGCCTTTCGTGCTGGTTTCGGGCACCTGCACATTGGCGTGGACTTGCTCCAGGTTTGTCGTCTTGCCGCTCTTCGCGGGTCCATAATAAACGATTTTGACCTGCAGTTCTTTGGTGGCTTGGTTGATGATGGCCATGGGCTTTTTGGTTTATTTTTTCGTCTGGCGCGCGAGTTCCTCGACGACGAGGCGGAGTTCCAGCCAGGGAAGCGATTCACCGGGCTTGCCGACCACGGCAAAGTAGATGTAGCCGAGCCGGTAAATCTGGCAGTGCGCGCCGTGCGTCGTGAAAAGAAGGTCATCGACCTCGCCAAGTTTCATCTCCCCGGAGTATTGATTGAGCCGGGCGAAAATCTGCGGCAGAAATGCCGCGACGACCTCGCTTTTGAGGCCATCGGGCAGGGAAGCGGCAACCTGCAAACCTTCCTGCAAGGAGACAACCGCGCCGGACACTCCCGGCAGGCGGACAAGGTGGGCAACGATTTCCGCGGGCGTCCACTCCCGCTTTTCCGGCATGCCGAAGGCTCCGCCCACCGTCGTCGGAGCCTTGTGCGGATCACGCCTGGCTGGCTCTGCGGTGGCTTGGACGACCGGTGTTGCGTCAGCGAGCGTCGCAGCGTTTACCCACTGCTCCGTGCGGCCATTATTGAAGAGCGCGGGGATGCTCTCGTCCACCGTCGGCAGTTTCCGATTTGCCGCGGGCCTTTTTGCAGAGGCGAGAAATGCGGGCGCGACGATCTTGAGCGGAAGCACGAGGTCGGTGTCGTCCGGTGTGGCTGTGGGCAGGGATGGTTGAGGATCGAGGCACGCGCGGATTTTTCCCCACGAAAAGGCCACGCGACCTTTGGCCAGTCCCTCGGAAACTTCGCGCGCCGGCAGGGCGACCCTGGTCGCGGGATCGAGAGCGCTCACTTCCACGCGAAGTTCTTCCGGCCAGTTGCTGGCCAGCGACGCCAGCTTGAGGACGAGCGAGTGCGGGTCCGACGGCTCAGGAATGGAACTCGCCGGTGAGTGATCGGCAGAGTTGCCGTTGCGGAATGCTGCCGGTGGAGCGATGCCTCCGGGAGCTTCTGGAAGCTTGGGTTCCACGGTCGCCGAGCTCGCGGTGGCGACCAGCATCGACCGCGAATATGTGCTGCTGAAATGCTCCCGCAATCCGGCGTCCATTTTCAGCATCCGCGGTGTTTCCTGCGAAGCGTCGAGATCGAGATCGAGCACGGTTGGTTTCTGTTCCGGCGTTTCTTCTTCGGCGCTGGGAGCGAGTGCGCGGGGGTTGTTCGGGTCGCCAAAGAGGCTGATCGTATTCTCCGGCAGGTCGAAGGGCCGCTGGTCTGGCCGGCGTTTGAGCGTGTGCGGCAGGACGTGGCGGAAAACCTCAGCGAGCGGTATATCGACGGTTCGTTTGTCGCCGGGTATGAGCGGTTGGAAAACTCCGGGAGCCTGCCGGTGGAGGCTGGCGAGCGACATTTTTACCGTGGCCAGAGGAAGCTGTTTGAGGATCGTCGGAAGCGGCAGAGCGACAGTCGCCGTCGGGTCGGGAACGCGGAGGAGCGAGGGTTTGAGTTCTTCCGGAAAGCGCGCGACGATCGCGGCAAGCGAAAGGTGGACGACCTCGACCGATGGCACGGAACCGGTCGGCTGCTGACGCGTTGGAACTTCGGCGGCGACCGCTGGTTTGGGCTCAGGCTTGCCGAAAAGTTTTTTGAGGAATGAGAGCATTAGCCGGCGAATTGCGTGCCCCTTGGATAGCAGCCCCGGTGCCAGCGTAGCAGCTAACGACAGAAATCTGCGGAGAGGGCTCGGGGTTGGCCCGTGACGTGCTGAAAGAACGTCGCAAGTCAATCTTCACTTCCCCACGCGCCGCCCTCAAACCCTTTTAAATCCTAGCTTCCCAGCCCATGGCCGCCCGGCGAAAAATCCTCATCCTCGACGACGAAAGCGATATCCTGGAAATCTATCGGGAAATCCTCGCACGCCTTCCGAGCCAGCCGGAAATCCATACTTCCGTCAACGGCGCGCGG
>JBBSDS010000107.1:0-13851 GCA_038240495.1 Chthoniobacterales bacterium | reverse complement strand
CGTTGAGCTTCACGGTCAGCACGGCATTTTTCGTTTTCTTGCCGTCGGCGTCCCATTTCGCAGCTTCGAATTCGATGTCGTAGGTCTGCCACGAGAGCGGCGGAAAGCACATGTTCAACTTCGGTTTCGACGTGTGGTAGATGCCGCCCGCTTCGTTGTCTTCGCCTTTGAGGCCAAAGGAATCGAGCACCTGGCACTCATAACGATCCTGCACATACACGCCGCTATTCCCGCGACTCTGCCCGCGCGCGGCTGGCTTGAACGGCGTGCGAAATTCCGCATGGATCGCGCAATCGCGAAACGTCTGCTTCGATTTCGTGCCGGCTTGAAGCAGGTGGCGATCATCGACGTGGCCGTTTTGCCAGGCGTCCGCATTCGATCCGTCGAAAAGCACCACTGCGCCCGCGGGTGGCTTTGCCCCAAGAGTTGGCGACTCGCGCACGGTCCGGCGGAGTTCCCAGACGCGGCCTTCGTCATTCGTGCCGCGAAGCTGTCCGCTATCGATCTGGCCTTTCCACCCTTCGCCGCTGAAGGTCACCTTGCTGCCGTCGCGCTTCGCATCCACTTCGATTTTTTTCTCCGCCTCCGCGACGGTGCCGGGCAGCCCCTTGCTCCAGCCGACGACGTGAAACTTGCCCTCGCCCAGCGCGATGACCTGGGCCGCGCAGTTCTCGCCGACGTATTCGCCTTGGATCGCGAAATCCGGACCCGCGGCCTCGGGTTCGATGAAAGTATCGTCCTTCGATTCGGCAGCGAAGAGAGCAAGGGGAACGATGGAAAGAAGTGCGGAAATGGAACGGGGAAACATGGCGGAAGGGATAACGGGTTGGAGGCTTCATCGCAACAACCCGCTGGCGACAGATTCAATTAGCCTTCACCTCTCTCCGCCCGGCGCAAATCCAGATCGTCTGCCGATGCCCGCCAGCGCTTATTTCCCAGTTGACACCATAGAAAGGCCCGGCTGTCATGCCCCGCGCTTCGTCCCCCGAAGGCGGCCCCCTTTTCCGACTCTCCACCCAACCCCAACCCCAAGTCACCCACCACTAATGTCCGCAAAAACTGAAGGTATTGCACCAAATGCCAACCGGCTCCTCTGGGCCGGGTTCATGGCTATCCTCGCCGCCGGCGTCGGCTTCGCCATTCGCGGTGGCATCTTCGCCAATTGGGGGAAGGAATACGGCTTCACCGCCGCGCAACTCGGCGCCATCGGGGGCGGTGGCTTCTCCGGTTTTTGTTTCGGCATCATCCTTGGTGGAGTGGTCGTGGACAAGATCGGTTACGGCAAGCTGGTCGTGGTCGCACTCATCGGCCACATCCTCTCCGCCGTGGTGACCTTCGCTGCGAGTACGCCGGAAAATGCCTACAACTACCTGTTCTGGGGCATGTTCATTTTTGCCTATGCAAACGGAACGCTCGAAGCCGTGGCGAATCCGCTCGTCGCCACGCTCTATCCGCAAAACCGCACGCATTTCCTGAACATTCTCCACGCTTCGTGGCCGGCGGGAATGGTGCTCGGCTCCGTCGCTGGTTGGGTTTTCGGTGACGGGATGCACTGGGGCTGGAAGGCGCAGCTCTCGCTTTACCTCGTTCCGACCGCGCTTTACGCGCTTCTCTTCCTCGGACAATCCTTCCCGAAATCCGAAGCTGCCGCGAAAGGCGCGAGCTTTGTGGAGATGTTCAAAGACGTTGGCGTTCTCGGCTCGGCGGTGGCGTGTTTCCTTCTCTCGAAATTCTTCGCCGACATCTTCAAGGGCACCGGACATGGCGACCTGATCGGCTATACCGTCGGCGGCGTGTTGATGCTCGGGGTGATCGTGATGACGCGCTTTTCGATCGGGTCGGTGCTGCTCTTTGTGTTGTTCATCACGCATGCGCTCGTGGGTGCGGTGGAGCTCGGAACCGACGGCTGGATTCAAAACATCACCGGCAATCTTTTCACGCCGGAGCAGGGCAAACAACTCTTCATCTGGACTTCGGCGATCATGTTCAGTCTGCGCTTTTGCGCCCACTTCATCGAGCGCACCCTCAAGCTCTCGCCCGTCGGATTGCTTTGCGTCTGCGCCGTCATCGCTTGCATCGGCCTGAACCTCGCAAGCGGCATGACGACCTTCACCGTCGCGCTCGCCGCGCTCGGCGTGTATGCGATCGGCAAGACCTTCTTCTGGCCCACCATGCTCGCGGTCATCGGCGATCGCTTCCCGCAAACGGGTGCCGTCGCCATGTCGATTATGGGCGGCGTCGGCATGCTCTCGGCCGGTCTGATCGGCGGTCCCGGTCTCGGCTACTTGAAGGACCGCTATGCCGGCGAGGAATTGAAAACGAAGGACCCCGCTCTCTTTGAGGAATACAAGGCTGCCGCGCCATCGAAGTTCCTGAATATCGAATCTTCGGCGGCGTTCGGGCTCGACGGCAAGAAGCTCGGCGAAGCGAAAGATGCGAAGGAAAAGACGCCCGCGCAGCAGACGGTGGTTACGGCTGATCAAGTCGGCGATCGCCACACGCTCAAGTCCGACTCTTACATCCCGGCCGCCATGGCGGTGATCTACCTGTTGCTCTTCCTCTATTTCAAGACGATCGGCGGCTACAAACCCGTGCACCTCGCCGAGGAATTTACCGGCGGAACCACTGGGCCTATGGAGGCCTAAAGGCTCCGCGAGATTCGTCCACACTTCAACGAGGGACAGGGTTCGCGCCCTGTCCCTCTTTGCTTTTTGGAAACAACCAGCCAAGGCTTGCGCAGTTTTTCCATCTGCCCTTCCCATGCCCGATCAACCCACCTTCTGGCAGAATCCAGACCTCGCCGCGAAATTCCTCCAGAACATCCGCGGCTCGATCCCGCTCGCCATCGAGCAGATCGATATGATGCTGCGACTTCTCGCCGCGGCGGGCGGCGATCGCCTGAAGTGCTTTCTCGATCTTGGTTGCGGCGATGGCGTGCTCTCCGGCGCCATCCTTGACGATCACCCACAGGCGCGGGGCGTTCTCGTCGATGTCTCCGAGTCCATGCTCGCCGGCGCTCGCCAGCGGCTCGCCATGCACAAAGGACGCGTGGAGTTTGTCGTTGCCGATTACGCCCACCCGGACTGGACACATGCCGTCGCGCACGCCAGTCCATTCGACGCGATCATTTCGGCCTTCGCCGCGCATCATCTGCCCGACACGCGCAAGCGTGGGCTCTATGGTGAAATCTTCGGCCTTCTGAACCACGATGGACCCTTCATCAACATCGAGCACGTCTCGTCGGCGACGCGTTGGACGGAATCAATCTGGGACGACTACACGATTGATGCGATTTTCGGCCGGGAACTCAAAGCCTCGCCCGGCAAAAAACCGCGCCGAAGTAGCGCGCGAATATTATGCCCGTGTCGCGCAAAATGCCGGCATCCTCGCCCCGCTGGAAGTGCAGTGCGACTGGCTCCGCGAGATCGGTTTTGAAAACGTCGAGTGCTATCTGAAAGTGAGCGAACTCGCGCTCTTCGGCGGCCAGAAACCGGGGGCGCAAGCAGTAGTCAGTGATCAGTAAGTCAGAACTCTGTCAGCACGCTTTTTTCTGATTACTGAACTCTGATTACTGATTACTTCTTTCTCCGCCCATGCTCCGCCCCTGGCTCCAACTTCTCCGCGCGCCGAATCTCTTCACCGTCCCTGGTGATCCGCTGGCCGGCTTTCTCCTCGTGTCCGGCGGCCACGTCGATGCCCGCCTCTTTCTGGCGATCCTCGCCAGCCTTTGCTTTTACAGCCACGGCCTGCTGCTCAATGACCTCGCTGATCTCGACGAAGACCGCCGCGACCGCCCCAAGCGCCCGCTGCCCAGCGGTGCAGTGAGCCCGTTGGCTGCGTGGATTGCCACCGTGCTTTTTGCCCTCGCCGCGCTGCTCCTCTGCCTGGCAATCAGCCCACCGGTGCTGATCCTCGGAGCGGCCCTGCTGGTGTCGGTGATCCTGTACAACCTTTGGTCGAAAAAGGTCGCGACCATTGGCGCTTTCAATATGGGCCTTTGCCGCGGGCTCAGTCTCATTTTCGGTGCTGCGTCTTCCGTCCCCCCGCCCGCGGGCGGCTGGCATTTCGGCGACTGCGGTCGCGTTCTCGCCGCCCTGCCTCTGCTGGCCATCGCCGCTGCGGTCGGTCTCACACTTTACATTGCAGCGGTCACGAATCTCGCCCGCATCGAAACACTCCCCAACCCGCCCGACAGTCCGCGCGCTCTCCCTTTCTACGCACTCATCGCTACCATCGTGCCGTTTTTCATCGCGGCAGTCGATCGGTTGCATCCCCTCGCCTCGGCCAATCTCTGGCTCTATTTCGTGTCCGCCTACACGCTTTATGCGGGCTTCAAAATCCACAGCAAACTCACGCGCAGTTCCACCTCCCCAATCCCGCCAACAATCGGCCAACTCATCCGCCTCCTCCTGCCGATGCAAGCCGCCTTCTGCATCGCTTCGCGCAGCATTGCCGGAGGCATCGCCGCGGCGTTGCTGATCGTGCTTTGGCCCGTGAGCCGCACCGTCTCGAAGAGCTTTTACGCGAGCTGAGTTTCTCGGAGCGCACTCACTTCTTAGTCAAAATTTCCTGACCCGCTCCGATTGCTGGCCATTTCTCGTTTTCGTGCTTCTCTAAACGTCCCTCTCCGCAAACGACCGCGTGACCACCGCCAAAAAACTCCTCGTCGTCGATATCGCCGCGCTCGGCTGGAACCTCGTCTCGCATCTGCCCGAGTTCCGACCCACGCAAGCCGTCTGGCCGGCGATCACCTGTACCGCGCAGGCGAGTTTTCGCACTGCCGCACTTCCGCAAGAGCATGGCATTGTTGCCAATGGTCTCTTTTTCAAGGATCTCACGAAGGTGCTGTTTTGGGAGCAAAGCTCGACGCTGTGCGAGGGACCGCGCATCTGGGAAAAATTCCGCGCCCGCGGCGGCAAAGTCGGGATGATGTTTTGGCAGCAGAGCATGGGCGAAGACGTGGATCTGATCGCCACACCCGCGCCGATCCACAAGCACAGCGGCGGCATGATCCAGGCGTGCTACACGCAGCCCGCGTCGCTGGAACTCCGGCTCAACGAAGCCATCGGCCGGCCTTTCAACCTCATGAACTACTGGGGTCCGCTCGCGAACTACAAGTCGAGCGACTGGATCGTCGATGCCGTCGTCACCGTCATGGGCCTGCCCGATCTCGCGCCGGACCTGCTGCTTACCTACCTCCCACATCTCGACTACGACCTTCAACGCCACGGCCCGCAGAGCGAAGCCGCCGGCAAGGCGCTCGACATCCTTCTCGGTTATCTCACCCGACTCAAGGCTGCCTGCGCCGATTTCGGCTACGACTGGATCTTCGTCGGTGACTACGCCATCGAGCCGGTAAAACGCGGCGCCATTTTTCCAAATCGCGCGCTGCGTGATGCCGGACTCTTTCGCGTGCGCGACATCCAGCGCATGGCCTACACGGACTTCTTCACGAGCCCCGCTTTTGCGGTCGTCGATCATCAAATCGCTCACGTCTATTGTCGCGACGCTGCAGCCACCGAAGCCGCGCGCGCCTGTCTGCAAGCGCTTCCCGGCGTCGCCGCGGTGCTCGATCGCGAGGCGCAAAAAACACGCGGTATCGCCCACCGGCGCAGCGGCGATCTTGTGCTCGTCGCCGAGGACGGCGCGTGGTTTGCGTATCCGTGGTTTGAAAAGGCGGAGGCTCCGGATTACGCCGGCCACGTTGATATTCACAACAAGCCCGGCTACGATCCGTGCGAACTTTTCTTCGGCTGGCCACCCGGCAGCGTGAGCTTTGACACGAGGAAAATCCACGGCTCGCATGGCAACATCGGCGAGGGCTTCGAGGTCGCGTGGGCGTCTTCGCTCACCTTCGACACGCCGCCAGCCAGCGTCATCGACCTGGCGAAATCGACGCAACGCTGGATGGAAAACGCGGCGGTCAAATGAAGGCTTTCCATTTAACGCAGAGACGCAGAGGCACAGAGATCGCGGAGGATGAAACTTCCGCCATCCCTCGATACCACTTCGCTGGGCTCGGGATGACAGACCTGCACTTACCGCCGCCAGACTCTGCGTCTCTGCGCCTCTGCGTTTTCCTAAAGAACTGCGCGCTCGCGTGAAAACGACCGCCATCGGACAGCGCATTGAAGTGAGCTGGAATTTTCCGGTTATCTTCACGCACGCCATCTTCTCCGCCGCCAATTCCATCCTCGCCGAAACTCTCAACCGTCTCGGAGAAAACCGGCGGCATCGTGCGATGGTCTTCATCGACAGCCATGTCGCCGCCGCCCTCCCGGCACTCGCAGACCAAGCCAGCGCCTACTTTGCCGCGCATCCGGCAACCCTCGAACTCGCCGCCGAACCGCAAATCGTCTCCGGCGGCGAGGCCGTGAAAAACGATTTCAGTCTCGTCGAAAAATTCATGCGGCTGATGCTCGACGCGCATCTCGACCGCCAGTCGTTCGTCATCATCGTCGGCGGCGGCGCCGTCATGGATGCCGTGGGCCTCGCCGCCTCGTTGGTGCATCGCGGGCTGCGTCAGGTGCGTGTGCCCACCACCGTTCTCGGCCAGAACGATGCCGGAGTCGGCGTAAAAAACGGCGTCAATTTCCTTGGCGGCAAAAACGCCATCGGCACATTCGCCCCGCCATTCGCCGTCCTCAACGACTTCGACTTTCTCCTCACCCTCCCCGATCGCGACTGGCTCTGCGGCGTCGCCGAAGCCTTCAAGGTTTCGATCATTCGCGACCGCGCGTTTTTCGACGCCCTGCTCGCCAGCGCCGAAAAATATCCCGCGCGCGATTTCGCCGCGATGCAGACGCTGGTCATGCGTTGCGCGGAAATCCACCTCGAGCACATCCGGACCAACGGCGATCCCTTTGAATACGGGCGCGCGCGGCCCCTTGATTTCGGCCACTGGTCCGCCCACAAGCTCGAACTCCTGTCCGACTTCCGCATTTCGCACGGCGAAGCCGTCGCCACCGGTGTGCTGCTCGATTCGATCTACGCGCAGAAAAAAGGCTGGATCACGGCCGACGAACTCGCCGCCATCCGCGACGGTCTGCTCCGCAGCGGTTTCCAGGCGTGGTTCGACGAACTCGATCAGCGCGACGCTCAAGGCCAGCGCAGCATCCTCGGGGGCTTGCGCGATTTTCAGGAGCATCTCGGCGGCGAGCTAACGGTGACCTTTCCACGCGGCATCGGCGCGCGGCATGAAGTTCACGAGATCGATCTTGCCTTGATGGAGAGCGCCCTTCAGGAACTCGCAGCCTCAGCCCGCGCCCGATGATCCTTCAGCACAATCCGCCGCTCCACCTCACCTACTGCCTCAATATCCATCCGGGCGAAAGCTGGGCGGAGAATCTCACCGCGCTGCGCGAGAAGGTCGTCGCGGTGAAGCAACGGGTGGCGCCCGATCAGTGGTTTGGCGCCGGCCTGCGCGTCGCGCACCGGGCAGCGGAAGAGCTCACCGCCAGCGCCGAATTGCGTGCCGAGGCGCTCGATTTTTTCAGCGCGAACGAAATCTATCCTTTCTCGATCAACGGTTTTCCTTACGGCCGCTTCCATGCCGGACCGGTGAAGGAAAATGTGTATGCGCCCGACTGGCGCACGCCGGAACGGCTCCACTACACGCTCCAACTCGCCGACCTCCTCGCGGCGTGGCTGCCGGAAGGAATCGACGGCAGCATTAGCACCGTGCCCTGCTCGTTCAAGCCGTGGATCACGAGCACTCGAGACGTGCAGGCGATGGTGGAAAACCTCGCCGCTGCGGTCGCCTACCTCGCCGCTCTGCACGAGGACACCGGACGCGAAATCCATCTCGGCCTTGAACCCGAGCCCGACTGTTATCTCGAGACCACGGCGGAGACGATCGCCTTCTTCAAAGATGTGCTTTTCACCAGCGGCGTCGCGGAAGTGGCGAGCATTCTCAAGTGCTACCGCGCCGACGCCGAGACGCTGCTCCGCCGGCATCTCGGCGTGTGCTTCGATACTTGCCACGTCGCGTTGCAATACGAAGACCTCGTCGAGTCGCTGCGCGCCTACCAATTCGAAGGCATCCGCATTTCCAAGATTCAGCTCAGCGCCGCGCTCCAGGCGCAATCAAATGCCGCGTCGCGGGACGCCTTGCGGTCATTCGCCGAGCCCGTCTATCTGCATCAGGTGAAAGGCCGCGCAAAATCCGACGCGAGATATTCGTGGTCCGACCTCCCCGCGGCGCTCGACGAACTGCCCAACTGTCCCGACGTGGAGGAGCTTCGCGTTCACTTTCACGTCCCGCTTTTCTTCACCGGCGCAGGTCCGCTGCAATCGACCGCCAGCTCGCTGACGCCGGATTTTTTCCACGAATTGCGCGGAGGGATTTGCCCCCATCTCGAGATCGAGACTTACACCTTCGACGTGCTCCCGCCCGAGGTGCATCCCGGCGATGTCGTGAAGAGCATCGCCCACGAATACTCGTGGGTGATGGATAAGATCGGATAGAGCGGTTGAGAGCATCTGCCGGGGATAGTTATCGCCGAAGATGGCGTGTCATCCTCAGCGGAGTTCCGTCGGGGCGAAGGCGGGCGACGGAATGCAGTCGAAGGATCCCGCGAATTCACGAACGGCGTCGCACGGAATCGCCGGGATCCTTCGATTGCGCTGCGCCCACCTTGCCGCCTCCGCTCCGCTCAGGATGACATGCCTTTTGGCGACGATAGTTTAACTTAAGACGCTGTACGCCCGTCGCAAAAATAAGCTGTTCGACTCCGGGCCGCTCGCTTACTTCGCGAAAATCTCGCCGAAGAATTTCTTCATCTCAGCCCACGATTTCTCGTCCGCTTCTTTGTTGTAGGCTGCGCCTTTGCTGTTGTCGTTGCC
This sequence comes from Chthoniobacterales bacterium, assembly GCA_038240495.1. Lineage (GTDB taxonomy): Bacteria > Verrucomicrobiota > Verrucomicrobiia > Chthoniobacterales > Chthoniobacteraceae > Chthoniobacter. The sequence continues at coordinate 5,007 of JBBSDS010000107.1, read as the reverse complement.
CGCGTCGGGTCGCGTGAAGCTATGCACAGCACCGGGATACGCGACCAACTCGTACTTCACCTTCGCGTCCGCCATTTCCTTTTTGAACGCCGCAACTTCGTCGGGCTTCACGAACGGATCATCCGCGCCGTGAAGGACGAGCACCGGGCATTTGATGTTCTTCGCGTCGTTCGGTGTGGGCGTGCCAAGACCGCCATGAAAACTGACGACGCCTTTCACGTCACCGCCATTGCGGACGAGTTCGAGGGCACCGGTCCCACCGAAGCAGTAGCCAATCGCCGCGAGTTGGCCGGGAGCGACAAGCTTGTTACCGGTGAGTTGTGCGAGGCCCGCCTTGAGCCGCTCCCGATAAAGAGCGCGGTCGCCCTTGTATTTGCCCGCCAGGCCGCCGGCTTCTTTCGGGTCTGCCGGCCGCACACCTTTGCCATAGATGTCCACGGCGAAGGCGACGTAGCCGAGTTCGGCGAGTTGTTTCGCGCGGCTCTTCGCGTAATCACCCACGCCCATCCAGTCGTGAACCAGCAGCACGCCGGGCCTCGCTTTTGTGTTCGCGTCGTCGTACGCGAGGAAGCCTTCCAGCGCGGTGTCTCCGGCTTTGTATTCGATGACCTCGGTTTTGATTTTAGCGGAGGCGGAAGAGTTCAATAACGCCAGGGACAGAAGAGCAGCGGGGAAGAAGGAGGTGGTTTTCATGTAACAAAATTTAGATGGGCATCTCCCTTTCGTAAATGGAGCGATCAATGGACGCCGCACACTTCGGCGATCGCTGTGCTCAGCGCCTCCACGGCGCGCACGAGCTGCGCCTCGGTGATGCAGTACGGCGGCATGAGGACGATGGTGTCGCGAATCGGTCGTGTCAGCAGGCCGTGCCGGCGGGCAGCCAGACAGACCTTTGCGCCGACGGTCTGCTCCGGCGGGAACGGCTCACCGCCTTCGCGATGAAGATCGATGCCGGCGATGAAGCCGCATTGCCGCACATCGCCGACGTGCGGCAGCACGCGCAGGTACTCGAGCAATTGCGTGAGTCGCGAAATTTTTCCCGTGAGCATTTCCAGCACGCGCTCTTCTCGGAAAATCGCGAGGCTGGCGAGTGCGGCCGCACAACCAAGCTGGTTGGCCGTATAGCTGTGACCGTAATAAAGCGTGCGTTCCGGTCCGCCGAGAAAGGCCTCGAATACACGCTCGGTCGTGAGTGTCGCGGCGAGCGGCAGGTAGCCGCCGGTCAGTCCTTTCGCCAGCGCGATGAAATCCGGAACAACGCTTTCCTGCTCGCAGGCAAACATCGTCCCTGTCCGTCCAAAGCCCGTCATCACTTCGTCGAGAATAAGCAGCACGCCGTGGGCGTCGCACCAGCGGCGCAACTCGGCGAGCATCCCACGCGGCCAAAGACGCATGCCGGCTGCGCCTTGGATCAGCGGCTCAATCGCGACCGCCGCAATCGTTGTCGCATCGAGCTGCGCCAGCTCTTCGAGCGAGGCCACATGCTCCGCCGGAAACTGCCACGCAGAAAATCGGCCGTGAAATGCCTGGATGCCGCCGAGGCTCGACGCGCCCATCGTGTCGCCGTGATACGCGCCGGCGAACGCGACAAACCGCGTGCGCTGCGGCTGACCAGTTTGCTGCCAGAATTGCCCCGCCATTTTCACCGCCACCTCGATCGCGGTGGAGCCGTCGTCGGAAAAGAAAACGCGCATCAGCGTATTCGCTGGCCAGAGCGCCACGAGTTCATGCGCGAGTTGCGCCGCCAGCGGATGCGTGAAGCCGAGAAAGGACGTGTGCGCCACATGATCGAGTTGCGCGCGAATCGCAGCGTCGATCTTCGGGTGCCGGTGTCCGTGGAGGTTCGTCCAGATCGAGGAATTGCCATCGATGTATTCTCCTCCCGCGCTGTCGCGCAGCAGCGCGCCGCTGCCCGAAACGAGGACCAGCGGAACATGCTCCGGCGCACACCAATCGCGATGCTGCGTGAACGGATGCCAGAGGAGCGTCTTGTCGATTTCCGTGACGGAGCGTGAGGCGGTATTCATAAAAACCGCACGTCATCCTGAGCGGAGTTCCGTCGGGGGCGCAGGTGGGACGGAACGCAGTCGAAGGATCCCGGTGCTTCCGTACGACGTCGCCCGTGGTTGCGCGGGATCCTTCGACTCCGCTGCGCCCGCCTTTCCGCCTCCGCTGCGGTCACGATGACTCGTTTTTGGGAAGATTCAGGACCGCAGCCAGCAAAACTGCATTCTGTGAAAGTTTCAGAATGGAAGAAGCGGGAAGTTTTCATTCTTCCGATTCCCAAGTCCCGCCCCGATCCGTGATCATCTTTTCCACCGCTGCGAGGTCTTCATAGGAGAGATGCTTGCGCTGGTATTTTCGGAAAAGCACGTCGCGCAGCTCAACCAAATCCTCCATCGGCGGCTCGTCGTAGTACGTCCAGTCCGCGTCGCCTTTGACCTTGGCTTGCAAACGCCACCGCTTCCCAAATTTCAAGGCCCGGACTTCGCGTTTTTCACCTTCTTCGGTGGTGGTTTTCCAAACGTGGAGATTGCGCATCGTGATTTAGGTGGAGGAGGCGGAGGTTTTGGCAAGAATACCCGGCCTTTGAAAGACATCGCCAAGATTATTGCTCGCGTCGCGCCGATCTGCTGGTCGTTGGGCGCGTGTCTCACGCGCGGGGCCGGGTTCCGCGAAGCATCCGCCCCCCGATCACGGCTGGGCGCTTTTGAATTGCCACCGACCGGCTTCTGAATTCTAAAAAACGCGCATGCTCATCGAAGGCCAGCACCTCGGCGATTTTGAAATCCTCGAACATCTCGGCCAAGGCGGGATGGGCGCGGTCTTCAAGGCGCGGCAGACCGCGCTGCGGCGGCTCGTGGCCCTCAAGACCCTGAAGCCTTTCGTGAGCGACGATCCCGAATTCATCGCGCGCTTTCGCAACGAGGCCGTGGCCGCGGCGGCGCTCAACCACCCGAATCTGGTCCAAGTCTATGCCGCGGGCGAAGCCGAGGGGATCCATTATTTTGCCATGGAATACGTCGCGGGCGAATCGGCGCAGGCGCGAATCAAGCGCAAAGGGCGGCTCGATCCGCTCGAAGCCATCGCCCTCGTCACCCATGTGACCACGGCGCTCGAACACGGCTGGCGCAAGGCCGGTCTCATCCACCGCGACATCAAGCCCGACAACATTTTTCTCTCCGACGAGGGCGAGGTGAAGCTCGGCGACCTGGGCCTGGCCAAGAGCGCCGGGCAGACGCAGGGCTTGACGATGACCGGCGCCTCGATGGGCACGCCGCACTACATCAGCCCCGAGCAGGCCGAGGGGAAAAAGGACATCGACCTGCGGACGGACATCTACAGCCTGGGCTGCACGCTTTATCATCTGCTGGTCGGAAAGCCGCCCTACGCTGCGGCGAGCGCCATGGCGCTGATGCTCAAGCACGTGAGCGCACCGGTGCCCGACCTGCGCGGGGTCTGGCCGGATTGCCCGCCGGCCCTGGCCGCGCTGGTCCTGAAGATGATGCAGAAAGCGCCCGCCGACCGGCCGCAGAGCCACGAGGAGATGATCGCGGACTTGCGCCACGTGTACGACCTGATGAGCGGGACGAGCGTACCGGAGATTGTCGCCGGGACGCAGCAGCCTGCGGCCCGGCCCAAGGCCGTCGCGCCGAAGGCCGAGCCCGCGAAATCAAAACTGCCGCTCTATGCCGGCGTCGCCGCGGTGGCTTTGGCGATCGTCGCCGCCGCCCTCATCTGGGCGAAGCCGCCAAAATCCGGAGGGACGCGCTCCCGCGCGTCCCAAACTTCCGTGGTTGCAGACGGAAGGGATCAGGGACGCGCAGGAGCGCGTCCCTCCGAGGCGACGAAAGACGCGCCGTTTGTGAACACCCTGGGGATGAAGTTTGTGCCCGTGCCGATCGTCACTGGGCCGACCGCTGGGCAGCGGGTGCTCTTTGGCGTGTGGGACGTGCGGGTGCAGGATTACGCGATCTACGCGGCGGCGAATCCGAAGGCGGATGGCGCGTGGAAGACGCAGAACAAGGACGGCGTGGCCGCGGGGGGCGAGCTGGATCACCCTGTCGTCGGCGTGAGCTGGGACGATGCGCAAGCCTTCTGTGCATGGCTGACGGAAAAGGAGCAGGCCGAGGGCAAGCTGCCCAAGGGGATGAAGTATCGGCTGCCGAGCGATGAGGAATGGAGCTGGGCCGTCGGGATGCCGCCCGAGTTGGGCACCACGCCCGCGGAGAAGCAGCAGAAAAACAGCGTGGATTTCCCGTGGGGCAAGGACTATCCGCCGACGAAGAAGGTGGGCAACTACGGGGACGAGGCGTTTCACGCGAAGTTTCCGGTGAAGAAGAACGGGAAGGACAACAAAATGGAAAACGACAAATGGATCGAAGGCTACAACGACGGTTACGCGACGACTTCGCCAGTGGGGAGTTTTCCGGCCAATGCGTATGGGCTCTACGACATGGGTGGCAACGTGTGGCAGTGGTGTGAGGATTGGTTCGATGCTTCCCACAAGGACCGTGTTATGCGCGGCGCGTCGTGGACTCTCTTCAACAGCGGCCCTCTGCTTTCGTCGTTCCGGTATCACTTTCCTACGACGTATCGGTTCTACAATTACGGCTTTCGTTGTGTGGTGAGTGTATCCGGGGGCTAGGCTGCAATGCCTGATGAATCGGAGCGATGCGGGACGGGCGGCGAAGCCTTTCCCACCGGAGCCAAGAGGAGACGCGGCGCGGGCCGTGGCCGATAATCCGGTGGACGAAAGCCACGGTCCGCAACGCTTCCGGTCGGCCCCATGGTCGTGTCGCCATGCGGGACGCAGGCCCATGGGGGATTTGTGTGGAGCGGCTGGAGCTTTTGGCAAGAATACGCGGCCCTTGAAAGACCTCGCCAAGATTTTCGCTTATCTCGCCGCCGTCATCGCCCTCGGCGCGCTGCTCGCGCCGCCGCTCTACTGGGCGGCTCAGGCGCTTGCCGGACACGGCATTTTTCCGGCGCTGGCGGAGTTCAAGT
>JBBSDS010000106.1:0-13854 GCA_038240495.1 Chthoniobacterales bacterium | reverse complement strand
GGCGTTGCACTCGACCAGACCAAGTGGGTTCACTGGCTTCCGGGGAAACGGCGTCACGCGATGAATGTGCCGGAGGCGGTGACTCTGCGCGACGGGTTCCTGACGATCGCGACTTACACCGAAGCCGGGAAACATTTCACAGGGATGATTTCCACACGGGATAAATACGAAGCCCAGTACGGCTACTACGAAGCGCGCATCGAATGGGCAGACGCGCCCGGGCAATGGTCCGCATTTTAGTCGCAGACGCCGACGATTGGCAAATCGATCGATGACGTTGCGACGGCGGGAATGGAGATCGATTTCGTGGAGCACCGCGCGGTGGATCACGAAGGCAAGCCGCTCGGGCCAAAGGCGAATTTCACGCTGCACTGGAACGGCTACGGGAAGGAGCACAAAGGCAAAGGCCACCAGACACCTGCTCTCGGCCTGGACAAAGGTTTCCACGTCTATGGCTTTGAGTGGACCGAGTCGGCCTACCGCTTTTTCATCGACGGAAAGCTGCAATGGGAAGTGCAGGAACCGATTTCAAAACGGCCGCAATTCATGATCCTCAGCTCCGAGGTGGAAAGCGGAGCCTGGTCCGCAGCCATCCCGGAGGAAGGCTACGGTGACCGTGCGAGCGGGAAGACGAAGATCGTCGTGGATTACGTGCGCCACTACGTGAAGCCGTAGAAGCTCGCGCCGCAGGCGTCGGGGCGTAGCGGACTTCTTAATTTATGGCGCGTGACGGCTAAGACGATGCGGCTACGTTTTGGAGAGTCAACATTGCACAGTGGGGCCGTTCGCTTGTGCCAACCTTGCCCGTTCGTGCCCGCGCAATCGGAAGCTCTCAGGGAAGCGTGCAGGCTTTTCGGCTGGCACGCATTTTGATGTTACAAAATTCAGGTGCTGACTCCGGCTCCAGTGAGTCGGAGCAAATAACAAAAGCGCCTGCCAGTCGGGCTGGTTAAAGCTACGGCGGATCGCCGGGCCGGCTGGGTAACTAACCTGTATCTGCCACTACACAAACAAACCTATGACTAATACAATCACTCGTTGGAATCCCCTGCGGGAACTGGAAGATTTCCAGAACCGCATTCTCGGTGCGTTCAACACTGCGTCAGCACGCCGCAGCAATGGCCAGGAGTCGCTGACCGTGGCGGAGTGGATGCCGCTGGTGGACATCGCCGAGGATGACAAGGAATACCTCATCACCACCGAACTGCCGGAGGTGAAGAAGGAGGACGTAAAGGTGACGGTGGAAAACGGGGTGCTCATCATCACGGGCGAACGGAAGTTCGAGAAGGAGGAGACGAACAAGAAGTGGCATCGTGTCGAGCGCTCGTATGGCAGCTTCGCCCGCACCTTTGCCCTGCCAGATGATGGCGACACGGGGAAGGTGAACGCGGAGTTCAAGGATGGGATGCTCAATGTCCGCGTGGCCAAGAGCGAAGCGGCGCGGCCAAAGCAAATCGAAGTAAAGGTCAGCTAACCGTGGCTCACGCGGCGGGGTGCCGCGAAGAAAGCACCCCGCTGCCTGCCACTCAACAATAACCAAACAAACAACAAAACTACCCTATGAAAACACAGCTAAAGAAGAACCTCGTCCGTTCCACGACGCTGGCACTGTGCGCGGTTGGTCTTGCTTTGTCTGGCCCTTCTCAAGTCGGGGCCGCGGAGCAGGCCGCCAGCTCGACGACCGGCACCTATGGTAGCGGAAAAAACTACAAGACCACCGTGGAACGGCAGAGCGAAGGTGAGCTTTCCGCGGAGGATCTGCACCAGGCCTCGCTGCTCAGCTCGCAGTTGCTCATGCACCTCGATGCGGCGGCGCGCCATTGCATCGACGGCAAGGGCGATGAAGCCAAGCCGGAGATCGAGAAGGCGCAGTCGCTCGCGGGCATCGTCCGCAAACTCCTTCCGGCGACAACCGTCACGACCATCGTGAAGGACGCGCAGGGCAAGGAGGTCTATCGCGACGTGCAGAAGGTGCAGGACGACCAGATCCCGATCTTCGCCGGCTCCATCGCGGTCGAAGTTGTCGAGCCGCTCGTCGAGGCGAAGAAGGATCAGGCCGCGCTGAAGGGGCTGAAGCTTGCCGAGGCCGACGTGATCCACACGGCCATGCTCGCGGACCTCGCCTACATCGAGCGCAAGCTGGCGCGCGCGGCACAACTGCTGAACAAGCCCGAGGAGGCCGCCGCACAACTCGCGCTTGCGCAGAATGTCGGCATCCGCTTCACGGCGCACAAGGAGGACAGTCCGCTCGTCGATGTGCAGCACGCGCTGCGACTCGCCGAGCGCATGGTGCAGGAGAAGAAATTCGACGGGGCCAAGGCGAACCTGCAAGGGGCCAAACTGCGCCTGGAAGCCTACCGCGGCCTCGTCGGCGCGGATGAAGCCAAGCCAGCTGCCGATCTCGAAAAGGAGATCGAAAAAGTCTCCAGCGAGATCGAGAAGCCCGGTGTCGCCGATCGCATCCGCGGGATGTGGGACAAGGCCACGGGCTGGTTCAAGCGCGAGACGGGCCAGGCTCATGAGTCTGCGCCTGCGGAGAAAAAGGAGGCGAAGCCTTAATCCATAGGCGTGCCGGAGCCGGTGGGACAGTCCACCGGCTCCGGTTTCCTTTTCAAATAACTAACGCAAACAAAACCAAAGGAGTAATCGCATGAAAACACTGACTAACCATCGGTGCGCTGGATGGCTGGCCGCAGAGCTGGCATTGAGCGCAATTGGCCTGATGACCTCACCGCTGGCGGTCGCCGCCGGGGTGGAAAAAAAGGAGGACAGAGGCTTCATCGAGAAAATGGAGCAATGGCAGGATAAGATGTCGGATAAGTTCCGGGACACTTGGAAGAGCCTTCGCGGCGAGAACAAAGAGAAGTCTGTCGCGACAGCCTCCGTCGATCTGCGGGAAGACAAGGATAACTATACCCTCCGACTGAATCTGCCGGATCGTGACTTGGAGAAGGTGGACATCAAACTCGAAGGGGACACCTTGCGGATCGTCGCGCCTGCGGGAGAGAAGGCCGGGCGTTACGAACAGGCCGTCGCGCTCGCGGGCGTCGCCTCCGATGCGCAGCCGAAGATCGAGCGCAAACAGAAGGACAGCCTGATCGTCGTGACCGTGCCGAAAAGCGGGTCGGTGGCGGACGGCAAGCCTTCGATCATGCTGCCCGACCCATCGCTCCTGCCGTTCTCGGATTGGGACCGCGACATTTTCGGGCGCATGGAAAAGATGCGCCGCGAGATGGACCGCGTCTTCGAGGATGCGTTCCACGACTTCCGAAACGCACCCGAGCACAAGGGCTTCTTCGACGAGCCGCGCTTTGGTTCGACCTTCGACTTAAAGGAAGAAGGCGATAACTATGTCGTCCGCGTCTATCTGCCGGATCGCGACATGCAGAACCTCAACGTCACGGTCGAAGACCGCACGCTAAAGATCGAGGCGAAGGAAGAGGAGATGACGAAGAACGAGAGCAACGCCGGAGCCTTGCACAGCTCGCGCAAGGCGGCTTATTCCCAGCTCCTTACTTTGCCCGGTCCGGTCCAGGGCGAAAATATGAAGGTCGAGAAAAAGGAGGGCATGTTAGTCGTGACTCTGCCGAAGACGAAGTGATGCCTGCGCTTCCCAATAACACGCCGTCCCGGCTCCGCCAGCCCGCGTGCGCCCGGCTGTTCAGCGAGGCGCTCGCGCGGCCCGTCGCGGACGAACGCACCCGCGCACTCGCCACGGCGCTGCTCGAAGATGCGCTCCGTGAAAAGGCGTCCGACATTCACCTCGATCCCGGAACCGAGGGATACGAGGTGCGCTTCCGTATCGACGGCACGCTGGTCGATACGCTGCCTCTGCCGACGGAGCCTGGGCTGCATCTGGTGCGCTTCTTCAAGACTCACGCCGACCTCGATCCGGCCTTCGCACTGCGCCCGCAGGATGGACGCGCCGCGCTGCCGATCGAGGGCGGCGAAGTCTCCGTGCGCGTCGCCACCGGCCCCGGCGTGAGCGGCGAAAAGCTCGCGCTGCGCCTGCTCCCTCACGCACTCACGCGCCCGCCGCTGGATCAGCTCGGGCTCAGCACCACCGACTACGAGGCGCTCACCCGCGCGCTCCGCGACGTGCGCGGGATGATCCTCATCAGCGGTCCGACCGGCTCGGGAAAGACGACCACGCTTTACGCCCTCGTGCGTGAACTATCGCGTGCGGGTCGCTCGGTCGTGACGATCGAAGACCCCGTGGAATACGTGCTCGACGGCGTGACCCAATTCCAGGTCAACGAACGCCAGGGCCTGACCTATGCCGAAGGCGTCAAGGGTCTGCTCCGACTCGACCCGGACGTGCTGATGCTCGGTGAAATGCGCGACGCCACCTCCGCCCGCGCCGCGCTGGATGCCGCCGACAGCGGCCACGTCTTCCTCAGCACACTGCACGCACGCGATGCCGCGGGCACGGTGAGCGTGCTGCGGCACCTTGGCCTCGCCGATCACGAGATCGCCGCGAGCGTCGATCTCCTTGTGGCGCAACGTCTCGTGCGCCAGCTTTGTCCCGCGTGCCGCCGGCCCGAACCGCCGACTGCGGACGAAGCGCAATGGTTGCGGCTCTGCGGCCAACTCGTGCCGGACAAGACGTGGCGTGCCGCGGGTTGTGAAAAATGCGGCGGCAGCGGCTACCGCGGACGCATCGGCGTCTTCGAGATTCATCGGCTGCGCGAGGCGGATGCGGACCTCATCCTCGCCCACGCCGACGAACACACGCTGCGCCGGCATCTGCGCGGACGCGGCGCGCTCTCGCTGCTCGAAGACGACCTGCAAAAAGTTGCTGAGGGCCTCACCAGCATCGCGGAATTTCGAGCCGTCGGCGGGATGGGTTTTTACGCCTGCGACCCTGGGGCGATGCGCCGGTCGTAACTCAAGACGTTGATGACGTTTTCACTGCGTTGGTGATGATGCGGAGCGTGTAGATGACCGTCGCCGAACTGCGCTTGGAACCTTGGTGCGCGACCCAGGCGGACAGCTTATCGCCGAGTTTCTGCGCGCCCGCGTTTCAGTCGGCGGCGAGTTTAATGAGGCGCGGCTTGTCGCCGAAGATTCCCTCCGCCGACCTTTCACTTCCGATGCAAACCAACCCCGGTGCGCGAACGTATGGCCGAAGGCTGCTTTGAAAAACGTGGCTCGGAAAGGAGTCCAGACGGGGAAGCTCGTCGTAACAAATGAGGCCGGAAGTTAATTGCAGGTCGAATGTGTTGTTCGCCGCCGGACGGTTCTGGCGACCTGATATTTCTCCAACCCATGAAACGCAAAATGCCCCTCATCGCCGCCATCGTTCTGCTGGTCGCATTCGCCGCGTTCTGGCTCGTCTCCACATCGCGCGCTGCAACAGAGACTCCGCAGTACAAAGTCGTCCGCACCGACGGAAAATTCGAGATCCGCGACTACCCGGCACTCACCGTCGCGACGACACCGATGGAGGATGGGGAGATGAACGGCGGCTTCGGAAAGTTGTTCCGCTTCATCACCGGGAGCAACGACGCCAAGGAAAAAATCGCGATGACCTCGCCGGTCCTGATCGACACGACGAAGGACAAGAAGACGATGAGCTTCATCATGCCCGTGAAGGCCGTGGAGAAAGGCGTGCCGAAGCCATCAGGTGAGAGCGTGACCCTCGGCAAAGTGCAGGCGGCTAGATTCGCCGTCCTGCGGTTTGACGGCGGTCGCACGGCGGAAAACGAGACGGCCGCCATCGAGAAACTGAAGGCGCGGCTTGGAGCGGAGAGGATCGGCGCGAAAGGAGAACTCATGTTTGCCTATTACGATCCGCCGTGGACGCCGACTTTCATGCGCCGGAACGAGGTCATGGTTCGTATCGGCAAGCACGATGAATAAGACCGTCATTCCATCACTGGCCGCCGCCCTAGCGTTCGTCCTGAGCGCCTGCTCGTCGCCGAAAATTTGCACTCGGGACATCATGAGATCTGACCCGCGTGCGAAGGCGCTCGTGACCGCTTCGCAGGATGCCCACGGAAAAAAGGCATTCTCGAATGTGCGCGATGTGAGCGTGCGCTACGCGGGGCGCTGGGCCTCGATTGGACCGAAATTCCAGCCGGTGCTCTCGGATACGAAATTCCGGCGCGGTTCCGAGGAGCGTCTGCTCATCGCTTCGCGCGTGATGGCGCAGGAGCACTCCGGACCGGGTGGGAAAAAGGTCGTCGTGCGCACTCCGGGCAAGGTCAGCGTTGCCTGCAATCGTGTGCCAGCGACTGATGCTGATGTTCAGCGCGCCGCCGCTCTCGTGGCCGATGCTTACACGATGTTTCTCCTCGGCCCGTTCTATTTCGACCGGCCCGGAGTCGTCTTCGCATCGAATGGCGAGGGAGTGGTGGATAACGCGCCATGCGACGAGGTGCTCGCTGTGCTCCGTCCCGGATTCGGCATGGCGAAGGAAGACCGCGTCGTTCTCTTTATCGATAAGTCCACCAAGCAGCTCCGCCGTGTGCGCATGACCTTGAGCGGCCTCGACAGCACACGCGGCGCTGAAGTGGATGTGACCTTCCGCGATTTCCGCAGCATCGGCGGCATCGTCTGGGCGACAGATTTCGACGAGCGCATCCGCGTCCCGTTTGACCTGCATGCGCACCACTGGCGCATGCTCGGCCTCGACTTGAACCGCAGTCTCCGCGCATCGGACCTCGCAGCATCCGGATTCAGAGGAGGCGCGACAAAGCCCGCTGCTTCGGTGCCGGCGCGATAGCCGAAAAACCGTCTCCGCATCCCGGAGCGCGCTTCACTCGGGCTCACTTTTGAAAATGCGCAATCTCGTCCTCATCCTCGGCGACCAGCTTGATGAGGAGTCCGCGGCGTTCGACGACTTCGATGCAAAACAGGACATCGTGTGGATGGCGGAGGTCGCGCACGAGAGCACGAAAGTGTGGAGCACAAAGCCGCGCATCGCGGTGTTTCTTGCGGCGATGCGGCATTTCCGCGACGCCCTGCGGGAGCGAGGATGGCGCGTCGTTTATCGTGAACTGACGGTGGACAGCGCGGTGTGGCGTGGCGCGGAGGGACGTGCGAAGCCGGCGAAGGGAGACACTTTTTCGGAGGCGTTGCGCGAGTCGCTGGCGAGTCTGAAGCCGCAGCGCGTGGTGATGGTGGAGCCAGGTGAGTGGAGTGTGCGCGAGGAAATCCGCGCAGCGATGGAGTCATCGGGACTGCCGCTGGAGATGCGCGGGGATTGGCATTTCCTGTGCAGCCACGCGGAGTTTGCGGCTCATGCGGAGGGCCGTAAGCAACTTCGCATGGAGTTCTTTTATCGCGAGATGCGGAAGCGTCACGACGCGCTGATGGATGATGGCAAGCCGGAGGGCGGCGACTGGAATTTCGACAGCGAAAATCGCAAGAGCTTCGGCAAGGACGGGCCGCCGATGCACCAGACGCCGCGCAGTTTTCCGCCGGATGAAATCACGCGCGGTGTCATCGCGATGGTGGATGCGCGCTTTGCCGATCATCCCGGCGACCTTGCGAAATTTGACTGGCCCGTCACGTCAGCGGATGCGGCCCTCGCGCTGAAAGATTTCATCGCGCATCGCTTGGCGGAATTCGGCGACTGGCAGGATGCGATGTGGACCGCGGAGCCGTGGCTATTCCACAGCCGTCTGAGTGCTGTGATGAATCTCAAACTGCTCAATCCGCGCACCGTCATCGCAGCGGCGGAGAAGGCGTATCGCGACGGCCGCGCTCCCCTCGCGAGCGTGGAGGGATTCATCCGGCAAATCCTCGGCTGGCGCGAATACGTGCGCGGCATCTACTGGCGCTTCATGCCCGGCTATGTGGACAAGAATGCGCTCGGCGCGGACCAGCCGCTGCCGAAGTTTTACTGGACCGGCGAAACCGACATGGCCTGTCTGCGCGACGCTATCGGGCAGACGCTGCGGCTCGGCTACGCTCATCACATTCAGCGGCTGATGGTCACAGGGCTTTACGCGCTGATGCTCGGCGTGCGGCCGCGCGAAGTTCACGAGTGGTATCTCGCGGTCTATGTGGATGCGGTCGAGTGGGTGGAACTCCCGAACACGCTCGGCATGTCGCAGCACGGCGACGGCGGCATCATGGCCAGCAAGCCCTACGTGGCGACGGGCAAATACATCCAGCGTATGTCGAACTACTGCGCTGGCTGCCGCTTCGATCCTGCCGAGGCGACCGGCCCGAAGGCGTGCCCCTTCACCACGCTCTACTGGGACTTTCTGCTCCAGCACGAGCCGATGTTGCGCAAGAATCAGCGCATGGCCATGCAGGTGCGCAACCTCGCGCGACTCGACGACGCACGGCGCGATGCCATTCAAAAACAGGCTGCAAAAATCCGCGCACACGTGCGTGAGAAAACATAAGAATGAACGGCACAAAAAGAACTGTTCAGCCAAGCGTGAGCGCCAGCACCATCCGCGCGATGCTTCTCCGTTTTGCCGCGGAACGCGGGAACAAGACGTTCTGTCCGTCCGAAATCGCCCGCGCGCTCACCGAGGAGTGGCGCCCGTTGCTTCCTTTGATTCGCAAAGAGGGAGCGCGTCTCGTGGCCCAAGGGCGTTTGCGTTGCACCCGGCGCGGCGAAGATTGCGACCCACTCTCAGTCGGCGGGCCGATTCGCCTCGCAGAGTCGTGCCGGGAATCAAGGTCGGGGACGCGATGAGTTCCGAGTGCATACTTCCTGAGATGGCGCAGCGTCTGGCAGCGCGCGCACGTCCATCTTCTTCACCCGTTGGCCGGCAACGCTGGGGCGATTTGCTTTTTCTTCATTGGAAAGTCGCTGCGAACGCCGTGCAGGCCACGCTGCCGCCCGGGTTGTTCGTCGATACTTTCGAGGGCGCCGCCTACCTCGGCATCGTGCCGTTCTTCATGGAGCGCGTTCGACCTGCATGGCTGCCGCCGCTGCCTTGGGTTTCGTGGTTTCTGGAACTTAACGTGCGGACCTACGTCCATGATCGCGAAGGCCGGCCCGGAGTTTGGTTTTACTCGCTGGATTGCAATCAGCCTGTTGCCGTGGCCATCGCGCGGCGCTTCTTTCATCTCCCGTATTTCCACGCGAAGATGCGCGCGACGCGACGCGACGGAGCTGTCGAGTATCACTCCCAGCGGCACGGAACACCTACGCTCTCGTCTTATGCGTGGCAGCCTGACGCGGACACGCGCGAAGCTGCACCAGGGTCGGTGGAATTTTTCCTCGTCGAAAGATACGTGCTTTTTTCCACCGACCGGAGCGGTGACCTGCACTGCGGCCAAGTGCATCACCGGCCTTATCTAATCTCGTCCGCTGTTGTTACGGAGTTTTCCGTCGAGCCAGCGCGGCAGGCGGGATTCGAGCTCGCCGGACCACCGAACTCCACCCTGTGCGCGAGCGCGGTGGATGTCTCGATTTTCGCCCTCGGCAAATTGTGACCCCCCACGTCTCGCCGCTCCCCGCGGATGCATGACGGGCGTGCTTTTATAAAAATATACCGCGTCTCCGCTGGAGCACCGCCTTCGTTAAGTGAGAGCCGCTCACAACGGCGCAAACAAACTAACTAAACTGACTAAACTAACTACGACTAATAACCCTATGAAACGAATCCTCGCACTTACCATCGCCGTCTTGTCCCTCAGCCCGCTCGCCATCCACAACGTCTCCGCGAAGCCAATGGACGAAACTGTCGTCGCCGTTGCCGCAGGCAACCCCGACTTCTCGACCCTCGTTGCCGCAGTGAAGGCCGCGGGCCTAGTGGACACGCTGAACGGCGCTGGACCGTTCACGATCTTCGCCCCGACGAATGCCGCATTCGCGAAACTGCCGAAGGGCACCGTTGAAGAATTGCTCAAGCCCGAGAACAAGGCGAAGCTCACCGCCATCCTGACCTACCACGTCATCGCCGGCAAAGTGATGGCTGCCGATGTCAAAACGATGATGGCCAAGACCGTGCAGGGCGAATCATTGGACGTCAAAGTCGCCGACGCCGGCGTGATGGTGAACAACGCGAAAGTCGTAAAGACCGACATTAAAGCTAAGAATGGGGTAATCCACGTCATCGATACCGTCTTGATGCCCAAGTAACTCCGAAGCTTCAAGCAGACTGAAATGACAGCAAGCCCGGGGCGAAAGCTCCGGGCATTGCTTTTTCATGAACCGGCGCCAAGCGAATTCTGTCCGCACGGTGCGCGCGCTGCAATTGACCAACCAGTCCCTGAATAACTATCCACAGCAACATCACCTCTATGAACCAAGACAAACTCGCTGGATTCGCATGGGGTTCCTTCATCGGCGACGCCCTCGCGGTGCCCGTGCATTGGTATTACGACCGCGCCGCACTGCGCCGCGACTATGGAGTGGTTCGCGAATTCGTTGCGCCGAAAAGCCCGCATGCCGACAGCATCCTCTGGCGTTCGCAATACACGCCACTGAACGAGCGCGGCGACATTCTACACGATCTGGCGCAATACTGGGGACAGCGCGGAATCCACTATCACCAGTTCCTCCGCGTCGGCGAAAATACCCTTAACCTCCAGCTCGCGAAAGTGCTCATTGAATCGCTGAACGCGCGCGGTGGCTACAACGCGGATGATTACCTGGAGCGTTACATCCGCTTCATGCTGACGCCGGGACAACACCGCGATACCTACCTTGAGGAGTATCATCGGAAATTCTTCACCGCCTACGCGGGCGGCACGGCCCCGCGAAAGTGTGCGGGGAGCGACATCCACATCGGCGGTCTCGCGCATGTGGCCGTGCTTTGTGCGCTCCTCGCACCCGATGTGAAACACGCCCGCGAGGCAGTCCGCGAACACATCAATCTGACCCATCGCAGCGACGAAGTGCTGGCCGCGGGCGACGCGCTCGCCCGGATCCTCTGCGCCGTCGCAGCCGGTGCGGATCTCCGCGAGACGATCTTCGAGCACGGCGCTGACTGGTTCTCCAGACGCAAAGCCGAACAATGGTCGCGCGATCCTGATGATGTCGTGATCGGCCAGCGCGTCAGCCCGGCCTGCTACATCGCCGATGCTTTTCCCGCGTCGCTCTACCTCGCGTGGAAATACGCCGATGACTTCGAGGCGGGCATCGTCGCGAACACAAACGTCGGCGGCGACAACTGCCACCGCGGCGCAGTCGTCGGCGCGCTGCTCGGTGCGGCGTGCGGGCTCGCGGAGATACCGTCGCGATTTGTGGATCGTCTTCACGATTCACTCCTACTGCGGCATCAACTAAACGCGTTGGTTCATGCGGATTTCAACGCGGCGGATTGACCACCGAAGACGCGCTCCATTTTCGCCGCGCATTCCGATAACGTCATGGTTCACTTTCTGGAATCCTCACTAGTCATCCCGACCACGCTCCCGATTTCGTCGCCGAACGTCTTAACGATCAGTGCGAAAGCGCGGTGGTTGCGCGATCTCTAGCAAAAAAAGCGCCACGCGCCGGTCGGTTGGTGAATAGACCAGCCAACCGGATTTAAGGCCGATAGCAGCCTGCTCGCCATCTGAACCTCACGAAATTGCCAACGGCAGAATCGTTCTTTAATTTCGTTCCCCCGGTTTCGTGTATGGGCGGCTTGCAGACATCGTAGATAGGACTTCCATCATGCCGAAAAACGACTCCGCCACGATCAGGACTTCCGCCAGGAAGCCGTCTTGTAGCGGCCCAAGAACGCAGAAATTCTCCATGAGCCCTCAATCATAATAATCAAGGAAGTGGAGCCTAGGGGGTTCGAACCCCTGACCTCCGCAATGCCATTGCGGCGCTCTACCAACTGAGCTAAGACCCCGTCTCATCGCTGTTTGTCAGCGGGCGAAAACTATCAGCGTGAAAAAAAGGTCGGGCAAGGAAAAAGAGCGCTCTGGACCGTTGCGTCGTTCATCATGTTTAGATCGTGCTGTGCAGGAGGTGAGGTTCAGGCGCGTTTCTAAACCGCCTTTGCGTGTCATTCTGAGCGAGCGTTGTCGTGGGCGAAGGCGGAGACGACACGGAGTCGAAGAGTCCCGCGTGGGCAGGAGCGTCCACACCGAAAGCCACCCGATTCTTCTACTTCGTTCCGACCCGCCTTCGCCCGCTCGGAACTCCGCTCAGAATGACCGCAGGTGAGGGTGTGGAGTTTTCCAAACGCTCACTACAGAACCAGCCGATAGCCAACGCCAGGTTCGTTGATGATGAGCCGCGGTTTGGAGGGATCGCGCTCCACCTTCTTGCGGAGGTGCGTGAAATAGACGCGCAGGTATTCGCGCCGCCTCGGAGCTCCTTCGACAAGCTCAGGATGATATAGGGGAAGGGCAGTCTGAGGCTGAACTGCCGCGTGCGCCGTGACTTTCGGTACACCTTCTGCGAATCCACATTTTCACCGTGGACATGGGGTGAACTTCGTCTTTCATCCAGTGCTGAGCGCGACGTTCTTCCTGGCGATTTTCGCTGAAAGGAAGTCTGCGCTTTCGACGTTTCCTCCATTATGCAAACACAGACACCCGGCGTGGATCGTGAATCCGACGTTATCGCCATCGACCAGCTTCGCGAACTCAACGGACGGATCTGCGCCGAACTGGGCAAGGTCATCATTGGCCAGCATGAGGTGATCGAAAAACTACTCATCTGCATCTTCGCCCGCGGCCACGGGCTGCTCATGGGGGTGCCTGGGTTGGCGAAGACTCTGCTCGTCCACTCGCTTGCCGACTTGATGTCGCTGGATTTCAACCGCGTGCAATTCACGCCGGACCTGATGCCGAGCGACATCACGGGCACCGAGATTTTGCAGGAGACCGACCAGCCGGGACGTCGCGCGTTCGAGTTCGTGAAAGGGCCGATCTTCGCCAACATCGTGCTGGCCGACGAAATCAACCGCACGCCGCCGAAGACCCAGGCCGCGCTGCTCCAGGCGATGCAGGAGCAGAAGGTGAATGTCGGCAAGCACAGCTTCAAATTGGACCCGCCGTTCTTCGTCCTCGCGACGCAAAATCCGATCGAACAGGAAGGCACCTATCCGCTGCCGGAGGCGCAACTCGACCGGTTTATGTTTTTCATCAACGTGGGGTATCCGAGTGCCGCGGAGGAGTTGCAAATCGCCAAGGCCACGACCGGCGGCCCGCTGCCGACGCTCGACAAGATTTTGCACGCAGAGGACATCCTGCGTTTTCAGGAAGTCGTGCGCCGCGTGCCGGTGCCGGATCACGTGTATGAGCACGTGGTGAAGCTCGTTCGCAAATGCCGGCCCACGGGCGAAGAGTCGCCGGAGTGGGTGAAAAAATGGGTGATGTGGGGACCGGGTCCGCGCGCCGTGCAGTATCTCGTGCTTGGTGCCAAGGCCCGCGCTGTCTTGACGGGCAGCTATCTTGCGCGGCTGGAGGACGTGCACGCCGTCGCCGAACCCGTGCTCGCGCATCGCATCCTCGTGAATTTCCACGCGGAGAGCGAAGGCATCGACAGCCTTGAGATCATCAAACGCATCATCGCGGATACTGCGGAATGACGACGATTTTAACCACAGAGGCGCAGAGGGCCGCAGAGTTTGTAGGATCTAGCGTTGGAGCCTTTCCAATTTTCCTCTGCGAGCCTCTGCGTTCTCCGCTCCTCTGCGGTTGATCTGAACGTCGCTGCGCATGACCAAGCCCGAGCATCACTGGGACTTCCTCGACATGGGTGTGATCTCCCGCCTGTCGCGGCTCACCGTCTCAGTGCGAGTGCCGATGCTCGGCTCGATCAACGGCATCCACCGCAGCGCCACGCGCGGCTCGAGCGTGGAGTTTGCGGAATATCGAAAATACGCGCCGGGCGATGACCTGAAGTTTCTCGACTGGCGGGTCTTCGCGCGCTCCGACAAATTTTTCATCCGTGAATTCGAGGCCGACACAAATCTCCGCTGCTATCTCGTGCTC
>JBBSDS010000105.1:0-13859 GCA_038240495.1 Chthoniobacterales bacterium | reverse complement strand
CGGCACTGGCTCGATGTCGCGCGCTATGCCGACTCGAACGGCATGGATGAGAACATCGCGTTCGGCAACGCCTGGCGCTACCGCGACTATGTGGTGCGGGCGTTCAATGAGGACAAGCCGTTCGATCAATTCATCATCGAGCAAGTCGCCGGCGATCTGCTGCCGCAGAGTGAGGAGGCGGTCACCGCCACCGGCTTCCTCGCGCTTGGCGCGCGCGTGCTGGCGGAGCCTGACATGCAGAAGCTCGAGATGGATATCATCGACGAGCAAATCGACACGGTCGGCAAAGCCTTCATGGGCATGACACTCGGTTGCGTGCGCTGCCACGATCACAAGTTCGACCCCATCAAGCAGGAGGACTACTACGCGATGGCGGCCATCTTCCGCAGCACCCGCAGCCTCGCCACGGAGAAGATGGGTGCGATCAAGTTTTGGTACGAGCACTCGCTCGCCACGCCGGAGCAACTCGAGGCGAAGAAGAAATTCGACGAAGAGCTCAAGGCGAAAAAGGCGGCGGTCGCGACCGTGACCAGCAAAGCGCGGGGCGAGGTGCGAGCCGGATTGCAGCAACACGCAGCGGACTATCTGGCCGCAGCCGCGCTCCTGCCTGCCGGCGCCACGCTCGCGGTCGCGGAGTCGGCGGCGAAGGAGCCGAAGCTCGACGCCGGCATATTGCTCACCTGTCGCAAGTATTTGGATCAGCATCCCGAACATCCTGTCTTCGCCACGTGGCGTGAGTTCGCGCTGAAGAAAGATACCGACGGCGTGCGGAAGCATTACGAGCCGCTCTTTGCCGAGGCGCTCAAGGCGAAGAAAGGGCCGGACTACGATGCGCTCGCCGATGCGAAAGGATTTCTCGCGTTGCCTGCCAAGGACGCGGACGTTCTCGATGCGGAAACGCTCGCGAAGATCGCGGCGATGAACAAGGAAGTGGAAGAATTCACGGCCAGGCAGCCCGACCTGCCGGCGCTCATGAGCGTGGCGGACGACAAAATCGTGAAGACCCTGCCCGTGCATTTGCGCGGCAGCTATCTCACGCTCGGCAATCCCGTGGAGCGCGGCTTTCCGGAAGTGATGCGGACCAACTTTGCGCAACCGATCCTGTCGGCCAAACACAGCGGGCGCCTCGAACTCGCGCGCTGGATCGCGAGCAGCGAGCACCCGCTGACCGCGCGCGTGATTGTGAACCGCGTATGGCGCTGGCACTTCGGCCAGGGGATCGTCAGCAGCCCGGATAACTTCGGCACGCTGGGCAGCAAGCCGTCGCATCCCGAACTCCTCGACTGGCTGGCGCGCACCTTCATCGAGAGCGGCTGGTCGATCAAAGACCTGCACCGTCTCATCATGAAGTCGGCGACCTATCAGCAGGCGAGCAGCGTCGTTTTTTCGGGACCCGAAAAGAGCGACCCGCGGCTCGTCGATCCCGAGAATCGTCTGCTCTGGCGCGCGAACATCCAGCGGCTGGAAGCGGAGCAAATACGCGACGCGATGCTCGCCACCAGCGGCTGGCTGAGCACCGAGATTGGCGGCAAGACGATTCCGCTGCGCAACCGGGAGTTCGTCTTCAACCACACCAGCAAGGACGCGACGACTTACGAAAGCCCGCGCCGCGCGCTCTATCTCCCGATCATTCGCAATCATCTCTACGACATGCTCGAACAGTTCGACTACCCGGACCCGACGATGCCCACCGGCAGTCGCAACAGCACCGTCATCGCCCCGCAGGCGCTGATCATGATGAACGCGCCAGTCGTGATGGAAAGCAGCACGCGACTCGCAACACGGCTTGCCGCATTGCCCAACGATGAACAGCGCGTGCAACAAGTCTATGCCTTGCTTTATGGACGCCCGCCGGTGGATCAGGAGAAGTCAGACGCGCTCGCGCTGATCCGTGACCTAAGCGTCACCGGGAAGCCTGATCACGCGTGGGCGCTGCTCTGCCAGACGCTCTTCGCCGCGAACGAGTTTATCTACTTGAGGTAATCAACATGGACTCCCAGCCATTCCTGCCGATGACCCGCCGCACCATGCTGCAACGCAGCGCGAGCGGCTTTGGTTACCTCGCGTTGCAAGCCATGCTCGGACGCGAGCAGGTGCGGGCGGCCGTGGACAATCCGCTCGCTCCCAAGTCCACGCAGTTTCCCGCGAAGGCGAAGCGTATCGTCTTTATTTTCATGAAAGGCGGGCCGAGCCATGTGGATACCTTCGACCCGAAGCCGCTGCTTCAGCGCGACGATGGCAAGCCTTACCCATTCAAGCAGCCGCGCGTGCAGTTTGCCGAGACGGGCAAGCTGCTCAAGTCGCCGTGGAGCTTCAAGCAATACGGACAGAGCGGGCTATCGGTCAGCGAACTCTTTCCGAACGTCGCGCAGTGCGTGGATGATCTCTGCATCGTGCGCTCGCTGCACGGGACAAATCCCGCGCACGGCGGTGCGTGCCTCAAGCTGCACACCGGCAGCGACACGCAGGTGCGGCCGAGCATGGGCTCGTGGATGTTGTATGGCCTCGGCACGGAGAACGAAAACCTGCCCGGCTTTATCACCATCTGCCCCACGCTCGCGCATGGTGGCGTCAATAATTGGGGCGCGGCGTTCCTCCCCGCCTTCTGCCAGGGCACGCCGATCGGCAATGCGAGCATCTCGTCGGACAAGGCACTCGTGCGGCACATTCGCAATGATCAGATCAGCAGCGGAGAGCAGCGGAAGCAGCTCGATTTTCTCGCCAGGGTGAATCGCGAGCATTTGGAGTTATCCGGACCCGACATGGCGCTGGAGGGGCGGATCAACTCGTTCGAGCTGGCGTATCGGATGCAAAGCGCGATGCCAGAGGCGCAGGACGTCAGCAGCGAAACGGAGGCGACCAAACAACTCTACGGTCTGGACCAGCCCGTGACGGCAAACTTCGGACGCCAGTGCCTCATGGCGCGGCGATTCCTGGAGCGTGGCGTGCGCTTTGTGCAGGTCACGCATAGCGACGGCGAGGTGCAATGGGATCAGCACGCCAATCTCTTCAAAGGTCACACCAAGAACGCCGCCGAAGTGGACAAGCCCATCGCCGGCTTCCTGAAGGATCTGAAATCACGCGGCCTGCTCGACGACACGCTGGTGCTATGGGGCGGCGAGTTTGGCCGCACGCCCACGGCGCAGGGGGGCGACGGGCGCGATCACAATCCCAACGGCTTCACGATGTGGATGGCCGGCGGCGGCGTGAAGCCGGGCATCGCCTACGGTGCCACCGACGACTACGGTTACTTCGCGCAGGAAGATAAAGTCCACATCCACGATCTGCATGCGACGATCCTGCACTTACTAGGACTTAATCACGAGAAGCTAACTTACCGCTATGCGGGCCGGGATTTTCGCCTCACGGATGTGGAAGGCCGCGTGGTAAAGGAAATATTCGCCTGAGCAGGCAGCGCTTCCGATGAAACTGCTGACCATCTAAGAGAGTGTACCGAATCTCAAAAACAGCGCTGTCATCCCGAGCGGAGTGTAACGGAGTCGAGGGACCTCGGCGGTCCGGACAATCTGAGCACCTGATCGGACCACCGAGGTCCCTCGACTGCGTTCCGTTCCTCCTTCGCCCGCGACGGAACTCCGCTCGGGATGACACGGGTTTTGAATTCCGGTACACCCTCTAAGGCAAGACGACCGCTGTCGTTGTGCTTCCCCCGTGAAACCATTGAACCATTTGCTTCTCCCCATCGCCGCCGCGCTGGCTTTCTTCCTAGTCCCATCAACGTGGGCTGCCGATCTGACACGGATGGTCGGTGCGGCTGCGGTGGACATCACGCCGGCTTATCCGGTGCGACTTAGCGGCTACGGCAATCGCCGGGAACCAAACCAAGGAGTAGCTCAACACATCTTTGCGAAGGCCCTAGCCATCGGCACCGATGAAGAAGGCCCGGCGGTGTTGGTGACGGTGGATAACTGCGCCGTGCCGGGATCGATGCGCTACGCGGTGCTAATACGTCTTGGCGAAAAGACAAAGGTGCGTAATGAACGATTCGCGATTGCTTCCAGTCACACGCATTGCGCGCCGATGCTTGCGGGCGTGCTGCCAAATCTTTTCGGCAGGGACATCCCAGCGGAGCACATGGCGGCCATCGAGCGCTACACGCGAGAGTTAACAGAAAAGATCGAACAAGTGGTCCTTGCAGCGCTCGCCGATCGTCAACCCGCGCAACTCGCCTGGGGTATCGGCAAAGTCGGATTCGCGGCCAATCGTCGTAGCTTTAGCCTGAAGCCCATCGATCACGATCTGCCGGTGCTAAGGGTTACGGGGCCGGATGGCAAAGTGCGCGCCATATTTACGAGCTACGCGTGTCATTGCACGACGATCGGCATCGAGGCGATTCACGGCGACTGGGCGGGCTGCGCGCAGGAGGCCTTGCAGCGGGAGTTTCCCGGCGCGGTGGCGCTCACGGCGCTGGGGTGCGGTGCGGATCAGAATCCGAATCCGCGCCGCACGATGGAGCTGGTGCTCCAGTATGGCGAAGCCCTCGGAGCGGAGGCGAAGCGGCTCGTTCATGGCACGCTCACTCCGGTGAGTGGTCCGCTGGAGTGCCGTACGAAGCAAATCGAGCTGGCTTACGACAAGCTGCCGACGCGTGAGGAGTGGCAGGCGCTTGCGGAGTCGAAGACCGCAGCCATCGCCTATCATGCGAAGAAGAACCTCGACCGTCTCGACCGTGGCGAAAAGATTCCGACGCATCTGCCTTACCTCGTGCAGACCTGGAACTTCGGCAATGGTCTTGCGATGGTCTTCCTTCCGGGCGAGGTCACAGTGGATTACGGGCTGCGCCTCAAGCGCGAATACGATCGGTCGCGGCTTTGGGTGAATGGTTACTCCAACGACGTGCCCTGTTACATCCCGTCGCGTCGGGTGCTGGAGGAAGGCGGTTACGAAGGAGCGGGCGCAATGGTCTATTACGACCGGCCCACCAAGTTCGCGCTCGATGTCGAGGAGCGCATCATCGCTGCCGTGCATGAGGTGATGCCGCAGGATTTCCTCGCCAAGCCCGATCACGTATTGTCTCCCTCTGCTCCGACGGCCATCGCCTATCCTGACCACTCGCAGCTTCTAGTGGTGCGCGATGCCAGCGGCAACGAACGCCCGGTTAAAACCGCCGCGGACTGGGCGGAGCGCGTCGCTCACATCCGTGCGAACATCCAACAGGTCATGGGCCCACTGCACGACACCGCGCGCTGGACGCCGCTCGATGTCGAGGTCATCTCCGAAGAGAAGACGGCGAAATATCTCCGACGCAAGGTGCGCTTGACGCCCGAGATCGGCGACCGCATGTCTGCGTGGCTGCTGATCCCCAACGAACTCCCCGCCAGCGGCCAGGCACCGGCCATGCTTTGCCTGCATCAGACGACCCCGATCGGCAAAGATGAGCCTGCGGGCCTCGGCGGGTTGCCGTCGCTGCACTACGCGCACGAACTGGCCGAACGCGGCTACGTCTGCCTGGTGCCTGACTATCCGTCGTTCGGCGAATATCCGTACGACTTCAAAAAGCAAGGCACACCCCATGCGAGTGGCTCCATGAAGGCGATCTGGAACAACCTGCGCGCCGTGGACCTGCTCGAAAAACTGCCGCAAGTGAACAAGGATCGCATCGGTGTCATTGGTCACTCCCTCGGCGGTCACAATGCACTCTTCACCGCCGTCTTCGATGAGCGGCTCAAAGCCGTCGTGTCGAGCTGCGGCTTCACCCCATTCCATGACTACTCCGGTGGCAAGGTCGCCGGCTGGACGAGCGACCGTTACATGCCGCGCATCCGCGATGTGTATGAGAACAACGCCGACAAGATCCCCTTCGATTTCTATGAAATCCTCGGCGCTCTCGCCCCCCGCGGATTCTTTTCCAACTCACCCCTTCACGACACTAACTTCGACATCAGCGGCGTCCGCAAAGCCTTTGCTAAAGCCGGGGAAGTCTATGGACTCTTGAACGCCCAAACCAATCTCGTGCTCGTCACCCCCGATGCGCCGCACGACTTCCCCGAGGCCGAACGCCAGGCGGCGTATCAGTGGCTCGATCGGATGCTCAAGTGAGTCTGTGTTCCGATCAAAAGTTCCATCCTCCGATTATGAAAACATTTCTTTCCGCGGCCCCTCTTCTGTTACTCGCCGCCACCCAACTCCTTTACGGCGCGGACGCTCTTAACTCGAAGACGACTTACTCCAAAGCTTACGGCGAGACGAAGAATCCGGTGGCTGTGGATCCGGCGAAGGACTTGCCGCGCTATCCCGCCGTCGAACCGAAGGACGCGGTGGCGACGTGGAAAGTGAAGCCGGGCTTCAAGCTTCAACTCGCCGCTCATGAGCCGCAGGTGCGCGATCCGATTGCGATTTGCTTCGACGAAAACGGGCGGATGTTTGTCTGCGAAATGATCGACTACTCGGAGATGCGCGACGTAACTCCGCATCTCGGACGGATCACGATGCTCGAAGACAAGGATGGCGACGGCTACTACGAGACGAGCACGGTCTTCGCCGATAATCTGCCGTGGCCGACGGGCTTGGTCTGGGCCAATGGCGGTCTTTACGTCGGCGCCACACCGGACATCTGGCGTTTTGAGGATCGCGATGGCGATGGCCACGCCGAAGTGCGCGAGAAGGTCTTCACCGGTTTCGGCACCGGACTGAAGCTGCTCAACGTGCAGGGGCTTCTCAATAGCTTCCAATGGGGCCAGGACAACCGCATCCACGTCCTGGCCGGTGGTGGAAATCGCGGCCTGATCACGTGCGTCAAACGTCCCGAATTGCCAGCGCAGGAACTCGGTGGCCGCGACTTTTGGTTCGACCCGCGCACGCACGAGTTTGGCCTCGAGGCCGGCGGCGCGCAGTATGGCATGAGCTTCGATAACTATGGGCGCAAGTTCGGCTGTTCTAATTCCGACCATCTCCAGACCTGGATCTATGATGACAAGTTAGTCGGAAAAAATCCGTTCTTTGCCATGCCGCCGTCACGCCAGAGCATCGCCGCGGATGGCGGCGCGGCGGAAGTCTTTCGGCTAAGTCCCGATGAGCCGTGGCGGATCATCCGCACGCGCTGGCGCATTGCGGGAGTGGTCAAGGGCATGGTGGAAGGTGGCGGGCGAGTCAGTGGCTACTTCACCGGCGCGACGGGTACGACGGTCTATCGCGGCGATGCCTGCGGCACGGACTTCGTGAACAACACCTTCACCGGCGATGCGGGCGGACAACTCGTCCATCGGAAGAAGATTTTTCCCGACGGCGTGAGTCTCGTCGGCCGGCGCCCCGAGGATGAGCAAGGCTTTGAATTCGCCGCGAGCAAAGACACCTGGGTGCGGGTGGTGAACTTTGCTAACGCACCCGACGGATGCCTGCACATCTGCGACATGTATCGCGAGATCATCGAGCACCCGTGGAGCATCCCGGACGAAATCAAAAAGCACCTCGACCTCAACAGCGGCAACGACCGCGGTCGCATCTACCGCCTCGTCCCCGACAGCAAAATCTGGCAACGCCGAAGCAAAGTCGAACTGGGGAAGGCCAGCACCGCGGAACTCGTCCAAACGCTCGCGCACCCAAATGGCTGGCATCGCGATACGGCCGCGCGCCTCCTCAACGAGCGCCAGGATCAAGCCGCCGTGCCGCTGCTCGAAAAGCTCTTTCACGAGCCGGGCGAGGCGCTGGCAAGATTCCACGCTCTCAGTGTCCTTACCGGCCTTGGTGCGTTGCGCGAAGACACGATTCTGCAAGCGCTCGGCGATCAGGACGCCAACGTGCGCGAACACGTCATCGCGATGGCTCCGACCACGCCGCGCATTATCGAGCGACTCGTCACGCTCGTCGCCGATCCGAGCGTACGGGTGCGCTTTCAACTCGCCCTCACGCTCGGCAATGTGGCGCCGGAAACATCCGCTACAGCGCTCGCGGAACTCGCGAAAAGCAATGCCGCCGACTCGTGGATTTCCGCCGCCGTGCTCAGCGCTCCGCCCGCGCACACACAGGCGATCTTCGACCGTCTGAAAGCCGACGGAATTCTCACCGCCCCCGCAGCCGCACCGATGGCCGCCCATTTGATCCAAATCAACGCCGCTTCCGCCGACGCCGCGCGCTTGCGCGAAGTGCTCACCTTCGTCGGCGCGACGCCGCGAACCAGCTTTATCCGCGCGCTCGGGGAAGGCTTGCGTCGCGCGGGTACGACCATCGAGAAAGCCGATACCGGGCATCAACTCACCGCCGCCTTCACCCGAGCCGAGAGCACTGCCACCGATGTCGCGGCCGCAACCACTGCGCGCGCTGAAGCCATCGAACTCCTCAGTCTGACTCCACCACCGCAATCGCGCACGGCTCTCGCCGCATGCCTCGCCAAGGGGCAACCGGACGCCATCCAAAGCGCGGCCATCAAGGCACTGGCGCAACGTCCCTCCACCGACACCACCCGAACGCTCCTCGACCATTGGCCGAACTACGGCACATCGGCGAAAGAGACCGCGCTCAACGCCCTCGTCGCCCGCGAGGACAGTGCCATCGCGCTCCTCGCCTCGATTCAGTCCGGCGCGATTCAGCCGGGCGAACTCCCGGCCTCGCAAGTGCAGAACCTCGTGCAGCACAAAGACGCAAAGATCGTCGCGCTCGCGAAGAACGCCCTCGCCTCCGTGATCCCGCCGTCGCGCGCCGAGATGATCGCGAAGTTCCAGCCGACGCTGGGAGTCAAAGGCGACGCCACCCGCGGCCAGGCTATTTACCAAGGTCGCTGCTTTACCTGCCATCGCGCCGCCGGTCTGGGAATGGCGGTCGGTCCGGATCTGATCACCGTGAAGACCAAGGGCCGCGAAGCACTGCTCACCGCGATCCTCGAACCCAACAAGGAAGTGGCCTCCCAATTCATCGCCTACACCGTGAACACAAAAGACGGCCAGACCCTCCAGGGCCTTATCACCAAGGACGATGCGACCAGCCTAACGGTGAAGATGCTGGGTGGCGCGGAAGTGACGATCCCGCGCGCCAATATCAAGGGCAGCACCAGCGCCGGCCAAAGCTTGATGCCCGAAGGCCTGGAGGGCGGCCTCGACGTGCAAGGCATGGCCGACCTGCTCACCTTCATCGAGGAACTCCAATGAATCCCGTGACCCGACGCCACTTTCTCCACTCCACACTCGCGGCCACGGCTGGCCTCTCGATCGCCCGCGCGGCGGACGATGCTTCGTCGCTGCGCATCGCACCATTTCGTTTCGATGTGACGCCGCCCGTCGGTCATCCGCTTTGCGGCGGATGGATCACGCCGGTGGTTGATGTCGCGGACTCGTTGGAAGCAATCGGCTTCATCCTGCTCGGCGCGGGGAAACCGATCGTGATCTGCGCCGTGGATTGGACAGGCATCCTTAACGAGGCGCACATCGCCTGGCGCACCGCGCTCGCGGAGGCGGCGGGGACCACGCCCGACCGGGTCGCGGTGCAATGCGTACATCAGCACGACGCGCCGTTCGTCTGCCTGCACGCGGAGCGGCTCGTGGCAGAACAAGGCGCGGGCCTGCGGGTAGTGGATATGGCGTTTTTCAACGACTGCCTGAGCCACGCGCGAATGGCCGTGAAGGAAGCTCTGCCAAAGGCGCGGCCCATGACGCACGTGGCGCATGGCGAGGGCCGCGTGGAGAAGGTCGCCGGAAATCGCCGCGTCGCCGTCGGCCCGGACGGCAAGATCAAAGCAATGCGCGGCAGCAGTTGCAAAGTCGCGGAGTTGATCGCGCTGCCTGAGGGGTTGATCGATCCGATGCTCAAGACCGTCGCCTTCTACGATGGAAGCGAGAAGATCGTGGCCTGCCACTACTACGCCACCCACCCGATGAGCCACTACGGCCAGGGCCATGTGAGCAGCGACTTCGTCGGCCTCGCGCGCAAGCAGCGGCAGAAGAATCAACCGGACTGCGCGCATCTCTATTTCACCGGTTGCTCGGGCAATATCGCCGCGGGCAAATACAACGACGGCAGTCCGCAAGCGCGCGTGGAACTCACGCAGCGCATTTACGACGGCATCGTGGCCTCGGAAAAATCGCTGACCCCCATGCCCTTCAGCCAGGTGTCGTGGAAGACCCACGAAATCGTTCCGCCGGTGAATCCCGTCTTCAAGGAAGAGGAACAGCGCGCACTTCTCACGGACCCAAAAAACGTCCCGGCAAATCGCATCCGTCCCGCGATGCGAATCGCATGGATTCAGCGCACCGCCGCGCGCACGCCGATTGTGCTCAGCGCGCTGCACGTGAACGAAGCGACGCTGCTCCACCTGCCCGCGGAGTGCTTCGTCGAATACCAACTGCGCACACAGCAATCGCAACCGGATCGCTTTGTCGCCACCGCCGCGTACGGCGACGGCGGTCCCTGGTATATCCCGGTGAAGGAGGAGTATCAGAAGGGCGGCTACGAAGTGAGCGTGGCCAACTGCTCCGACGCCGTGGACGACATTCTCGCGCGCGGCGTGCGCGAGATTTTCCGAACCTGACGACGGCCGCAAATCATGAACAAAATCGACCTCACCAATCGCCGCGCCATCGTGACCGGTGGCGCCCGCGGCATCGGACTCGCCATCGCCACACGACTGCTGGAATCAGGAGCTAGTGTTTCACTTTGGGACGTGGATGCTGCGGCGCTCGCGCAGGCCGCGGAGGAATTGAAATCACTCGGCACCGTTCACACCGCCGTGGTGGATGTGACCCGCGCTGATTCTGCGGAAGCCGGTGCCGCATCGTCCGCGCAGGTGCTGGGGAAGCTGGACATTTTGGTGAACAACGCGGGCATCGCCGGGAGCAACGCAAAAACTTGGGAGACTGACCCGGCGGAGTGGCGGCGCGTGCTCGACATCAATCTTAACGGTCCCTTTCACTGCTGCCGCGCCGTCATCCCGCACCTGCTGCGCAATGGCTACGGGCGCATCGTCAACATCGCCTCCATCGCGGGCAAGGAAGGCAATCCGAACGCCGCCCATTACAGCGCGTCGAAGGCCGGCGTCATCGCGCTGACCAAGTCGCTCGGCAAGGAACTCGCGACCAGCAACGTCGTCGTGAACTGCGTCACGCCCGCCGTCATCGCGACCGACATCCTCAAGCAAATGTCGCAGACGCACATCGACTACATGCTTTCCAAAATCCCGATGGGCCGCTTCGGAAAAACCACCGAAGCTGCCGCACTCGTCGCGTGGCTTTGCTCGGAAGACTGCTCCTTCAGCACAGGCGCAGTCTTCGATCTCTCCGGCGGACGCGCCACTTACTAGCCGGAATGCGCGCGTGAACAGGAAGTGACTGTTCCCCGCTCCGCCTCCTGGAAATGGTGGGACGCTGGACGGCCTCCCCCTCCCCGGCGCCTTCGCCGGCACGCCGCTCTTCCTGCCGCGCGAACAGATCATCAACTTCAAATACGCCATGCCCGTCAGCGACATCTGGAGCATGGGCGCGACGATCTATTCGCGTCGTGTGAAGACCGAAGATGCGCGACTTGCCGACCCGCCAGAAGGCCGCAACACTGAGCTATCTTTCAAGCCATGAGCACGCTCGCCGAAATCGAAACCGCCGCCGCCGAAGACCTCGAGCGCCCCGAAATCATGGACGGCTTTCGCACGCCCCACGGCAACAACGAAACCGAACTCGCCGGACGCGCCCGCGCGTTCATCAAAGCCGTCGCCGACCTCAAGCTGCACGACGCCTTTGCCGAGCACGGCCTCGAAGATGATTTTGAGGACGCCCTCGACGAACGCATCGGCGACTTCGAGGACTCCAAAGACACCCAAAGCGCCGCCGGCCAGGAAACCACCGGAGCCGCCGACGCCTTGGGCGAACTCATCACCACCGGCATGGGCATCCGCAAGAGCCCCGACGCCCTCGTCAACAACCTCTTCAAAGGCAACGCCGCCATCTTTGGCGAATGGGCCACCGCTAGCCATGTGGAACAGCAGGGTACCCGCAAAGCCAAGCCGACCGCGGGCGGCACAACGCCGCCGAGGCCACATCCGTAGCTCAGTCTTTCCTCGCTGCTGATGGATAACACCTTCCTCTTTCGCCAATCTCTGTGTGTGCTGTTCGTGGCGCGTGCGGTTAGTTTCGCGCAGCCGGTTGGCGTCGATTACAACGCCGTGAACAAGGTCACCATCGACTACTACGAGAGCATCATCAAAGCGGGAGACTGGAGTAACGGCCTACCATATTTCGACGCGCACTCCCCGCTTGACGAGAACTCCGCGCCTAAAGCTCTCGCCGATGAAACCGACGCCATAGCTTGGGAACGATACCTTTTTACAGCCGGGGACGTGCATCTCAATCGATCCGCAATGTTCAAAAAGCCGGAGGTTATTCACCCACACGCGAAGAAAGCCGAAGACGCGTATCTTGCTTACATCGCTTGGTATTCAGAGTTGAAGTTACCACCGCCTGCGGGAGACGGGACGTTGCCTGCAGCTAGCTCCAAATATCCGCTCGGCTGGCTACCAGAGGTCAAAGCGACGCGCGGCCAAAATGATCCTCCAATCACCCGTGGACGCATTCGCCACGTTCTCAGCCAACTCGTCGAGTCGATACTTACACAAGGAGATCCGAAACGTGCCGCAGAAGCCCTGAAGACTTACGATTCGCTGTGGCTTGGCGACGATGCGATCCGCAAGTGGATCAAGGCGCTTGGATATCGCTTCAGCGATGCCGCACCTGAAAAGCCGAGCGACCTTGAAAAAGTCCGCGCAAATCTCGACCGCCCAGGCTGGCGCGAAGTCGTCGCGGCGTTCGTTGAAAAGCTCGACGACATCGAAAAGAAACGGATCGAAATCAAAGCCCCGCCCCTCGACAAAGGCTGGATCAAACTACGGGACCAGCTTCGCACCGCGCCGCCAAAGTAAAACGGGAGGTGCTGCATCTCCGGTAATCCGATGAATATTCTCCGATTGCTCTTCTTTGTCGCGGTGATTCTCTTCACCGGCAGCGCCGGCGCGCAATCACCGGATGGCGGTGAGCAACCCGGCCCTAATCCTCCACAGATAGACCCGCCCAAAAACGATCCGCTTAAGATTGATCCACTTAAAGTCACCGTTACCCTCGCCCAAGACGGCAAGCGCGATATCAACAACCAACTGTCCGTCTTTGTGGACTTAGAGAACCCCACAAAGGATCGGATACAGATCAATCGCCTATATCTTCTTCTCGGCGACGACATCGTTAATACCCGGCCTCTTCAGAGCTATGACTCGACAAAGGAATGGGCTCGCCCAGTGGATCAGCCCGGCCTTCTTCCAAGCCCTTATAATTATCCTTTGGATGGCCAATGGTCCGGTCCAGAAAAGGCTGTCGGTTTTGACCTTTCCGCCGGCGGTCGGCAGAGTCTTACTCTCACCATCCCGCCCGGCGACGGCGGGTCGCCCGGTCCTAGTGGCTTCAGCCATTACCTCGCCACCCTATTCGGCAATTCCAACCTGCTCACCTTTAATCCAAAGGATCATAACATCCACGTTGTGGTCGACTACTCGGACGGTGCAGGCCAGAACTTTTCCCAGCGTGTAACCGCTAAAGTTTCCTTCACAGCTACCTGTGGAGCGATAATGCTTGGTGGGCTCCTTGGGGTCGTTCTTCTCTTTATTCTCCGTGTCACTGTTGCCGTGGTCGACGAATCGATCAAGGTTGTTAAGCCGTCCGAGGCTCCAACGTGGCAAGGATTTCAGGCTGCCTGCAGGAAGATGGCTCTTCGCGCGGTCTGGGTCGGTCTGAGCGAAGCGGTAGCTGCGCTGGTGTGGCTTCCCTCCGTGGTCGTAATCTGCGTGCTACTTATGCGCATGGAGCCCGGAAGCTTTCCCATCACCTTTCAAGTCAACGACTTCACGGGCGGGGTCATGCTCGGACTATTCACGCGTG
>JBBSDS010000104.1:0-13888 GCA_038240495.1 Chthoniobacterales bacterium | reverse complement strand
CGGAGCGGGTTATACTGTGGAGGTCGCTGTAGATAGCCGTGAAGCCTTGCGTGCTATCCGCGCCGACATTCATGGTTATGCGGTGTTGGTTACCGATAACAACATGCCGGAAATGTCTGGCGTTGAACTCATCCGAGAACTGCGGAAGGAGGGCTTTGCGGGAAAGATCATCATGTTCTCTGGAAATGTAGCTCCCGGCGAGGAACCTCGGATTCGGGCAACTGGTGCCGATCTTATTCTCCGGAAGCCATCTGAATTGAAGCTGCTCGTTCCGGCGATCCAAAACGCCTTTGGCTATTGGGGATCGCCCAGCGCTTAGCAGCCTGTAGAAATCCACCGAAATTCCAGGTCATCCCGAGCGGAGTCGGAGAGCCTGTCCTGAGCTTGCCGAAGGAATCGCGGCGGAATTGCGAATGCCCTCCGAAACAAGTGCTCATCAGGCTTCCAGGGCACATCGAATCTCAAAGCCACGGGATCCTTCGACTGCGCTGTGCCCGCCTTTCCGCTTCCGCTCCGCTCAGGATGACTCCGGGGTTGATGGTTTTCAACAGGCTGTTCGGGGGCGCTGGCCATAGCATGCCGCGCGCGTTTTCTTAACCGTCGTCGTATTCTGTTGGCGCACGGTGATGCCGTTGCTCAAATCGCGGCGCATGAACTTTTCCCCCGTGATTCAGACGCTGGCCGACCTGGTGCGGATCAATAGCGTCAACTCGTCGTACGAAGGTGGTCCGGGAG
Organism: Chthoniobacterales bacterium; assembly: GCA_038240495.1. Taxonomy (GTDB): domain Bacteria; phylum Verrucomicrobiota; class Verrucomicrobiia; order Chthoniobacterales; family Chthoniobacteraceae; genus Chthoniobacter. Next base: position 13,153 of record JBBSDS010000104.1, on the reverse strand, counting down.
AAAAGGAAATCGCGACTTGGGTGAGGAGCTTTTTTGTGCAGCGAGGGATCGAGGTGTGGGAGCAGGCGGTGTTTCCAAATCGCCCCAATGTCATCGCGCGGCTGCCGGGGCGAGACGCTTCGCGCCGAGTGATTCTCGAGGCGCACATGGATACGGTGTCGGTGCGAGGGATGAGCATTTCGCCCTTCGATCCACGAGTGGAAGATGGGAAGCTGTACGGTCGCGGCAGTTGCGATACGAAGGCCGGGCTCGCGGCAATGATGCACGCGGTCGCGTCGGTGCATGAGTCTGGCATTCAACCGCCGTGCGAAGTGTGGATGGCGGCCGCGGTGGACGAGGAGTTCTCCTATCGCGGCGTGGTGAAGCTTTGCGAAGGGCTCTTCGGCAATGCCGCACTCGTCGCGGAACCGACGGGAATGCGCGCCGTGATCGCCAGCAAAGGTGTGCTGCGTTGGCGCATCGTGGTGCGTGGAAAAGCGGCGCACAGCGGCAAACCGCATCTCGGCGTAAATGCGATCACGCACATGGCGCGTGTGATTATTGTCATCGAGGAGGACCACCAGCGTCTCGCCGCTCACCCGCATTCGCTCCTGGGTCCGGCGACGGTGAACGTCGGTATTATCCGTGGCGGCGTGCAGGTGAATTTCGTGCCGGACACCTGCGCCATCGAAATCGATCGCCGCCTGCTGCCGGGAGAAACCGCGGCCAGCGTTCTCGCGCACTACCAGGGTTTGCTCGACGTATTGCAGGCCGAGCAGCCATCGCTGGACGCATTCATGGAACCGCCGATGCTGACCGATGAAGCGCTGGAAACCCCCGCCGATGCAGCGCCCGCGCAACTCGCGAGCGCGCTACTCGCGGAGATGGGGCTCGATGGAACGCTGTGCGGCGTGCCCTTCAGTTCTGACGCCAGCAAACTCTCGCGGCAGGGCATCCCCAGCGTCGTTATCGGTCCGGGCAGCATCGATCAGGCGCATGGAGCGGTGGAGTTCGTGGACGTGGGCGAGGTGGAGCGGGCGTTCGAGTTTTACCGCAAATTCATCCTGCGTTTCGAGTAGCTCGGCTCACGAGAAGAACACCTTCTCCGCCGTCCGGCGCAGCATCCAGTGTTTGTCCTCGGGGGTGAGAAAATCGAGCCGGTCACGAATCAGCCCGATGGAGTTTGCGTACGTATGTCCCGATTGCACTTGGAACGGGCAGTCGCTCCCCCACATGAGGCGCGAGGCACCGTAGGTATCACGCAGCTTGCGAATGAGCGGGGCCATGTCGGTGTAGGGCGCCTGCTTTTTTCCGAGCGCGTAGAAGGCGGAAGTCTTCACATGAGTGTGCGGGAAATCGGCGAGGCGGCAGAGATTGTCGAGGTCGTGCTGCTTCACCGCGCCCTTCATGCCGATGCGGGCGAAGTGATCGATGACGACGCTCGTGCGCGGATACGCCTGGCACATGCGATGCACGCCGGGCAGCGCATCGGGATCGGCCAGCAGACACATGGAAAGGCCAGCATCCGCGGCACACGACCACATCCTTTTCATCCCGTCCGAGTGGCTCCACGCCGCCGCCTTTTCCCGGTCCGTGTAGATGCGAAAACCACGCACGCCCTTATTCGCGAGCGCTTTCATCGTGTCGCACACGTCTGGCTTCGCTTCGTCCACGATCGCCACGCCACGGAAAGTTCCCGGACGATGCGCGATGGCATCGAGCATGTAGCGGTTGTCGAACTTGTAGAAACTCATCTGGATGAGGACGACGCGGCTCACGCCTTCCGGACGGCATTGTGCAAAGAGTTCCTCGGGCGTGAAGCTCAGGGGCACCATGTCCTTTTCCTGGGTGAATCCTGCGGCGAGGGGATAGCGATGCGTATCGGGCGTCCAAATGTGGACGTGCGCATCGATATGGCCGGGGCCTGAGTTTTGGAGGGAGGCGCAGCCCGCTGGGGCGAGCGCTGCGAGGGCGGTGGTGCGCAGAAAGGCGCGACGTGTTGTTGGGGCGGCGGTGTGCATGGTGAGGGGGCAAGGAAATGGAAGATCGTCTGTGCGGGTCACACCGTTTCCAACAGCGTGGCAAGCACGCGCAGGAAATGGCCGATGTCGTTCCGGGAATTGTAACCATGCACCGCGATGCGGATGCGCCCCGCATTGTGCATGACATGCACATTCTCGCGTTCGAGCGCCGCGTGCAATTCGGTGCTGCGCGGGTGTTGGAAAGCGAGGATGCCCGTGCCGTTCCAGCGGCACATCGGCTTGATGCCAAGCGCCCGCAGGCCGGATTCCGCTTCGATCATCAGCGGGTCGGCGTGCGCGGCGATGTTGGCGATGCCGACGTTTTCAAGATAGCGCAGCGACGAGTTGAGTGCGTAGAGCGCGACGAAGTTTGGCATGCCGACGGAAAAACTCGCGGCTCCTGTTTTCGTCACTGCGCGCTCAAAGCGATCAGCATCGAAAGCATTCTGCAAGTGCAGCCATCCACCCGCATGTGTGGTGAGCCGTGAAGCGCCCGCCGCCGGAATGCCGATGATGCAACCGCCGTGAATGCCGAGTGTCCACTTGTGCGTGCTGGAAATCAGGATGTCCGCGCCGTCGCAATCGAGCACCACGCGGCCCAGCGCCTGTGTGATGTCCACGGAAATGACCGCATTCGGAGCAAGTCGCCGTACGGTTTCGTGAAATGGCTGCCAGTCGATGCGGTGGCCGTTGTAGAAACTCACGAGCGACACTTGGACGAGTTTGGTGCGTTCACTGATCAAAGGCGCGAGATGACTTGCATCGAGCCCGCCATCGATTGCCTTCCAGACCCGCAGCACCGGCGCATCCGCCGCGCGCAACCACGGAGTAACTCCGGCAGGAAAATCGAGATCGCTGACGACGACTTCATCGCTCGCCCTAAGTTGCAGCGCCGAGGCGAGGAGGTTGTAGGCTTCCGAACTGCACGAGCAGAACGACACCTCCGCAGTCTGCAAGCCGAGCATCCTTGCGCTGACTTCGCGACACGCTTCAACCTGCGCGAAATGCCCATCACGTCCTTTCATGCCGCGTAGCTTGTCCTGCCAGTAGTTCTTGATTGCCTCCCCGGTGCACCGTGGCGGAATACTTTCCGCGGCAGTGTTGAGATAGGTGATTCCCGCGAGGCCGGGGAAATCTTGCTGTCGTGTCGTGTCGTTCAGCATGGAAAGAGTTTTAGATTGCAGATGGCGCCTCACTTTTCCGCCACATGATTCTCATGGCGATGACGCCGAGCCACGGTGCCAGCCCCGCGATGACGAGGCCCGCGTCATAACTCTTCGTGCGATCCGCCAGCATCCCAAAGAAGCTGTGCATCGGTGAAGTCACAGCCCACACCCACAGGCTCAGCAGGCCGGTGAGACGACCCACATGCGTCGGCGAAAGCTCCTGCACAAAGCTGTAATAGCAGGGGAATAGCGCCAGCGCACCGGCGCCGATGAGCAGCAGCGTGGCAAAGAGCGGCCAACCCTTTTCCAGCCAGGGAAGGAAGATGCTGAGCGACGTGAGCACGCACGCGCCCGCGTACACGGTGCGCCGCGCATCGTGTGGAGAGGAGGCCCGCCGGCGGATGAGCCAGAGCGAGACAAGGCCGGCAAGAATGCAGCCGACATCCGTTGCGACGAAGTAAAGGGAATTGAAATCCAAGGCCGCCTTCTCCTCGTAGCCGCGGCCGGTCTGCAAAAATTTCATGAGCCACACGCGATAGATGTGCCAGGCCGCCTGTGCTCCCACGATGAGCAACGCCACCGCCCAAAAGCGCCCGCTGCGCAAGATGTCGGTGAGACTCAACGCATCCTTCCTTGCTGCCGCCTCCGGCGCACGATCGAGGTCGCGAGGCCGCAGGCAAATGAGCCAGACGGCGACCCACAGCAACCCCGCCGCGCCGACCGCGATGAAGGTCGTGCGCCATGATCCCGGCTGCTCCGTCATGAGCAGCTTCATGATCTGCGGCGTGACGATGGCGCCGATCGACGCGCCGCTTTGCAACACGCTGTTGCCCATCGTGCGATCCCTGGCTTCGAGCAGCGTGAAGGTCGTCTTTAGCGCGCAAGGCCAGTGGCCAGCCTCGAAAAATCCCAGCAGCGTGCGGCACATCACCAACTCGGAAAAACCGTGGCTCCAGCCGGTGGCCATTCCCGTGAGCGACCACGCCGCCAGGATCGCGGGATAGAGGAAATAGATGCGAAATCGATCCGCGAGAAACCCGAACACGAGCGAACCAATTGCGAAGGCCCAGCCGAAGGCGAGTTCGAGATTTCCATACTGCGCATCGCTCAGCCCGAGTTCCCGCGTCACGCGTACAGACGCGCTCGCGAGCGTCACGCGATCCATGTAGTTGATCGTCGTGGCGAGCAGGAGCAGGCCCGTGATCCACCACTTCCACGAAGCGGGGCGGGGGATGATTGCTTCGCTGTTCACGCGTGCATCCTCGGCGCGCAAACATCCGACATCGAACACTAAATCCCCAAGATTCGAGCGCAGCTGGCGTGACGCTTCCTAACGATCCCGCCGTGACCGGTTCCGCGCGGAGGAAATTGCTCATGGACTCACCTGCGGACTCTATACGGCCCGGTACCTCTCGCGTGGAGCGGTGGCACGCGTCGCTGGCGTGGAACAGGACGCGTAGGAGGCCCCAAGCTTGTCAGTGTGGAGCTTCAATTCGAGATCAAGGGCGAACTAAAGCACTTCCATAGCGTCGAACTGCAAATCAACGAGGGAGAGAAGCAGGTATCTGCGGCGTTGCAGCAGGATCGGTCGAAGCCTGGTCACGTCATCGTCAGTTGTTCCGCCAGCCACGCTAGTCTGCCCAAACTCACGTTCCGCGTGCTCGTGGCGCCACCAGGTGCGCCCGGCATGGACGCCTACGATCTCCATGTGAAAGACTTTGTTGACTTAGACAAGCTCCGCCGATGACCGCCCACATCTGAACAATTATCCAACAGGGAACCAAAAGTAGCATCCACAAATCCATAACCAAAAACCGACACCCCAGGAGAACTCGTCACATCGTCCTTAGCACCTTACGGAACAGCGCAAGTCCTCTACGACGATGGGGACAAGCTGGCAGTGCCACTGGCACAAGTGCATCCTCTTTCCCAGGCCGCGAGCTTCAAGGTCGGCGATCATGTCATCGCCGCGTGGAGGACCGCGCTGATGTTTCCGGGCGTCATCACCGCCGTGAGCGATGTCACCTGCACGGTCCATTGGGATGACGGCGACAAGCCGTTAGAAGTAAAGAAAAGCCGAATCATGCTTCTCCCGAATTAGCTTTCCTGAGACAACCCATGCCGGTGGATGTCTCTCCTTTAACCATCACTGCCGAAAGTCCCGGCGCACCAGCGGGGGTGCAGCTTGTCCGGGAGATGTGCCTCGAAATAGAAGCACGCTACGGCAGTCTGCCCAGCCCATTTTTCCCGGAGGAAGCGCAGGCGCCGCGCACCACTTTTCTCGTGGCACGATGGCACGGAGAGCCCGTCGGCTGCGGCGCGCTCCGTAGGCTGGACGACAGCGCGGTGGAGCTAAAGCGGATGTATGTCGCGCCGAGTGGGCGGCGGAAAGGCATCGCGCGGCGTCTGCTCCGCGCGCTGGAGAAAGCAGCGGCAGGCTTCGGCGATCGCGTCCTCCGTTTGGAAACTGCGGCTGAGTTTCCCGAAGCCATTGCGCTTTACGAGTCGAGCGGCTATGCGCGCATCCCGGCCTTCGGTCGCTATGCCGACAATCCGCGCAGCATTTGCTTTGAGAAAACTCTTCCTGCCAGCACGGCGAACATCACGCAGTTTGACCACGCCCTTCATCGCGATCAGGTCGTCACTTTATGGAAAGCCGTCTTCGGCTACCAAGCGCCGCACAATGCCCCGGAGTTTGTCATTGCTCAAAAGATGGAGGCCGGGGATGGCCTGTTCTTCGTCGCTCTCACCGGCCCTGTCGTCGCGGGCACAGTGATGGCTGGCTACGACGGGCACCGTGGGTGGCTTTATTCGCTGGCCGTTTCACCCGCCCACCGCCAGCAAGGTATCGGCTCGCGTCTGGTGGCTCACGCGGAAGAAGCCCTGCGCCGCAGAGGTTGCGCGAAGATCAATCTTCAGGTCGTGGCGGAGAATGAGAGCGTCGTGACTTTCTACCAGTCAATCGGCTATGGAATCGAGCGCCGCATCAGCCTGGGCAAGCTCGTCGGGGCAAATCCTGCAACACGCGCACCGGCAGCCAGGAAGTCGGACGCAGCGGCACGGTGAAGGGCGTGGCCCCGAGATCCTCACACGTTTGCAGAAGCTTGCGGCGACCGCTTCAGCGGTGCTCAATGACTCGTAACACGCGGCCGCATTTCCGTATGATAGGGCGAAGCCGTGTTCGACTCTCCCCAGAAATCCACCCTGTTTTGCACGACGCGCTGGTCCGTCGTACTGAACGCGCAGGGTGCCGACACGGAGGACGCGGCCAAGTCTCTGGAGACATTGTGCCGTGCGTACTGGCCGCCGCTTTACGCCTTTGCCCGCCGGCAGGGACACTCGCCGCACGATGCGGAAGACCTCGCGCAGGGATTCTTCGCGCGGCTGGTGGAGAAGGAGCATCTGCTCGCCGTGCAACGCGAGAAGGGCCGCTTCCGGCAGTTCATGCTCATGGCTTTCAGGCGTTATTGCGCGAATGAATGGGAACATCAGCGCGCGGCCAAACGCGGCAGCGGCGGTGTGCCAGTGCCGCTCGACACCGCCACGGCAGAACAGCGGTACGTCGCCGACACGGATGCGGTGAAATCGCCGGATGCGGCATTCGATCGCCGCTGGGCGCTGTCGCTTCTCGAACTCGTGCTCACGCGGCTCCGCGAGGAATTTGCAGCAGCGGGACAGACCCTGGAGTTCGCAGCCCTGAAGCCGTTCCTCAGTGCGGAAAGTGCCGGCCTCGACTATGCGCAGGCAGCGGCGGAACTCGGCGCTTCCGAAGGCGCGGCGCGTGTGGCTGTGCATCGTCTGCGCAAACGCTTCCGCCAGCTCTTCCGGGAGGAAATCGAGCGGACCGTCGCGGACTCGGCCGATGTGGACGATGAACTGCGGCACCTCGTCGCCGCTCTCGCGGAATGAAACCGTGTAACACCCCACGCGATTTCCGGATGTCTTCGGTATGAGCGATTCAATCCCCGCAAAATGCCCGCGCTGCGGCGCGACCCTCGCCGATTCCGCTGCCGACGGGATGTGCCCGCGCTGCCTGCTCGCGATGAATCTTGGCCCCGAGACGGTGTTCGCCGACGAGGGTGCCGCGACAAAAGGAGTGCCGCTCTCGCCGGAAAAACTCGCGCCGCATTTTCCACAGCTCGAAATCCTCGAATGCCTCGGGCGCGGCGGCATGGGCGTGGTTTACAAGGCGCGGCAAAAGTCGCTGAACCGCCTCGTCGCGCTGAAGCTCCTCGCGCCCGAGCGCGTGACGGATGCGAAGTTCGCCGAGCGCTTCGAACGCGAGGCGCAGGCGCTCGCGGCGCTGAATCATCCGAGCATCGTGACCATTCACGACTTCGGCACCGTCATGACTGCGGTGCCGCCATTGCAGGAAAGCGGCAGCGCCACTTCGGAGACGCTCTATTTCCTGCTCATGGAGTTCGTCGATGGCGTGAATCAGCGGCAGCATTTGAAAGCGAAGCGCCTCACGCCGAAGGAAGCGCTGAGCATCGTGCCGCCCATCTGCGAGGCGCTGCAATGCGCGCACGACCACGGCATCGTGCATCGCGACATCAAGCCGGAGAACCTGCTCATCGATAAGGCGGGCACGGTGAAGATCGCCGACTTCGGCATCGCGAAGATCATCGCGGCATCGTCTGCGGAGACGGCGGGCGACGCGGCCGGTGCGCCATCGAGCGCGGCCACCCTTGCTCTCGGCACGCCCGACTACGCCGCCCCCGAGCAGCGCGATGCGAGCGCGACCACCGACCACCGCGCGGACATCTACTCGCTCGGCGTGGTGCTTTACGAGATGCTCACCGGCGAGCGACCGAAGGACAAAATCGAAGCGCCCTCCAAGCGCGTGCAGATGGACGTGCGCATCGACGAGATCGTGCTGCGCGCCTTGGAGACGAAGCCGGAGCTGCGCTATCAAACCGTCGCCGAGATGCGCACGCAGGTGGAGGCGGTCACGACAAAGAGTGAGAAGCCAGAAGTCAGAAGTCAGATGCCGGAAGTCGAGCCGCGCTTCTCGCGCGCGGCGATCTGGGGTGCCGCGTGGATTCCATTCTTCTTTGCTGCTGCGAGGTTATTGGCGGTGGAGCCCGGGCATGAGCGATTCCCGCGTGGCTATACCTTTGTCGCGACGACGCTGCTGTTCGGCAGTCTCGCGGGATGTCTCGGCACGACGATCCTCGGCTGGATTTCCGTCGCGCAAATCCGCCGCTCGGAGGGGAAGCTTTACGGCCTTGGTCTCGCAGTTTTCGACGGGTTGCTGTTTCCGCTGCTGGCGCTGGATGCGCTGATTCTGGCGGTGGATTTGAGCGGGAGAAAACACATTGTCGGGCCAGGACTTCAGCCCGGCGTGACGATGGCGGAATTGCGCATCCCCGGCTGGCAGATGCTCCTGGTCTTCGCAGTCATTGCCTTGGTGAATTGGTATCATCCGCGCGGTCTGGCGCGCCGTGAATCGGGGAGCCGACGGGCCGGCGGCCACGCACCCGACTAGGCCGGTGCCCGAGCCGAACACCACTTTGTCCAACCTCGCCTTCGGCTGCGCATGGGCGAGCGGCATCCTCGCCGGGGCGACGTGGCTCACGATGCCATATCCGCCGGCGTGGCTGCCGTGGTCCATTTTGATCGCAGCGCTCGCTGCATTCGTGCAGGCGATCCCGGTGCGCCGCACGCCGCGCGGAATGTGGGCGCTGTGGTTCAGCGCCATCCAGTGCGTCGTCTGGTGCATCATCGCTGTCACCTTCGGCAGAATGATGGAGCCCGTGCCGCCGCAGGACGGCTTCGGCCCCGCAGTCGAGTGCGTGCTCACCGATGCGATCGATCTCGAAACCGGCGTGATGACGCCGCTGCCCATTCCGCATCCCCTGTCCGAGAACGATCCCGAGCGTTACGCCTGGTTCAACGGGCGCAATGGCACGCCGCCCAGGGAGAACCCATTCCCTTGGATGCGCGAGCACGGCATTGATGTCGTGGACGTGGGGAACCACGGCTTGTCGGGCATTGAAATGAGGCTGATGGATCTCAAGCCGCGGGATTGGGACACGATGGCGGCGGTGGAGTTGAACCAAAAACTCAGCGCCTATTTCCGCCACTTGGAAAAGTTCCCGCCACCCAACGACTCCAACTTTGGCGACGTGCGTGGCATCTACGGATTCAAGACGCGCAAAGGCACGCTGGGCATCATCCAATGTCTCGATCCCGGTGTGCCGCTCGGCGTTAGGATTCGCTACAAGCTGGTGCAGCAAGCCGCGGCTTTGGCCGAGCACAGCCGCTTTCCCAAAGCCGCGCACATTGCACGCAAGGCGGGCACGGCGCTCGTCTATCACGACGACGTGGACGTGCATTACGTGTTCTTCGCGCCCAAGGCGGTCGGCACCACGGACTCCAGTTCGCACGACACGCACTCCCTCGCGCGGATGGACAACGGCACCTTCAAGCTCACTGAGCAGCAGACGTTCGGCTTCCTGCGCGAGTCCACCGATCCGTATCACCTGAAGGTGAACGGCAAGGAACACGACCTCCGCCAGGGCCGCGTGTTCGTGCCGCGCGAGGACGGCACGCTGGAGCAGCTCAAGCTCTTCCCGTCGCTCCCGACAGCGATGGACCCGGATGCGCTGTCGCCGCTGATCCCGCCCGTGCGCGCGATGAACGAGGAACCCATCACCGAGGAAAAATTCCACCGGCAGATCGAGGCCGCCGATGCCCAGCTCAACGACCTGCTGAAAACCCATGCGCCGACTCATGCGCTCGTGGTGGAAGTTCGCAAGTCGGAGGAAACTCTGCGTGAGAAAATCCAGCAGTTAAAAAAGCCGACTGACGCGTCCGCCGTCTTTGGCCTGCAAGCCGAGCGAAACATCACCGCGCGCGACGCGAATCCCGATGGCGTGTTCGGCTTCCGATTCAAGGACAACGATATTGTGACTCCGCCGGTCGCGGTCACCGGGCATTTCAAGGACCCGGCCACCAGCGGCTTCACGGCGGAATTGAAGCAGTGGATGCGGGCGAGCAACGTGGACATGCTGCTGCATCTCGACAAGAAATCCTACGATGTGCTGACACTAGACATGCGCGATGGCACCGCCGGCCAGCGCACGGAATGGGCCACGATGCTGCCCGCGCAAGCCTTCCCGGTGCTGGCGAAGATGGAGGCGCAGAACTCCGAACAGAAGGAACTCACAAGCCAGCGGGGTGGATGCAGCTATCGCGATGGCTTGAGTGAGGTCATGGTCTTCCGCACGCGGGACGGCATGGTCGGCTACTATCAACTCCGCGGCGTGAACGACGACGCCGGGAACGTCGTGGAGATTCGTTTCAAGCAGGTGATCCCGCGCCTTCCGTAGCCTCAGCCGCGGTGCTCGATGCCGAGATGTGGATGGCAATCGTGCCCTCCGATTTCAAGCCGACGCCGCAGAACATGGAGCGCGAGAGTCTTGGCAAAATGAAAGACGCGCGTGTGGGCAGTGTGCCGCGCATCCGGCAACAGAGCGGGCATGAAGCCACGATCGAGGTGGAAGGTGGGAAAGCTGGCGGAGTGGGCGCACTTCCTTACACAACCAGTGACCGCCTCCTCGCGGTGCTGGAAGGTGACAGCGTGCGCTTCACGATCACGGCCATTACGTCGATTGCGAGGGACACGAAGGTCACGAACACCCACGAGGCCAAAGTTTCCGATACCGTGAAGCTCGGCGCGCTCGCCGTGTTCGAACTCGGCCGGATTGACGGTGACCACCGCTTTGTCGGCGCGATTCGGTTTGCGAAAGCCGAAGTGCACCAGTCGGCTGCGCCTAACTTCGGCCCCGTGATGGAGCGCGTGGTGCCCTTCGGTGCGCCGTGCGACCAGCAGTGCTTTCAATTCCGCAGCGGACGTCTCTTCACTGACGGGCATGGGCCTGGCACCACAGAGGAACAGTATGCGCATGATTGGAAGATCATCGAGGAGGCCGGCGGCGTGGATGCGCAGGCGCTCGGCGGGGAGAAAGGCTTTCAGTTTGTCGGCAAAGGCTGCCTGTTCACCAATGATCGTTCACCGGACTGGGAGAAGCAGACGGCGGAAGAGGCGGTGAAGGAATTGCAGCACGCCTCGTGGATCACCGGCGTCATTCAGCCGAAGAAGAAAGACCTGCCGCTGACTTATCTTTTTAAGACCTCGCGCGGCGACATGGGCATCATGCAACTGCTCGGCATCGTCGAGTCCGATCTAGGCTACAGCGGCTCAGACAACAAAGGCCACGGCGTAAAGCTGCGCTACAAGCTGGTGGAGACCGGCCCGCGCCCCACCACCGAGACAAAACCCGCGCCGCCCGCCGACCCGCTCAGCGATGCGGACAAGCGCATGCTCGTAAAGTAATACGAGAAGACGCTCGACGACCTAGCCGAAGCGCAGAAGGAAGCCGCGCTCGCGCTCGATCAATCGGGAGGCTCGCCGGAGGAGCGATTGAAACGCGACGATGCCTCCCGCAAGAAGATCGAATTCCTCGAAAAACAACGGCAGGAGCTGCACGCGCAGATCGGGCAGATGATGAAGCAAGAACGCTGATGCAAACATGAAACCACCCGAACAGCTCGAAACGGCGCGGCTCATTCTGTGCAAGCCTTGCGCGGAACATGCGCCGCTCGTGTTCGCAGCCTACGCGCAGGATTCCGAGGTGACGCGGCATTTGACGTGGCAGCCGCACAAGTTGGTGAGCGTCCGTCGCTGTTAGGTTCAGTGGGAACGCCTGAGAATCTTCGGCGTCATGTAAACAACAGAGCGGGCAGGCTCGTCTCCAGATGTGACGATGTTTCTCCGCCCTCAAACTCCTGTTTCCATGAATGACGACTTCGAACGCTTCGTGCGGCCGGTGCAGGCGCGGATGGTGGACTGCATCTGGCGCATCGTGCGTGACGCGCACGAGACGGAGGATGTCGTGCAGGAGTCGTTGGTGCATATCGTGGCGCGTCTTGATGATGTGCGGCGACATCCGAATCCGACGGCGCTGATCCTGCGCATGTGCGCGAACAAGGCGCTCGATCATGTGCGCAGCCGGACATCAAGGAACAACGCGCTGGATCGTCTCGCACTCGTGCCCGAGGCCGTGAGTTCGAATCCTGCGCGCGACCTTGCTAAGGCGGAAGACCGGCGAGTGATCCTCGATTTCCTGCGCACGATTCCGGAACGCGAGGCCGAAGCGATCACGCTGCATGCGCTGGAGGAATTGCCTTACCCCGATGTGGCCGCGGCGATGGGCTGTGCGGAATCGACTGTGCGCGTGCTCGTCGGTCGAGCGCGCGAGCGATTTCGCGAGGCATTCCGAGGCAATTCAAACGCTTCCACCGATCAATCCGTTTTGAACTCCAACTCCATCGAACCATGAACACTGACGATCTTGATCAACACCTGCGCGACTCGCTCTCGGGCACTGCACCGGCGGAAGTTCACGCGGATGCGCAACGCCACTTCGATGCGCTTGCGTCAACGCTGCATCAACCCGCGACCGCCGCGGTGAAGCGCTCGCAGCGTCCGATCTGGTGGTGGTCGGGGCTTGGCTTTGCGAGTGCGGCTGCGCTGGTGCTGCTGGCTTTCAGCCTCTTCACGCCGACGCTGAGCTGGGCGCAAGTGGTGGAGAAATTTGGTTCGTTGCGCTTTTTCAATGTCACGCTCTACGTCACTCCGAATCCGAGCACGCCGCCTGAAAAGCTGGAGATTTGGGCTTCGCAAGACCATCGCAGCCGCGTGCATTATCGCGGGTTCATCATCTTCGGGCGCGAAGTCAAAGTCCTGAAGGTGTTGCATGCCGACAGTGGCCAGGAAATGAGCGTCGAGTCATTGATCGCGCAGTCGCGCGCTGACGAAACGCGCAAGAATCTTCCGCTCGCCGACATGGCGCTGGGAATTCCTGAAGCCCTTTCCAAAACACCGAACTTCTCGCTCACGGAGCTGGTCGCATTCTTCGGCGGCAAGCGCGAGCAGTTGCAGCCAGTGCCGAATCTCGACGCCAGCATCGCGCCGGACAT
>JBBSDS010000103.1:0-13958 GCA_038240495.1 Chthoniobacterales bacterium | reverse complement strand
GTGTCGTGGTCGATGTTGACGAAGCGCGCTGGCATGCTCTTTCAACCCGCAACTAACGCCGGCCTTTGGAAGCCCGACAGGCTGCTAGCTGGCGGCGAGGGTGTCGATTTCCTTTGGGACTTATGTAGCTGAGACCGGATAAAGCGGTGCAAGCTGCTCATCCATAATGAAAAACAAATATTTCAAAGGAACGCGCATTTGAAGAGTAAATTTCGGGAGGTGTTGAGGTATTTTGCGCACGATCTGCCGGTGTTGACGGCGGCCAAGCTCTGCGCTTTGAACTATCGCACGGTGCATCGGCTCTGCGAGTTGTTGCGCCAGCGGGTGGTCGTCTCTGGCGGTGCAGGAAAGCCCGCCTTTGGGTGGCGAGGTGGAGATGGATGAAAGTTACTTCGGGCCGCGGCGGGTGCGTGGCAAACGGGGCCGTGGCGCGGGCGGCAAGATCCCCGTCATCGGCCTGCATAAGCGCGGTGCAAAGGTCGATCTGAGCGTGGTCAAAAACTGTTCCAAGGCTGAGCTGATGCCGATCATCACCCAGTCGGGTGCTCGCAGGCTCCGACATCTACACCGACGGCTGGAAGACCTACGATGGCCCGGTGCTCAAGGGTTACGAGCACCACCGTTTTCATCATCACCAAAACCAGTTCGCCCGCGGCAAAAATCACGTCAACGGCATCGAAAGCTTTTGGAGTTACGCCAAGTTTCGTTTCCTCAACTGCGTGCTGTGCGCACAGACCGTTTCCTCCTCCACCTCAAGGAATGCGAATGGCGTTTGAACCACCGCCGCACTAAACTTTATCCACTTCTCCTTTCTCTCCTCCGCCAAAACCCTCTCTCATCTATATAAGACCCTAACGGAATGAGGGGACGACGACCGCATGTTTTTCCAATCCCGTTAATTCGGTAATTCCGTCTTTCTCATCGGATTCGCGCACAATGGAGATTTGCAGAGCGCCTGTGGCGTTCTAAATGTCGCGCTCCCAATTTTCATGGAAACGATTTCTGCTCTTCTCGAATCCCGTCTTCGCGCTGCGCTCGCCGATTTCGGTGCGGCTGAAGCGCGCGTGACCTCGGCGACCGATGCGCGGTTTGGCGACTATCAGACAAATGTGGCGATGGTGCTGGCCAAACAACAACGCGCCAACCCGCGGCAACTTGCGCAACAGATCATCGACAAGCTCGAGGTCGCGGAGATGTGCGAACCGCTGGAAATCGCCGGCGCGGGGTTCATCAATTTCCGGCTCAAGCCCGCGTGGCTGGCGGAGCGCTTCGCCGTGTTCATCGGCGACCCGCGGCTTGGCGTGCCGTTGCCCGCGCGAGCGAAAAAGCTCGTCATCGACTTCAGCTCACCAAACGTCGCCAAGCCGATGCACGTCGGTCACATTCGCTCGACGATCCTCGGCGACGCGCTCGCGCGAATTGCGTCGTTCGTCGGCCACGACGTGGTGCGCGATAATCACATCGGCGATTGGGGTACACAGTTTGGAATGCTGCTCGTCGGCTGGAAAACCGTCCTCGACCGCACTGCGCTGGCGGCCAATCCGCTGGGCGAAATGGAGCGCATTTACAAGCTCGTATCCGGGCGCTGCAAGGAGGACGCGGCGACTTTGGAAAGCGCTCGCAACGAACTGGTGAAGCTGCAAAACGGTGACGCCGAAAATCTCGGTTTGTGGCAGGAAATGCTTCGCCTTTCGCAAGCGCAGTTCGACGCGATTTATGGTCGGCTCGGTGTGCGGTTTGACGTGGCGCTCGGCGAGAGCTTCTACAATCCGCAACTGAAGTCCGTCGTCGAAGACTTGCGCGGGCGCGGTATCGCGACGGAGAGCGAGGGTGCGCTGTGCGTTTTTTCCGACGGCGCGCTCAAGCCCGAGGACGATCCGTTCCTGATCAAGGACAAGGACGGCTGGCGGCCGAACCCTGCGCTCGTGCAGAAGAGCGACGGCGCGGCCAACTACACAACGACGGACCTGGCGACGCTGGAATATCGTCTGAAAACGTGGACGCCGGACGAAATCGTCTATGTGACCGATGGCCGGCAGCAGCTTCATTTTCGGCAGGTCTTTGCGATCCTTCGGCGCCGGCATCCCGACGTGTCGGTGCGGCTCGCCCATGTCTGGTTTGGCTCGATTCTCGGCGACGACGGCAAGCCGTTCAAAACGCGGAGCGGCGATACGATCAAGCTCGCCGATCTTCTCGACGAAGCGGAAGCGCGGGCTCTGAAACTCGTCACCGAAAAGAATGCCAGCCTGCCCGATTCGGACCGCCGCGAGATCGCGCGGATCGTCGGCCTCGGTGCGGTGAAATATGCCGATCTGCTGCCCAACCGCCAGAGCGACTACGTTTTTTCATGGGACAAGATGCTTAGCTTCCAAGGCAACACCGCGCCGTATCTGCAATACAGTTACGTCCGAATCCGTTCCATTTTTCGCAAAGGCGAAATCGACCAATCAGCCATCAGCAATCAGCAATCAGCAATTGCTCTCGTCGAGCCCGCCGAACTCGCTCTGGCGAAAAAGCTCTTTCAGTTCGGCGAAGTCGTGCCGCAGATCCTCGACGACTTCCGACCGAATCTCCTCGCCAACTATCTTTACGAACTTGCTTCGACTTTCCACGGCTTCTTCGAGTCCTGCCCGGTGCTCAAGTCCGAAGGCTCGGTGCTCACGACCAGACTCACGCTTTGCGACGCCACGGCGCGCGTGCTTCAACACGGGCTGGTGTTGCTCGGCATCGAAGTGCCGGACCGGATGTAGTCTGGCAGGTTTCAGAAATCCGCTTCGGCGCCGTCACCGACGTACGGATTTGTCTGGCGTTCGATGCCGATCTTCGTCGCTGGTCCGTGGCCGGGAAGAATGGTCACGTCGTCGCCAAGTGGGAAGACCTTTTCCTTGATCCCGGAGAAGAGCAAGGGGCCGTCACCGCCGGGCAAATCCCAGCGCCCAACACCGCCGGCAAAAAGGACATCGCCACCGAAAAGGACGCGGGCTGTTTTTTCCAGAAAACACAGACTGCCGGGACAATGACCGGGAACGAGTAGAACCTGAAAATCAACGCCTTCCACGACCACCGACGCGCCTTCGTCGAAGTGAAAACCGGGGGTGATTGGCTCGATTTCCCAGCCGAAACCAAAGCTTTTGAAGAAATCGCGTTCCGTGACCATCTGCTCGGTCTCCGGGTGGTAGCCGACTCGGCAGGCGTGGTCGCGCTGGATGCGCGCGGCATCCCAGACGTGGTCGATGTGTCCATGCGTCAGGAGCAGCGTGGCCACGGGAAGACCGCCCTCGGCCAGCCAATCGGCAGCGCCTTGGGGAGCGTCGATCAGAATGCGAGCGTCGGGGAGGTAAAAGCAATTGGTGTCAAAGATTCCACCGGTGAAAGAGTCGAGTCGCATGGTTGATAAGCTGTTTTTCGGTTTGCGTCCGCGCCCGCGGATGAAGCGGAAGAGCGCTGCCGGCTCAAGTGTAGAAGTCGAGTTTGCGCTTTTTCCAAATCCTGTCAGCTTGTTCAGCCGTTTCCAAAGCCCCAAATATTCGATGAAATTTCTTCGTGTTTTTCGCCTCCCGCGAGCGTTGCTCGGACTCTACGCTCTGACTGGTTTTGCGGCCGATCTGCCAGATCCCGGGCAGATCGAAATCTCCGTGGGCCGGCTGCTCGAGCAGGGCCACTACAGCAAGAAGAAATTGGACGAGAAGGTATCCCAGCAGTTCCTGAAAAACTATCTCGAGGGTCTGGACTACAATCACCTCTACTTCACGCAAAAGGATGTCGATTTGTTCGTGGCGAAGTTTGGCAACACGCTGAACAACGATATTCTCCTCGGCAATCCTGAGCCGGCTTTCACGATGTTTGGCATCTACAAAAAGCGGGTCGAAGACCGCATCGCCAGGGTCAAGGAAGTGCTCAGCGAAAAGTTCAATTTCGCGAGTGACCGCGCAGTCGATATCAACCGCCAGAAGGCGCCTTGGCCGAAAGACGACGCCGAGGCTGACCAGCTCTGGCGCAATCGCGTCGAGGGAGAACTCCTCCAGGAGACGCTGAACAAGCACGCCGTTGATCCGCCCACGAAAACGCTGAACCGGCGCTACGACCAGATTCTGAGGAATCTCCATGAGCAGACCAAAGAGGACATCATCAAGGTCTTCCTCACCGTTCTTGCGCTGACTTACGACCCGCACTCGGAATACATGAGCAAGTCGGAGTTGGATAATTTCCAGATCAACATGCGCCTTTCCCTCGTCGGCATCGGCGCGGTCCTGCACTCCGAGGATGGTTACGCGAAAATCGCGGAACTGGTGGTCGGTGGTCCGGCGGCGAAGGATGGCCGGCTCAAAGTCGGCGACCGCATCGCGGCGGTGGCGCAGGGCGACAAAGAATTCGTCGATTCCGTCGATATGAAACTCGACAAAGTCGTCGAGATGATCCGCGGCAAGAAAGACACGATCGTCCGGCTGCAAGTCATCGCTGTGAACGCGGCGGATCCTTCCGTGCGGAAAGTGATCGAAATCAAACGCGACGAGATCAAGCTCAAGGAGCAGGAAGCGAAAGCCGAAATCATCGAACGAGCCGGTCCGGACGGAAATCCCATCCGCTTGGGCTGGATCGTCCTGCCATCCTTCTATGCCGACATGGAGCATACCGGCGCGGCGGGCGCCAAGAGCACCACGAAAGACGTGCTCGCGCTGATCAACCGCTTGAAGCAGGAACACATTCAGGGCCTGGTCATGGACCTTCGGCGGGATGGTGGCGGATCGCTGGAGGAAGCCGTGAATCTTACCGGACTCTTCATCAAGCGCGGACCAGTCGTTCAGGCCAAGGATAGCAACGGAAACGTTCATGTTTCTAAAGACCGCGATCCGTCGATCGCCTGGGACGGGCCGCTGATTGTCTGCACGAATCGGCTCAGCGCTTCCGCGAGCGAAATTTTTGCCGCCGCTTTGCAGGACTACAATCGGGCCGTGATTGTCGGCGACCAGAACACCTTCGGAAAAGGCACCGTCCAGACGATGCTCGAGATCGGTCGGATCATGCCTTTCCTCGGCAGTGGCAACAACGAAGCTGGGGCGCTCAAATTGACGATTCAAAAATTCTACCGCATCGCGGGGGGCTCGACGCAACTGCGCGGCGTCGAATCGGACGTGAAACTGCCGTCGCCCTTCGATCACCCGGAGATCGGTGAGAGCGCGCTCAAAGGGCCGCTGCCGTACGACACGGTGCCGCCGGTCGATTTCGACAAGTGGGACCGCCCGCTTTTCAAGACGGAACTCAAACAACGCTCCGGCGCCCGGATCGCGGTGGAACCTGAGTTTCGTTACATCACTGAGGACTTGGAATTGGTGAAAAAGCGGCTGGCCGAGAACAAGGTCTCGCTTAATGAAAAAGTGCGCCGCGACGAGATCGAGCAGGACAAGGAGCGAAAGGAGAAGCGCACGGCTGCGCGGGAGAAAACCAAGCGGCCCCAACCAAAAGTTTTCACCCTCACACTCGATAATGTGACGAAGCCGCAATTGCAGCTTCTGACTTACGATAAGCCCGAAAAGAAGGCTGCATCGACCGGGAGCGCGGCGGACCAAAAGCCGGCTGCAAAAGAGAAGGCACCGATCACCACCGTCACGCCTGACCCGGACGATGATTCGGGGGATGATGATGCCGAAGCCACGAACAAATCGGAGAGGCTGGACCCGATCAAGACCGAGACCCTGAATATCCTCGGCGATTTGATCGATCTTTCCAAGAACCCCAAGACTTCGACCGCGAGCACGGGGAAGTAACCGGCCAGCGGTTAGACGGTCGTTCCCAAGCGGGCCCGCACCTCGATTTCCGGCCCGACGATAAACTCGACGTCCTGCAATTTCAGGCCCCCGAGGGAGAAAGAAAGAAGCGGAAAAACGCGGCCTTCGAGTCGATCGAGATACGGGCGCACGTAACCGCCAGCGAGTTTCGTGACCATGGCGTCGCCACCGAGCGCGAGGCCGACGAAGCGGGCGTTCAATTCGCCGTCGATCTCGATGCGCCCGCTGAGTGAAAGCGTGGCGCTCATGACGAAAATCTTGGCCGTGACGTCGGCTCGAAATGACACCGCACGCGGGCCTTCCTGGGTCAGCGTCAGGGTTGTCTGTCGGACTTCGAGGCCTTGTTTGGCTGCGGCTGCGGAGGCCAGCGATTGCAGGAGCGTTTCGAGCGCGGCTTTCGCGACTTTTATCGACACGGTCCCCGTGCCCGCGCTGTCCAGCACGAGCGCGCCGGCGCCGGGATCCCCGACGGAGTGTGACGTTACCTTTTCAGCGGCGACGCGCAGTTCCAGCGCAGTCTTCTCGAAATAAATCGGGACACCGGTGAGTTCAAAGCGGTCGATTTCTACGGTGCTCACGATTTGCCCGGCGGTCGTCGGTGGGCGCAGGTCGCGCGTCAATTGGGCTTCCGCCAGATCGATGGTTAGCGACGTCAGCTTTGGGAAATCGCCGGTTGCCTGAACGCTACGGGGAGTAATGCCGTGAGCGAGCAAGCCGCGCGAGAGAGCCTCGCTGAATTCCTCGGCACCTGTGGCATTTTTGTCGGCGGAAAGTGGAAGCATGCGCGAGCGTCTGGTGCGCCTCAGCCAGCGTCAAGCTTCGCCATCCGCGGGTCATGGCTCCGTTTGAAAACGAGCGTTCCCTTTGCTGGCCACAGGCGGCACGTCGCCAAAGCGCGACAGAGCCGCCTCTACACCGGCAATTTTTTTGGCCTTACTTCAGCGTCTTCAGCAAGGCGGGCCGGACCGACGGCAACCGGTGATATGCGCGGCCAATCGCGACCGCTGGCGTGGCTCCCTCCTGCCCTTGGATACCAAGCAGGCGGGTCAGTTCCGCCTCAAAGTGCAACAGCGCACGGAGCGAGGCCGGATGCTCGTTCAAATGGCCAAAAGCCCGGCGCAATAGATCGTAGAGTTCCGGCGCTGGGTGGTCCGCTTCGGTCACCAGTTCGATCAGTTCCACGAAGTAGGCGGCGAGCGCGACCCGCGTGTAGTCCAACCGCAGACCTTCGTGAACATTGCGCAGCACGGATTCGCGCAAAATGTGCAATTCGCTCTTGCGGCTCCGGGCAAATTGGATTTCGCAATCGAAAAACAAATCGAGCACTCCCGCAAAGCGACTCTTTGGCTGGCGGGCACCTTTTGCCACCGTCTTGATTTTGCCGTGCGCCTCCGTGAACCACGTCACGATCAAGCTCGTTTCGGTGAGCTTGGTTTTACGCAGAAGGATGGCGGCGGTCGTGTCCACGCGGGCGGCTGAAGTTCATCCTCCGCCCCCGAATTGCAATCATCGTTCTTCTTCCTGTCACCGTCGCCTCCGAACCTTTCGGCGCTGATTCGCGAAAATTGTCTGTTGACGGGACGGCCTTCATTGCGCAAGTTACGCCTCGTCAGTTCGCGCTCATGGTTTTCCTGACCTTTCGGCAGGATTCTCCCTCGCAAGTTAAGCACGCAGGCGCGTTCCCGATTCTTACTCAAATTACATCCCTGATCCATGGTGGGTCATAGCCAGTGGTCCAAAGCGACGCAGTCCAGCAGGCCAATCCCGAGCCGCCCAATGAAGGTTCCGGCGACGATTTCCTGCCCGAAGCCCATCTCCAATTCCCGATTCAACCGGGCGCACCTCCCGAAAGCGCCTTCCCCAATATTATGACCGAGCCTGTAGAACAGCCTTTGCTCGAAGAGCAAACCGGCGAATCCAAGAAACCCGCGAAAAAGCGGACGTCGAAGCCCCGCACCAGTGCGGCGAAGACCGCGAAGCCGCGAGCGAAGAAAGCGGCGAAGTCCACTGCCGAAGCGGCGCTGCCTGAGGCGCAGCCGGACCTGCCCGTCGCTGAGGTGGCCCCGCCGGCTCCAGTTGCTCCCGCTGCCGCTGCCGCTGCCGTCGAGGAGTGGAGCCCATCGGCGGCCAAAGCGGAACCGGCGCCTGCGCCCTTTGAGCAACCCGTCGTCCGGCAGCGCCCCGTCTATATTCCACGTCATGTGGCCAAGCAGATGGAAGAGCAAGCCCGCCTTGCGGGCGGCGAGCCCGGTCCCATTCCGGTCGCGCTTCCAGCGGAAGAAGCTGCGCGATTCATTCCTGTTCCGGAACCCCCGCGCATGGAGACTTCACGAAACGACGCTCCACGAAATGACGCTCCGCGCGCGGAATCGCCGCGAGTGGAAGCGCCCCCGCGGGAAGAAGAACTCGGCGAGGCCGAGGGCATCGTCGAAGTGTCCGGCAAGGGCTTCGGCTTTCTCCGCGATCCGAAGCGCGGGTTTGCCCAGCACCCGAACGACGTCTTCGTGACGCCGGAACTCTGCCGGAGCTACAATTTGCGCGACGGCCAGTGGGTGAAAGGACAAACGCGGCGCGGCAATCGTGGCGCGCAGCTTTTCCGCCTCACGGAAATCAATGGCGGCGATCCCGCCAAGGCGCAGAATTTGCCGACCTTCGACGAACTCACCGTTATCAGCCCGAACAAGCGCATCCGCCTCGAAACGGTGCCCGAGCGCTTCACCACGCGCGTCATCGATCTCATGTGCCCCGTAGGTAAAGGCCAGCGTGGACTCATCGTCGCGCCGCCGCGCACCGGCAAGACGACGCTGCTCCAGCACATCGCCGATGCCGTGGTGAAAAACCATCCCGAGATCACGCTCATCATTTTGCTCGTTGATGAGCGGCCCGAGGAAGTGACTGAAATCAAGCGTACCGTGCCGACCGCCGAACTCATGGCGAGCTCTAACGACAGCGACATCAAGAGCCACACCCGCATCGCGCAACTCGCCATCGAGCGCGCCAAGCGTCTCGTCGAATCCGGCAAGGATGTCTTCATCCTCCTCGATTCGATCACCCGCGTGGGCCGCGCTTTTAACAACGCCACGGGTGGTGGCGGACGCACCATGTCCGGCGGCATCGATTCGCGCGCCCTGGAGATTCCGCGCAAGATTTTCGCGGCCGCGCGCAACACCGAGGAAGCCGGCTCGCTCACGATCATTGCCACCGCGCTCATCGATACCGGCAGCCGCATGGACGAACTGATTTTCCAGGAGTTCAAAGGCACCGGCAACATGGAGCTCGTGCTCAACCGCAAGATCAGCGACAACCGCATTTATCCGGCTGTGGATATTTTCCAGAGCGGAACGCGCCGCGAGGAGTTGCTCATTCCCGAGGCCGATCTGCACAAGATCAACGTCATCCGCCGTGGCCTCGCCGGTCACAAGGAAATCGAGGCCATCGAGCGGCTGCTCTTCTTCGTGAAAAAATTCCCGACAAACGCGCAGATGCTCCGGGAAATTCCGGGCTGAGTCGGCGGCGCTTTCATGAGCAAGCCGGCGCGCGACGTCGAATTTGAAGTCCTCGGGAAGGAGAAGCGCGCGAACGACGATCCGTTCATCGCGGCCGTCGCCCGCTTGATGGATGAGATGTTCGTCATCCCCGGCACAAAAATCCAGTTCGGCCTCGACCCCATCCTCAGCTTGCTCCCGGCCTTTGGCGCGACGGCGTCCTCGGCCGTCTCGCTCATTCTCATCGCGCTCAGCGCGCGTCGCGGAGTCCCGAAAATCGTGCTCGCGCGGATGGCTGGAAACGTCCTCGTCAACGCCGCCTTCGACGCCATCCCCGTGGTCGGCGATGCCCTGTCGATTTTCTTCCGCTCCAACGCCAAAAACTACGAACTGCTTCAGAAACACGCCAGGACCGCCCGCGCTTCAACCACGGGCGATTGGATTTTTCTCATCGCCCTCATCCTCAGCGTCGTCGTCGTGATTGGCCTGATGATCGCCGGGACGATCACGGCCTTGCGCCTGATGTTCATGCCGGAAAAGGTGAGCGTGTAAGGAATGCCTAAGAACTCAAAAAGCGTGTCATCCTGAGCGGAGCGGAGGCGGTCAAGCGGGCGTAGCGCTGTCTTCGCCCGCACGGAACTCCGCTCAGAATGACTCGCCAGGGAAATTTTCAGACAACCACGAAGAAGAAGGTTTTCCGTTCTGTGGCGTTGACCATTATTTCGCCTTCGATGGATCACATGTAGCGTGCGACCCGCTTTTTTTGGCGCATGCCCACGATTCATTATCCAGACGAACTGCCGATCACTTCGCGGCGCGAGGAAATTCTCGCAGCGTTGCGTGGGCATCAAGTCGTGGTCGTCGCGGGGGAAACGGGTTCGGGAAAGACGACGCAGTTACCGAAGATGTGCCTGGATGCTGGATTGGCGGAGCGTGGGCGGATTGGCTGCACCCAGCCGCGGCGGGTCGCGGCACTGAGTGTTTCGCGGCGGGTGGCGGAAGAGCTGGGCGTGACTTGGGGACGGGAGGTGGGCTGCAAGATGCGCTTCAACGATGACACCGGGCGCGATACGCGGATCAAGTTCATGACCGACGGCATCCTGCTCGCGGAGATCCAGTCGGACCCTCTGCTGCGTGCCTATTCGACGTTGATTCTGGATGAGGCGCACGAGCGTTCGCTAAACATCGATTTTCTCCTCGGCTATCTCCAGGGGCTGCTGCGGAAACGCGGCGATCTAAAGCTGATCATCACCTCGGCGACGATCGACACGGAGGCGTTTTCAAAAGCCTTTGGCGGCGCGCCGATCATCGAAGTTTCGGGGCGTCTCTGGCCGGTGGAGATTCGTTACGCACCGATCGAATCCCACGCGCGACTCGAGGAAATCGCGGATGAACTCAGCCACATCGACGCCGCAGTGCGCGCGACGGAGGATGCGCTCATCGAATCAGACGCCGGCGACGTGCTCGTCTTCATGCCGACGGAGCGCGACATCCGCGATACGCGCGAATCGCTGGAGGGGAGCCTCGGCGCAGGGATTGAGGTGATCGGGCTTTTCGGACGCATGCCGGCGGCAGAGCAGCAGCGGATCTTTGCGCCGGGGCCGCGTCGCCGCGTGATCGTGGCCACAAACATCGCGGAAACATCGCTCACCCTGCCGCGCATTCGCTATGTCATCGATGCCGGACTATCCCGGATGAGCCGCTACAATCCGCGCACGCGGACCAAGCGGCTCCCCGTCGAAGCGATCTCGCAGAGCAGCGCGAACCAACGCGCCGGGCGGGCGGGCCGCGTGCAGGATGGCACCTGCATCCGGCTCTACGCGGAGGACGATTTTGAAAAGCGTCCGCGCTTCACCCAGCCGGAAATTCAGCGGGCCAATCTCGCGGAAGTGATCCTGCGCATGAAGGCGTTCCGACTCGGCGAGATCGAGACGTTCCCGTTTCTCAATCCGCCCCAACCCGCCGCGATTCGCGCGGGCTATCAGCTCCTGCACGAACTCGGCGCGCTCGACGACACGAACGAACTGACACCGCTCGGACACGAACTCGCACGGCTCCCCATCGATCCCACGCTCGGACGCATGCTGCTCCAGGCGCGGCAGGAAAAGGCGTTGCCGGAGATGCTGGTCATCGCCGCGGGCCTGAGCGTGCCCGATCCGCGCGAGCGTCCGGAGGAGCAGAAGGAAGCCGCCGCCGCGGCACATCGAGCGTTCGTCGATCCCGATTCGGATTTCCTGACGCTGCTCAGCATCTGGCGCGCGGCGCCGGAAGCGGAGACGCGGGGCAGTTGCAATGCACTCCGACGTTTCTGCAAAACGAATTTTCTCTCGCAGTCGCGGATGCGCGAGTGGCGCGACATCCACCGCCAGCTCGCCGACGCGGTGGAGGATGACGACCTGAAACGCAAAAATGGCCGGGCCGACAAAGCGCCCACTCCTGCGAACGAAGCCAGTTACGCCGCGATTCATCGTTCCGTGCTTGCCGGATTGCTCGGGCAGATCGCGCAACGGCACGAGCGGAATACTTACAAGGCGTCGGGCGACCGGCTGGTCACGCTTTTTCCTGGGTCGAACCTTTACGAACGCCGGGAAAAACCGCGTCACGGCGGAGGCGAAGCGAAACCGGCGGAGAAGAGCCGGACCCCGCCTTGGATCGTGGCTGGCGAGATCGTGGAAACGTCGCAGCTCTTCGCGCGCACGGTCGCTGGCATCAACCCGGAATGGGTGATCGAACTCGGCGCGCATCTTTGCCAGTTCCGTCACACCGAGCCGCATTGGAGTGCGAAAGCCGGACGCGTGCTGGCGCTCGAACGGGTGCTCGTGCATGGACTGGAAATCGCGCGGCGCCAGATCGACTATGGGCGGATCAATCCCGTCGAAGCCACGGAGCTTTTCATCCGCGGCGCGCTGGTCGCCGAGGAGGCGCGCATCCCGCTGCGGTTCTTTGTCGAAAACGGGAAGGTGCGCGACAAGATCGAGACGGCGCTGACGCGCGTGCGCAGCCGGCGGGCGCACGATCTGGAGGAGTCGCTCTATCAATTTTACGCGGCGCGCATCACGGGCGTTTCCTCGGTTCACGACCTCAATCGACTGGTGCGCTCGCGCATTGATCGCGAGCCGGATTTCCTCTGCGCGACGGAAGCCGATCTGGTCGGCGACGGCGACGCCACCTACGACCGGGCAATGTTCCCGGACCAGGTCTCGCTCGGCAACACCGCCCTGCCCGTGACCTACGCCTACACGCCCGGCCACGACGCGGACGGCGTGACGGTGCGAGTGCCGCTGCCCGTCGCCGGGCAACTGACCACGGGCCAGCTCCAATGGTTGGTGCCCGGCTTGCGCGAAGAGCAAATTGGCGTCCTGCTCCGCGCGCTGCCGAAAAGTGTGCGCAAGACGCTCATGCCACTGGAGCCGAAGATTTACGAAATCGCGGGCGAGTTTCAGCCGGGCCGCGCGGATTTTCTGACGGCGCTCGCGGAGTTTCTCACGCGGAAATATCGGGTGACCGTGCGGGCCGGGGATTGGCCGCCGCAAAGCCTGCCCGCGCATTTGCAGCCGCGGGTGGAAGTCGTCGATCGCGGCAACAGAACCGTGGCCGCGGGTCGTGATCTCGCGGCAATTCAGGCGGAGGTGAACGTCCGCGATGTGCGCTCGGAGGTTTGGGAAAAGGCCGCCCGTCAGTGGGAGCGGAAAGCGGTTTCCGTGTGGTCTTTTGGCGACCTGCCGGAGTCCGTCGTCGTAGAGGAAATCGGCGGCGCACCGCTGCTGGCGTATCCGGGTCTGGCGGTGCGGGAGACTGAGGTGGACGTGCGCCTGTACCGCAAACTTGACGAAGCTGAGAGCGCTTCAGCGCCTGGCGTGCGGCGCTTGGGCGAACTGGTCCTCGCCCGCGATCTCAGTCGGCTTTGGAAAGAACTCGGCAGCCTCGGCCGGCACATTCCAAGCGGGCCCAAGCAGGCTGCTGGCTTCCACAATGCGCTCCATCAAATGAGCGCCAAACTCTCAACTCCGGGAGCGCCATTCACCTCGCTGGAACTGCTCCAAAAATCGGCGTATCAGCACCTGATCGAGCACACCCTCCAATTGGCTCCAGTCCTCCCGTTAACCGAGGCACGCTTCGTGACGATGATCGAATCCGCCCGGCACGAACTGCCCGCGCTGACTTATCAGCTCGGCGAATGGACGCAGCAAATTCTCGATCTTCGGCAGAAGATCCTCGGTTCGACAAAACGCTACGCCGGCTTGGAGCAGGACGTGCAACGCCTCGTGCCAGGAGATTTTCTGGCGCGGATTCCGCACGCGCAGTTGCCGTATCTTCTGCGTTATCTCCGGGCGATCCAGGTCCGCGCCGAGCGCGCATCGGTCAGCCCCGCCAAGGACATCGAGAAAGCGAAACAATTGGTGCCATTTGCCGGCTGGGAAAGCCGGGTGCCGGCGGCGCAGCGCGAGGCATTTCGTTGGATGCTGGAGGAGTTTCGCGTCTCGATCTTTGCGCAAGAACTCGGCACCGCCCAACCCACGTCAGCCCAGCGGCTAAAGGCCATTGGCGGTCTTTGAAAAGTTCGTTGCCTGCTCGTCGTAGAAGTCCTGCGGCGTCGGCTTCGGGAGCACGGCACCATCGAGATGAGTATTCAGAAAAACGAAAACGATAAATGCGAGCGACCATAAATCCACCGCTCGCGATCTAT
>JBBSDS010000102.1:0-14027 GCA_038240495.1 Chthoniobacterales bacterium | reverse complement strand
GTCTGCTCACAGTGGTCGCCGGGATCAATGCTGAGTTCGAGTGTCCAGATCAGCGAAATGAGTTGGCCGGAAAAGGTATAGGGCGACTTGGGAAGCTTGACCGTGAAAGGCCGGGTATCGCCCGCTTGCGGATTTGGAAAAGGGACTGTCGTCACAACTTCAATGTCCTGAGTGCCTTTGCCGCGCGTGTTCCAGACAAGATTCAGCTCCGCCTTTTTCGGCGGCGCATCGAGCTGCCACGCGGCCGCGCCGGTGATTGTCTCGCCCGGCGAAAACGCGGTGCGCCCGTCGCTGATTTTAAATTGGAGTTGGGACATGACGCGCGGTTCAGAACCTCGTGGACTGCGGCAAAACGGTGATCGGGTATTCGTCTGTCACATCCGGCCAGCGCGGAATCTCGCCCTGAACCTTCAGCCGCCACAGCACCTTGTTATGTGTGCTCTCGAAGGTGTGCATGAGATTCGCGGGAACGGCGATGCGCGCATTGCCTTGCGCAAGAAGCTCACGATCCTCGGTTTCAAAGACCGGAATCCTGGCGAAGATTTTAGTGTCCGTGCTCGTGTCGGTTCCACGCCGGTAGGTGGCTTCCTCACGGCCCTCGAAGACGACACACAATTTGCGGAGCATCCCGCTGCGTCCGCTGACCTTCCATGAAAACTGCAACTCGCCGCCCAGCGAAACGCGCTTCGTCTGCGCGGTGAATTGGATGCGCGGATTGAAGAGCGCGAGGAAATCGCCAATCACGCCGACGATCAACGCGACGCCGATGAGCGCAAATAACGAGACGATGGCCTTGGCAAAAAGCGGCACCGTCTTCGCGTCGTCGGCCAGGAAGACGAGATAAACGAAGACGCTGATGAAGGCGTTCCAAAACGCGGCGAAGGCGAGGACGGTCAGGAATTTTGTCAGCGGCGTTTGTCGGGCTTTGAGCGTTACCGGCCCGCCGCCAGCTTCGCTCGCCGATGCATCATCCGCGACCGCCTTTCTGCCCGTGCGGAATGAGAGAAAGAAGAGGAGTCCCCCGGCTGCCGCAAAGAGCAGTCCGAAGGCGCCGATGGCCAACTCCGCATTCCAACCGCGATCGATCACGGCTTCGTCAGGAGCCGCCGGATTCACGTAACAAAAAGTCTCCGACCCAGCAGGATAGCCTGCGACCACGCGGTCCTTGGACTTGCGCCCGCCGGTGGTGCCAGTGGTAAACCGATAGCGGTTGGAAGTGTATTCGCGCCCCGCGCAAAAATAGCGATAGACGACCTCGATGCTGTAGGTCGCGCCGTCGTCATCGGAATGGGTAACGACCCGGCTGGATTCGACGACGCACGGCGTCCTTTGCCAGTTGCGCGCGGCCAGCACATGCAGGAGGGGCAGGACGGTGAAGCCGTAGAAGAGGCCGAATCCGATGAGCAGAAAGGGGATGGAAAACATCCGCATGCAACCCAGCCCCGCGCCGACCTGGGCGCGACGAGCGAGGGGCTTGCGAGAGGAGGCGCTCACGGCGCGCGATCTTTTCCAAGCGCGCGCATTTGGCAATGTCCATCGCGGCCCGGCGCACGATACGCTTTGACCCTCCGCGCCCGTCCGCTACTTTTTTCCTTCAACCTCAAACCCGCAGAAAGGACCAACACACTTATGGGCCTCATGGACTTCATCAAAGGCGAACTCATCGAAATCATCGAGTGGACCGACGACTCGCGCGACACCCTCAGCTTCCGCTGGCCGGACGACGACAAAGAGATCAAGAACGGCGCGCAGCTCATCGTCCGCGAATCGCAGATCGCGCAGTTCGTTTATCTCGGCCAGTTCGGCGACACCTTCGGCCCCGGCAAGCACACGCTGACCACGGAAAACATCCCGGTGCTCACCACGCTCCAAGGCTGGAAATACGGCTTCAAGACACCGTTCAAAGCTGACGTGTATTACGTCAACACGCGCCTTTTCACCGGCAACAAATGGGGCACGACGAATCCCGTGATGATGCGTGACAACGACTTCGGTATCGTCCGTGCGCGCGCCTTCGGCACGTACGATTTTCACATCACCGATCCGAAGCTCTTTTTGAAAGAAGTCGCCGGCAGCGATCAGCATTTCCGCCTTGATGAATTCGCCGACACCATGCGTTCGCGCATCGTCTCGCTCTTCAGCGAAGCGCTCGCACAGGCGAAAGTCCCGGTGCTCGATGTGGCCACGCGCTACAGCGAACTCGGAGCCGCGCTGCTCCCGCTGATCAATCCCGTAACCGCGTCGAAATACGGCCTGGAGATGACGAGCTTCATCTTGGAAAACGTGAGCCTCCCGCCGGAAGTCGAGGCCGCGATCGACAAGCGGTCGTCGATGGCCGCGGTCGGGAATCTTAACGACTACGTTAAGTTTCAAATGGCCCAAGGCATGGGCAGCGGACAAGGCGGCGGCGCGGGCGGCTTCGCCAGCGAGATGGCCGTCGGCATGGCGATGGCGCAGCAAATGATGCAGCAGACGGGCGGCCCGCTCGGATCGCAGGCCACACCTGCAGCCGCACCTCCACCGATTCCCACGCAGGCTCCAGCCGCGGCGGCGACACCCGATCTCCTCAGCCCCGCGGACGCGGCGAAGGTCCTCGGCGTGAGCGAAGCCGACGTGCTCTCGACGCTCGAAAACGGCGACCTGAAGGGCAAGAAAATCGGCTCGACCTGGCGCATCACCAAGGCGGCGCTCGATCAATTCCTGCAAAGCTAAGCGTCAGCGCGGATGAGGACCAAACCGGGATGCGACGCAATTGCGTCAGCGTCTCCAATTCGCCTCTGGTCCGATTTTTCATCATGTCCAAAAAACTGAATTCCAAACCGGTGAGTGGCACGCGAGCCCACGGTTTCACCCTCATCGAGGTCTGCCTTGTCGTGGCCATCATCGCGATGATGCTCCTGATCATCGTTGGCTATTTCCTGGCCCGGCGGAATCCGGCGGCTTCGGCCGCCTACGCGCTGCCACCCGCGGGGGCTACGCCCGTGCCGGCCGCCACACCGTTGCCCGCGGCGACGCCGCCGAAGTTGCTCCACCTCCCCACCCTCGTCCCCGCTCCAGCACCCGCGCCCGATGCCGAACCGGCTCCCTCGACGCCACCCGCGGTTCCGCCACTCCGCTAGACCTCGCCGCCACGCGTATGTCTGAGATCACTGCCCGGTCGAAATTTGCCTGCCCTTCGTGCGGAGGCGAAGCGCAGTGGAACCCTGCTAAACAGGCGCTCGTCTGCCCGTTCTGCGGCACCGTCGCGCCGATGAAAGAGCCGGCGACCGCCGCAGAAATCGCGGAGCACGACCTCATGGCGATGCTCCAAAAAATCCCGGACGATGCGCGTGGCTGGCAGGCGGAAAAAACGTCGGTGAAGTGCCAGAGTTGCCAGGCGATCACGGTCTTCGACCCGACGCGCACCGCCCAGCGGTGCGACTTCTGCGGCTCGTCGGCACTCATTCCCGTCGAGGAAAGCAAAGCGCCGATCCGCCCCGAAAGCGTGCTGGAATTCAAGCTCCCCGAGAGCGACGTGCGGGACAAGGTGCGCACTTGGTACGGCGATCGGTGGTTCGCGCCGAATGCCCTCAAGTCGCGTGCGCTCACCGACACCGTCCATGGAGTTTACCTTCCGTATTGGACATTCGACGCGCAGGTTCACGCCGCGTGGACCGCGGACTCCGGCTACCATTACTACGAGACCGAGTACTACACCGACTCCGACGGCAATCAGCAGACCCGCCAGGTGCAGCGCACGCGCTGGGTGCCGAGCAGCGGTGAACTCGACCACTTCTTCGACGACGAACTCGTGGCCGCGTCCAAAGGCGTGCCCGCCGAGCTTTTGCGCAAGATCGAACCCTTCCCGACAACCACTGACCTCAAACCGTACGATCCGGGATTTCTCAGCGGCTGGGTGGTCGAGCAGTATCAGATCGACCTCGTCGCCGCGGCACAAAATTCGCGCGGGATCATGGATCAAAAGATCGAGCAGCTCTGCGCCGCCGAAGTGCCGGGCGACACTCAGCGCAATCTGCAGGTGGACTCCGATTATTCCGCGCAAACTTTCAAGCACATCCTCGTGCCGGTGTGGGTGCTGGCCTACAACTACGGCTCGACGGCTTATCAAGTCGTCATCAATGGCTACACCGGAGCCATCGCCGGCAAGCATCCGCTGAGTTGGATCAAGATTATGCTCGCCGTGCTCGCGGCTCTCGCCGTCATCATCATCTTCGTGGCGCTCGCCAACAAAAACTAGGTCCGGGCGATGCACGATTTGATTGCGGAGTTGCGAAGTGGGCAGGATCTCGACGCCGCGCAAGTCGAGCACGCCGTCGCTGGACTCGTTTCGACGCAAATCGACGACGCAACGAAAGGCGAATTTCTCCAAGCGCTGCGAGAGAAAGGCGAGAGCGCCAGGGAGATCGCGGCGTTCGTCGAGGCCCTGCTTGCGAGGGCGGTTGATCCGGAGTTCGACCCGGTCCGGCTGCCGGGGCCGGTGATCGATGTCTGCGGCACGGGCGGCGATCAGCTCGAGCTTTTCAATATCTCGACCACCGTGATGTTCGTCCTCGCCGCGGGCGGCGCCTGCGTGGTCAAGCACGGCAACCGCGCGATCACGAGCAAATGCGGCGGCGCCGATGTGCTGGAAGAACTCGGCGTGAAGATCGGTCTGCAACCCGCGGATTTGCGGGCGTGCGTCGAGGCGCACGGGCTCGGCTTCGTCTTCGCGCCGGCGTATCACCCGGCGTTTAAAGCCATCGCGCCCGTGCGCAAAGCGCTCGCCGCGCAAGGCATCCCGACGATTTTCAATCTCCTCGGCCCGCTGCTCAACCCCGCGCGCCCGCCGTATCAATTGGTCGGCGTCTTCTCGCCGGTGCTGCTCCCGAAGTACGCCGAAGCGCTCGCTGTCCTCGGCCGCGCGCATGCCTGGGCGGTGCATGGGAGCGGGATGGATGAACTCTCGCTCACCGGTCCGAGCGCCGTCCACGAAGTCGTCAACGGCCTCGTCCGCGAACGCATCGTCGATCCCGCCGCGCTCGGCTTGCGCGCGTGTGCGCTAGAAGATTTGCGCGGTGGAGATCGCGTCGAGAACGCACGGCTTCTCACCGCGATCCTTGACGGCACCGAGCGCGGGCCGAAACGCGACATCGTGCTGCTCAACGCGGCCGCCGGTTTTGTCATCACCGGGCTCGCGGCCAACCTCCCCGCCGGTCTCACCCTCGCCCGGAACCAGATCGACTCCGGTCAGGCGTCCGCAAAATTGCGAGACCTGCAAAACTTTTTCCCATGAAACCCCGCCTCGCGCTCGCCTTCCTCGTCGCCGTCACTCACCTCGCCGCGGCTGCCGAGTGGTACGTTGCGCCCAATGGCGACGACGCATGGTCCGGCAAACTTTCCGAACCCAATGCCGGCAGGACGGACGGTCCGTTTGCCACGCTGGGGCGCGCTCGAGACGCGGTGCGGACCGAGAAAGGCGCGCGAACTGTGCATCTGCGGGGCGGTCTTTACTCGCTGCCGCAGGGACTCGCGCTGGAGGCGCAGGATTCGGGCACGGCCGGGGCGCCGGTTGTTTGGGAGGCGTTTGAAAAAGAACAGCCCGTCATCATCGGCGGACGGGCGATCACCGGCTGGAAACCTTGGAAGGACGGGATTCTGCAGGCCGACGTCTCCGCGCAGGACTTCAAGGGCATCGTCTTCAAGCAACTCCTTTTCAACGGCGAGCGGCAGACGCTCGCACGCTATCCAAACTACGATCCGCAAAATCCGTACGGCGGCGGTTGGGCTTTTGCAGATGGCGAGATGTGGCCGATGTATGCGGACAAGGAAGGCGAGGACAAACACACGCTGCTCGTGAAGCCGCAGGACTGGCGCAAGTGGGCGCGGCCCGAGGAGGTCGAGGTCTTCAGCTTCCCGCGTTACAACTGGTGGAACGACATCCTGAGGGTGAAGTCCGTGGACGCGGAGAAACACACCATCACGACGGCGAAAGACGGCAGCTACGCGATGCGGGCGAATGATCGTTATTACTTCCAAGGTGCGCTCGAAGAACTCGATGCGCCCGGCGAGTGGTATCTCGATCGCCAGACGTGGACTGTTTATTTCAAGCCGCCCAAGCCCATCGAGAGCGCACCGGTTTATGCGCCGACGACACGCAATATCCTCCAGCTGAATGGCTGTGAATACGTCACCTTCCGCGGGCTGACCTTTGAATGCGCGGAAGGCGGCGCCGTGGTGCTGACGAAGTCCAATCACTGCCGCATCGTTGCTTGTATGGTTCGGAACGTCGGTGATTTTTCCGGCACCGGCATCAGCGTCAATGGGGGGACGGATAACGGCGTTGTCGGCTGCGACATTCACCACACCGGCAGCAACGGCGTTGCGCTTTCCGGCGGCGCCATCCCGACGCTGACCGCCGCCGCGAACTTCGCGGATAACTGCTACATCCATCACGTCGGCGTCTTCTACAAACAGGGCGTCGGCGTCGCGCTCAGCGGCGTGGGCCAGCGCGTCTCGCACTGCCTCATCCACGACACGCCGCGCTTCGGCATCATGTTCGCCGGCAACAGCCATGTGCTCGAATACAATCACCTCCGCCACCTCGCGCTTGAGACCGAGGACGTGGGCGCGACCTATTGCGGCGGACGCGATTGGATCAGCCCGCGCGGCACGATCATCCGCTACAATTTCATCCACGACGTGCTCGGCTACGGCTGGAACGGCCAGTGGACTTCGCCCTATTTCGCGTGGGGCATTTACCTCGACGACAACTCCGGCGGCGTCGATGTCATCGGCAACATCGTCGCCCGCTGCGGCCGCTCGTGCATGCACGGCCACAGCGCGCGTGATTGCCGCGTGGAAAATAACATCTTCGTCGAAGGCGGTCTGCGGCAGTGGGAATTCAACGGCTGGACGGTGAAGCACCACTTTTGGGAAACGATGCTGCCGCAAATGGAAAAGGGCTACGAGTCGGTCGTGAACGAACCGGCGTGGAAAGGGATGCGCGGCATGGACGTGCCACCGGCGAAAATTCCCGACAGCGAAGGCCGCGTGATGTCCGGTAATCTTTTCACGCGAAACATCAGCGCGTGGAAGAATCCCGAGGCCCTGGCGATGAACGTCGTCGCCTTCAACTCGGAGCGAAATGAGTTCGATCGGAATCTTTACTGGCACCACGGCCTGCCGCTGAAGACCGGCCAGCACAAGGCCGGGAGGGTGATCAGTGAAAACCTCGTGCCGAATCCGACCTTTGAGCAAGGGGACGCCGACCACCTTCCCGAGCAGTGGCAATGGCAAATCCACCCGCCGAAGGCACACGCCGGGGTCATCGAGGATGGCGGTCGTCACGTCCTCCGCATCGACGCCGCGTTCAACGAAGAAAAGAAACGCGACAATTATCCCATCGTCGTCAGCCGCGAGGTCGAACTGAAGTCCGGCGCGAGCTATCGCCTGCGCGCGCGCCTCCGTTTCGAGCCTCGGAGGGACGCGCTCCCGCGCTTCCCTGAACATGCGACGGACGCGCCGGAGCGCGTCCCTCCGACAGCCGCCAGGACTGCGCTCATGATTCAATTCTATCTCCCACCCAAGAACGGCCAGCCCGGGCATTTCTGGGCGAGCAATCCAGCCGACGCCAGGCTCACCAGTGCATGGCAGGATTTCGAGTTCGTCTTCGGCATTCCGGGCAAAGGCGAGAAAGGCTTTCACGAGGCGATGAAAAGCTTTCGTGTCCGCCTCGATTGGGCGGAGAAGGAAGGCGCGCTTTTCGCCGATCAAATCGAACTCCACGAAACCGAGTCGCTCGACGAATGGGCGAGCTGGCAGGCGCTCGGCGGCGACCGCCACAGCGTCATCGCCGATCCGAAATTCGTGGACGCCGCGCACGATGATTTTCGCCTCGCTCCCGATTCACCCGCATGGGCGCTTGGTTTCCAGCCGATCCCTGTCGAGAAAATCGGGCCTTATGCGAGTCCGGATCGCGCGAGCTGGCCGATCGTCGAAGCCGAAGGCGCGAGGGAAAAACCGCTGACCAGCCAGACGATTTCTACACTCTGAGTGCTGGAAATTCGGAATGTAGAAATCATAGAAGCGCAGCCCCGCCAAATCAACGCGTGGCAGTTCTCGACGGTGATCTACGTCGTTCGCCCGGCCTGCGAGCGAATGTGAGCGACGAGGTCGGCTTTCGATGGGAGCTTGACGAGGAAACCATTCGCACCCGCGGCTTCGGCCTGAGCGCGAGTCGCGGCATCGTCGGAGCCAGAGAGGACGATGATCGAGGCCGTCGCGGCAGGCGGATTCGCGCGGTATTGGGCGACGAGTTCGAGGCCGGAAATTTTCGGCATGATGAGGTCTTGAAGA
This sequence comes from Chthoniobacterales bacterium, assembly GCA_038240495.1. GTDB lineage: Bacteria > Verrucomicrobiota > Verrucomicrobiia > Chthoniobacterales > Chthoniobacteraceae > Chthoniobacter. Next base: position 5,693 of record JBBSDS010000102.1, on the reverse strand, counting down.
ATCACGTCGGGGCGGATTTCGTTCGCGCGCGTGAGCGCTTCGGCGGCGTCGGCGCAGTAGTGGAAGGCGATGTCGGTTTCGTCGTCGAGCAGACGGCGGACGACTTCACCGATCATGCGCTGGTCGTCCACGAGGAGTACTTTGATCAGGCCCCCGGCAGATGCTGGTTCGTCGGTGCTCATGCGGGTTTGCTCGCGGGGAAGTGGCGGATGAGGCGGGCGGCGATTTCGTCAAGGGGGAGGACTTCCATCGCAGCGCCGAGTTCGACGGCGGCTTTTGGCATGCCGTAAACGACGCAGCTTTCACGGTTTTGCGCGATCGTGAGCGCGCCGGCTTCGCGCAAAGCTTTCAGTCCTTTTGCGCCGTCGCGGCCCATGCCGGTGAGCAGCACGCCGACGATATCGCCTTTCCACTGGCGCACGACGCTTTCAAAAAATACATCGGCCGAGGGGCGATACGAGTAGTCGCGCGGATGCGCGGTGTAACCAAGTTCGTGGGGTTCCTTGAAAATGAGGTGGTCGTTCGTACCGGCAATGAGCGCGAGGCCGGGCTCGGGATGATCGCCTTCCTCGGCGATGCGCACCGGGATTGCCGATTGCTCGTTGAGCCACTTCGCCATGAGCGATGCGAACTGCGCATCGACGTGCTGGACCATTACGATCGACGCCGAAAAATCGCGCGGCAATTTGCTGAGGACGTTCGCGATCGCCGCGGGACCACCGGCGGAGGCGCCGATGGCGACGAGGCGATGGTGCGTGGTGGAAGCGGGTGGCGGTTCGTGTTCGGGCGTGCGCGGGCGCGATGCTTTGCCGGTGATGAGCCGGTTGAGGACGTTGATTTTTGCGAGCAAGGCGGGACCGCCTTCGCCGCGTCCGTCGGCGCCGAGGACCGGCGTCGTCACCACATCGAGCGCGCCGGCGCCGAGCGCTTCGAAGACCTTCGAGGTGTGGCTCTCGATGCTCGAGGTGACGATCAGGATCGGGCACGGCGTTTTCGCCATGATCGCCCGCGTGGCTTCGACGCCATTCAAGGTGGGCATATAGATGTCCATGAGGATCAAGTCGGGCCGGTCTTCGGCGCAGCGGGCGATTGCTTCGTCGCCATTGCGCGCGACCCACGCGAGCTGGTGTTCCGAGGACTGCCCGAGCACCCGCGAGAGAGCCTCGACGGCGAGCGGCATGTCATTGACGACCGCGATCCTCACGAGTCGGCCTCCCCGATCAAGTCGGCGAGCGCGCGCAGGAGCGTCTCGTCGTGGAAGCTGCCTTTGGTGAGGTAATAGTCGGCGCCGGCTTCGAGGCCGCGGCGGCGGTCTTCTTCGCGGTCTTTGTAGGAAACGATCATGACGGGGAGTGAGTTCAGGCGCGGGTCTTTTTTGATCATGTTCACGAGTTCGATGCCGTCGAGCCGCGGCATGTCCACGTCCGTGACGACGAGGTCGTAATTGCCGGTACGCACGGCGTTCCAGCCGTCCATACCATCGACGGCGACTTCGACTTCGTAGCCTTTGCTGTCGATGAGCTTGCGCTCGAGCTCGCGGACGGTGAGCGAATCATCGACGACGAGCACGCGCTTGCGTTTCTTCGTCGCAGCCGCAGCGCCGCCGTGCGCGACTTGGGCGACCCGGCCGCCGGAGACGAGGTTTTCGATCGAACGAATCATGTCATCGACATCGAGGATGAGCACGGGCGATTGGTCGGGCATGAGCGCGGCGGAGCTGATGTCCTTGATTTTGCCGAGACGCGGATCGAGCGGGCGCACGACCAGTTCGCGTTCGCCAAGAAAGCGATCGGTCACAATGCCGTAGCGATTCGTTTTTTCGCCGAGCACGATCACCGGCAGTTCGCCGTTGAGGTTGGAAGTATCGGCCACGCCGAGGATTTGGTGCGCGGGAACGAGCCCGACCTGCTGTTCGCCGAAGCGAAAATGCTGGCGCCCCTCGATCGACTCGATCTGCTCGCGGGGCACTTTCAGCGCGCTCGTGATGCGAGCGAGCGGGAAGGCATACGGCTCGCCGCCGATCTCGACGAGGAGCGTGCGCAGCACCGAAAGCGTGAGCGGCAGTTGCAACGAAAACATCGTGCCCTTGCCCGGCTGCGAAGTGATGCGCACGCCGCCGCCGATCTCCTTCACCATCGTCTGCACGACATCGAGCCCGACGCCGCGACCGGAGATTTCGGTGACGGTTTCCTTCATCGTAAAGCCGGGCAGAAACAGGAACTCGATCAGCTCCGGCTCGGTCATCTCCGCGGCGACTTCGGCGGTTGTGAGTTTCTTCGCGATGACGGCGCGCCGGATTTTCTCGGGGTCGATGCCGCGGCCGTCGTCGGAGACTTCGATGAACAGCATGCCCGCGCTGTGCCGTGCTTCGAGCCGCACGGTGCCTTGCGCCGGCTTGCCCGCGGCGAGGCGCTCGTTGGGCGGGTCGATGCCGTGATCGACGGCGTTGCGCAGCAGATGCCCGAGCGGCGCCTCGATGCGTTCGAGCACGTCGCGATCAACCGGCGTATTTTCGCCGGCGATCTCGAGCCTCGCATCGCGGCCCAGCGTGCGCGCGGCATCGCGGACCATGCGCGAGAAGCCGTGGGTGCCGTCGGAAAAGGGGCGCATGCGGCAGTCGAGCACTTCCTGGTAGAGCCGTTTCGAGAGGTTGAAAAAGCGGCGGTCGAAAAGTTCGAGGTCGTCGAGTCGGCTCGCGAGCAGGTCGCGGCAATCTGCGGCTTTGTTTTGCGCGTCGAGCAAATGACCCTGCACGCGCTCGTCGAGTTCCATCTCGGCGGTCGATTGGCGCAGCGTGCCGATCGACTGGATGAGCGCGGTCTGGACTCGCTTCAGCCGCAGCAACTCGGCGGCGAACGTATCCACCCAGCGCGACGCGACGACCGATTCGCCCGCGAGGCCGAGGAGGCGATTGAGGTTTTCAGCGGTGACGCGAACGGCGCGCGCGGCGGCCTCGGCGGCCTTGCTCGTGGTGGGCGCTGGCGCCGGCTTCGATGGTTCGGCGCGCGGCTTGGATACAGGGTCGGGCGGTGTCTCAGGTTCCGCGGAGATCGGCGCCGCCGCGGGTGGAGTGGGTGCCGGCGTTTCCGCAATCGGCGCGGAAAGCGATTTCAAAAAAGCGGCGATCTCTTTGCGGTGATCATCATTCCAGCGGATGATCTCTTCCTCCGGAACCTGCGCGATGCGCGAGAGCAGATCGACGCCGCCCAGCAGCGTGTCGATGCGCTCCTGCGGCAGCGTGATCTCACCGCGCTGCGCCGCGACGAAGCAATCTTCCATGCCGTGCGCGACCTGCACGGCGGCGCTGCGATTCACGATGCTTGCCGCGCCCTTGAGCGAATGCGCGCTCCGCATCAGTTCCTCGTAACGTTGCGTCGCGCTGGCGTCGCGCTCGAGCGCGAGCAGACCCTCGGTCATCGCTGCAGCCTGCGTCTCGACTTCCATGCGGAACATGTCGAGGAGCGAAAAATCGCTGAGATCGCCGTCGCTCATGAAAGGCTTTTGTTGAGGGTGTAGAAGAGCAGCTCGTCGTCGAGGCAGCCGACGGTGCGGTCTCGCCACGGGATGAGGCCCGTCGTGTAAGTCACGCGGCTGTCCGCGAGCGTCGCCGGTGCGGGCCGCAGCTCGCGCGGATGGTAGCGGTGGACGCCGGCGACTTCATCGACGGGGAAGGCGAGGCGATTGCCAGCGCGGTTGGCGACGAGCAGGCGGCGATGCACGCGGCGCCTCGCGCCGGACTTTTCGCCCGCGTCCTTTTCGAGCCCGAGCAGCGCGCCAAGCGACGCGCAGACGAAGAGCTCGCCGCGGATGTTCACGATGCCCGCGACGATGCCGCCGGTGCGGTGCGGAACGGTGTGCATCGCGCAATCCTCCGCGACTTCCTGGAAGATGCGCGACGGCAGCGCGAGCCACTCGACGCCGAGGCGAAAGATGAGCGCGGAAGTCGTTCCGGCATCGGTGACTTTTTTCTCGGCGGCGATGCGCTCGGTCCATTCGCGGAGGTAATCGGCGGGCGGCTCGCGATCGAGCAGGCGGAGCGCGCCGGTTGCGCGGCCAGTTGGTGGGTTCGTGCTCATCGGCTGGCGGCCTCCTCACTGCGCCGCGCGCGCTGTTGCAGCCGGCGCGCACCGTCGATGTCGCCCTGCTTTTCCGCGAGCAGCGCGAGGTGCAGCAACGCTTCGGGATGATTCGGTTCGAGGTAGAGAACCTTGCGATAAGTCTCCCCCGCGCGCGGATCGCTGAGGCTGTCGCGGATCAAGGCGAGCAGGTAGAGCGCGCTCGCCGATGCGCCGTGTTCGCGCAGGTGCGCTTCGCAGGCGTCGGCGGCTTCGGCGAGGCGTCCGGCGTCGGCGAGCCGGCCCGCGGTTTCCAGATCGGTCGCCGGAGTTTTCGCCGACGCGGGCACGGGCTGAGAGATTTTCGGAGACTGGGCGGCGACCGGTTCCGGCTTCGCCTGACGCGCGCGCGACGCGTTGATTTTTACCGGCACGGGAGCCCACGGTTGCAGCGCCGGCGCGGCTTTGCGGGCGATCTTGCGGCACGCGAAGGCGCTCGGATATTCCGCGGAACTGAAGCCGGCGCTGCGCGTAATGAAGGCCTCGGCCGGGCCGACGAAGAGCACACCAGCGGGCGCGAGCAGACGGTCGAGCGTGCGGATCACGCGCTCCTGCGTGGCGCCGTCGAAGTAGATCAGAACGTTGCGGCAGAAGATGATGTCGTAGCTGCCGATGCCGGGCAGGAAATCGTCCGCGACGAGATTGCCGTGCTGAAACTCGACGCACTCGCGCACCGCATCGACGAGCTGCGAACCGCGCTCCGCCGGGTGAAAGAAACGGTCGCGGAAACCGAGGTCGCTCCCGCGAAAGGAATTGCGGCCGTAGATCGCGCGGCGGGCCTTGTCGAGGGCGCGCGAGCTAATGTCGATCGCGTCGATCTTGAAGCGATGCGGCGGCAGGCCGGCGTCGATGAGCGCCATCGCGATCGTGAACGGCTCTTCGCCCGTCGAGGAAGGAGCGCTCAGGATTCGCAGCGTGCCGGTGAGGTGCGAGGGCACCCAGACATTCATTACGATCTGCACGAGCGCGGCGAAGGCCTCTGCGTCACGAAAGAACCACGTCTCGGGCACGACGACGGCTTCGGTGAGTTGTGCGAGCTCCTCTTCCGAATGCCGCAGATGCTCCCAATACTCATTCAAATCGTGCAGGCCGCACGCGGCGATCCGCGTCCGCACGGCGTGTTCGACGACCGAATGCCCGATGGTCGCGGCATCCACGCCGATGGCTTGCCTGAGCAGATTCGCGATGTGGCTTTGGGGCATTAGAAAGCGTCGGGTTCTTTTCCATGTGACCGCGGACGAGCACCGAAGGTGCGGCCACATGCCAGCCCAGGGCGACGCCCTGGGTCTGATGAGAGAACGGCCAAAGCCCCGCAAGGGCGGAGGAAGCGACGGAGAGCCCGGAACGTTTGTGTCGCCCCTTCAAGGCTTGTCCGTCGTGTCCCGCCAACCCAAGGCGTTGCCCTGGGCTGGCTTGTCTCGGGCCTTTGGCCCGCCGTCGCAAAAATCAGAGATCCCTCGCTCCGCTGAGGATGACAGGTGATCGTCGCGCTCATGGTATCGATTCTCCTGCCCCCACGTGTTCGAGTGGTGTGCGGAACAAGAGTTCGCGCACGTTTTCGGGCAGCAGTTCGTTGAT
>JBBSDS010000101.1:0-14031 GCA_038240495.1 Chthoniobacterales bacterium | reverse complement strand
GTCATCGACCGCCTGCTCGACAAGGCCGACACGATCATTATCTGCGGCGGCATGGCCTACACCTTCGGCCTCGCCTTGAGCAAAAAGATTGGCAACTCGCTGAGCGAACCGGACAAGGTGGACACTGCCAAAGCCGCGCTTGAAAAGGCGAAGGCGAAAGGCGTGAAGTTTCTCCTCCCGGTCGATAACTACATCGTCGAGCACCTCGACTTTGCCACCAAGACCGCCTCGCCCGGCAAATATACGGCGGTCGGCGAAGACATTCCCGAAGGCTGGGAAGGCATCGACATCGGACCAGAGACGATCAAGCTTTTCTCCGCCGAGATCGCCGCCGCGAAGACCATTGTCTGGAACGGTCCCGCGGGTGTCTTCGAGATCAAGGAATCCGCTAAAGGCACCTTCGCGCTCGCCGAGGCCATCGCCGCCAATTCCGGCGCCAAGTCGATCATCGGCGGCGGCGACTCCGTCAAAGCCGTGAAGCGCGCCGGTGTCGCCGATAAAGTCACCTTCATTTCCACAGGCGGCGGCGCTTCACTCGAACTGCTCGAAGGCAAAATTCTTCCGGGCGTCGCCGCGCTTCAAGACGAGTAACGGGCGGCTTCGACCTCGCCTCCTTGCATCAACAAACTCATCTCAGATCGCATGCGCAAAAAAATCATCGCCGCCAATTGGAAAATGAATCAGACGGTGGCCGACGCGGCCACGTATCTCGACACCTTCCTGCTCGAACTCGCCGGAGAGAAGCGCATCGACATCGTCATCGTTCCGCCCTTTACCGCGCTCGCCTATGTCTCGGAGCGACTGAGCAAGGAGCAGCATGTGAAGAGCGGCGCGCAAAACATGCACTGGGAAAAGAACGGCGCATTCACCGGCGAAATCAGCGCCGGCATGATCCGGGAACTCTTCGCCCGTTATGTGGTGCTCGGTCACAGCGAGCGGCGGACGCTTTTCGGCGAGACCGATGAGATCGTGAACAAGAAGACGAAAGCCGCCATCGCCGCGACCCTCACGCCCATCGTGTGTATCGGCGAAACGCTCGCCGAGCGTGATGCCGGGCAGGTCGAGCGCGTGCTTGAGATGCAGCTCAAAGGCAGCCTCGCCGGCGTCCCCGCGAAGGAATTGGAAGATGTGGTCCTCGCTTACGAACCCGTTTGGGCCATCGGCACGGGCCGGACCGCTTCGCCCGAACAGGCGCAGGAGGCGCATGCCTTCATCCGCAAGGTGATCACCGAAATTTCCGACGCGGCGACTGCCGAAAGAGTGCGCATCCAATATGGCGGGAGCGTGAAGCCAGGGAACACCGCCGAACTTCTCAGTCAACCCGACATCGACGGCGCGCTCGTCGGCGGTGCGAGCCTCGTGGCGCGAGACTTTGCGGAGATCGTGAAGACCGCCGCCGCGCTGTAAGCATTGGGTGGAGCATGCGGCTCGCATGCGGTTTCCGGCGGCTCGCCGGAAACACCGCCGAGCGCGCCTCATTTTTGGGCGCGACAGTTTCCGCCAGTGCCTTCGGCGGGCCGCCGAAGCCAGCGCGCGAGCCGCGTGCTCCACCCGGATCCTTTACAACTGCACCGTGCGTCCGCTCCGCGCGGATTCGTAAATTGCCATCGCCAGCGCCACCGCGCGCCGCGCTTCCGCCCCAGGGATCATTGGCGGGCGGCCTTCGATCAAGGCCCGCGCCAGATCAGTGACCTGCACGCGATGTTCATTCCAACTCATTCCACGCGGATCACCGCTGCCGACCTTCATCGTGGCGCCGCCGGCAAAGTCCTGCCGAATCTTTTCGTCCTCCGCTTGCGGCTCCGCAAATTCCCAGCGATCGACGCGGTCATTGACCAGCACGGCGGAGCCACGCGACCCCATGATCTCGATGCGCAGGTCGCTGCCGGGCCACGCGGATGACGCGGCCTCGATCACGCCGAGTCCGCCGTGCGGATAGCGCAACGTCGCGACGATTGTGTCCTCCGCCTCGATGCCCGTGTGGGCGAGCGTGCCGGCAAAGGCGCTGACTTCCGCGGGCAGGCCGGCGATCCATTGCAGCAGATCGACGGCATGGATGCCTTGGTTGATCAGCGCGCCGCCGCCATCGAGTTTCAACGAACCTTTCCAAGGCGAGGAACTGTAATATTCCTGCGAACGCCACCATTTGATGTAAGCGCTGCAAAGCGTGAGCCGTCCGAAGCGCCCGGCCTCAACTGCATCCTTGAGCAGCCGCGCGCCGCGCCCGAGCCGCATTTGAAAAACGCCCGCGAGTATTCCGCCACCGCGCTTCTCCGCATCGAGAATCCGATCCACAGCCGCGAGCGAAACTTCGAGCGGCTTTTCGCAGAGCACGGCCTTGCCCGCTTCGAGAAAAGGCACCGCAACCTCCGCGTGCGCGCCGCTCGGCGTGGCGATAGTCACGGCGCGAATCTCGGGATCGGCGACCAGCGCTTCCAAGCTTTCCGCAGCGCGGCAGCCGAAGCGCGCGGCAAAGTCATTCCGCTTCTCGGTCGAGCGCGTCCACACCGCAGCGAGTCGCGCTTCTGGCGTCTCCTTGATGGCCTGCGCATGCACCTCGGCGATCATGCCGGTGCCGACGACGGCGAAGCCAATGGGGGAACTCATAATCACGAGCAGACGGCAACTCCGTCCCGCCCTTTAGCGCTCGGCGATGGGCACCACTTTCTTCCCGACGGGCGCTCCGTTGTACTCGCTCAGCGGGCGGAAGAGGCGGTTGTCGGCGTATTGCTCGAGGACGTGCGCCGTCCAGCCGCTCATCCGCGCGATGGCGAAGATCGGCGTGAAAAGATCGGTCGGAATGCCGAGTGAGTAATAGACGGTCGCCGAGTAGAAATCGACGTTCGCATTCAGCCCTTTGCGCTCCTTCATGATGGTCGCGATGCGCTCGCTCATCTGGATCCATTTCGCATCGCCCAGCTCTTCGCTGAGCTTGATCGCCATGGTTTTGAGATGTGGGGCGCGGGGGTCGAGGACTTTGTACACGCGGTGTCCGATGCCCATGATTTTCTTTTTCTGGGCGAGCGCTTCATTGACCCAGCCATCCACTCTGTCGAGCGAACCGATTTCCTGAAGCATGTGAATCACGCCCTCGTTGGCTCCGCCGTGGAGCGGACCCTTCAGCGCGCCGATGGCGGCGCTGATCGCGGAATACATATCGCTGAGCGTCGAAGAAACCACGCGGCCAGTGAACGTGCTGGCGTTGAAGCCGTGCTCGGCATGGAGCACGTACGCCACGTCGAGCGTTTGTGTCGCTTCGGCTCCGGGTTCTTTTCCCGTCATGAGCCATAGGAAGTGAGCGGCTTCGCTCAGATCCTTGCGGATCGGCGGCAGTGGCTGGTTGGTGCGAGCACGGTGGAAATAGGCGGCGATGATGCCGATTTGCGCGACGAGTTTGATCGCGATGGCATTGGCCTCCGGCATGTCGAGGTCGGGGCGATGAGTCGGGTAGCAGCCGAGCATGCTCACCGCGGTTCGCATGATGTCGATCGGCGCGGCATCTTTGGGCGCGCCGACGATCCAGTCGATCACACCCTTTGGAAGCTCGCGCTCGGCCCGTAAAGCCGTGGTCAGCTTGTCGAGTTCACGCTGGGTTGGGAGCCGGTTGTGCCAAAGAAGGTGGACGACTTCCTCGTAGCTGACCTTGCCGACCAATTCATTGATGTCGTAACCGCAATAGATGAGCTGCCCTTCCTGGCCGCGCACGTCTCCGATGCGGGTTTCCGCGGCGACGATTCCTTCGAGACCTCGTGAGATGACTGCCATAAGTGTGGTGAGATTTGGTTGATTGAAAACGTTCGCGTGTCGCGGTGGCCGTCTTGGAAAAGACGACGCGCAGCAGATTCTCCGGGCGCCGCCCCGGCTTCAAGCGCGAACGCGCAACACGCGCGGAAATCTTAGTTTTCGCCGATCCAGCGCAGGCCGAGTTGGAGCCAGAAGGGGATGGTGAGGAGACCGACGGCGGAAGTGACGAGGATGATCCGCAGCGCAGTAGCTGGATCGCCGCCGTAGTGCTTGGAGAGGATGACGGGAATGAGAGCGCAGGGCATGGCCGCCTGAATGACGATGACCCGACGAAGCTCGCTCGGGCAGGGGAGCCAGCGCGCCAACGCGAGCATGAGCAGCGGGAGCACGACGAGGCGCAGCAGGCACGCCCCGAGCGTGGTGATGGGCCGCGTCTCCGCGGAAAGATCGCGCATTTGATCGGCAAACGTGGCGCCAGTGAGGATCACGCCGAGCGGGATGGCCGTGGCGCCCAGGCTGTGAATCGCGGTGAGGATGACGCCCGGCATCCAGTTGCGCGCTCCGGCAAAGTGCAGCACCGCGGCGCACATGATGGCGACGACGGGCGCATTAAAAATCTGCCGCCAGCCCACGCCTTTGGTTGCCCCCGAAATGATCGTGATCCCCACCGTCCACAGCGCCACTTCGACGCCGACGTTATGAATGAAGAGCACGCCACTCGTTTCCGCGCCGAAGCGCGTCTGCGCGATGGGCAGCGCGAGGTAACCGTAGTTGTAAATGCCGGTCGTGAAAGCAAAGGTGCGGCGCTGCCGGGGTTCGCCTGCGCCGAAGAGCGGTGCCGCGAAGTAGGAGAGAGCATAGCCGAGGGCGACGGTGGCGAAGCCCGCGGCCGGCGCGAGCAGGACATTGCCCGCTTTTTCGAGAGCGCGATTGCCGAGGATCGTATCGAGAATGAGGCACGGGTAGAGCAGGTTGACGATGACCCGCAGCAAGCTGGCATCGGCCTCTTCGGTGAGCCAGCCGATGCGCCGGATGATCCAGCCGAGACCGATGATGATAAAGACCGGCGCGACCGCGGCGAGGAGAGGAAGATATTCCGACAAAGGTGGAAACGATTGGCGATTCGGAACGACGAGCGACTAGCTGGCGGGCGGCTTGGGAGAGCGGCCGAAAAGGGACCTCTTCTGCTTCTGCTGTCCGATAACGGGGAATTCCTTGGTCAGAGCAGCGATTTCGATTTCCGTCAGGCCGCTGGGAATGGAAACGATCCCGTCGCGGATTGGCTTGTCGACGAGCACGTCGATGACTTGATGTGTGCCGGTCTTTGTGCCGACGAAGACGACCATCGAGCTGCCCCGCCGCTCGGTGCTGACGACTTCGAGATTCAACTTTCCACTTTCATTGAGCCTGAACGCGCAGCCCCAAGTGCCATCCTTCGCCTGAAACGGATAGACGGCCTTGATCATCTTCTCGTTGATCGTCGATATCTTCTCGATGTAGGCCGCGCGCGGCGGATTTTTTAGCGCGATCGGCGTGGCAAATTTGTCGGTGTCCTGCGCGTTTGCCTCGGCAAAAAAGCGCACGGAAATTTCGGTCTTGCGGGCCATGCCGAGGACAAATGGCACGAGGCCGACGAGGAAAATGCAGAGCGACGGTTTCATGGCGAGTGGGAGTTTTGGAAGCAGGGAAGCCATTTGCCAACCATGCCGCGCCCCGCTAAAGATGCGCGATGAAAATCCGCCTTTCGCTCAGCCTCCTCGCCTTCGCCCTGCCGATGGCACTCCCCGCCGCCGAGGAGAGCGCGACCCCGCCGCCCAAGAGCAGTTGGTACAATCGGCTGCTCCATCCGTTTGGCGGCTCGAAGGAAACAGCGCCGAAAACGCCGGGCGCGAATTTCAAACACCTCGAACTTGCGCTCAAGATCGAACCGAATCCGCCCAAGCTCTCGGCAACGAAGCAGGTGAAAGTCACGCTCACGCTCGCCAATAAAACGAGCAAGCTGGTGCAACTGGAATTCCCCACGTCCCAGCGCATCGAGGTGCTGATCAAGGCCAAGGATGGCAAAATGGTCGAGCAATGGTCGGAGGATCAGGCTTTCGACAACGAGCCGACGATCGTCGCGATCAATCCGGGCGAGCGGCTGGAGTACGGCGCGAACGTTTCACTGCGCGACTTGCATCCGGAAGAGACTTACACGGTCGAAGCGTTCTTCCCCAATTTCGACGCGCTCCGAAAAACGGTGACCATCAAGCCGGAGAAATAGGCGATCGGCATTCCCTTGCTGAAAACCTCAAAACTCGGAGCCATCCTGAGCGGAGCGGAGGCGGACAGGCGGGCGTAGCGCATTCGAAGAACCCCTTGGCACTGACAAGCGAGGTCTTCGCGAAAGCTGATGGCTGCTCGCTTCGGCGACCTTTGGCGAACCTAACCCGATCCTTCGACTCCGCGCCGCGCCGCCTTCGCCCATCGCGGCGCTCCGCTCATGATGACTGGCTTTGCTGAGACTTTTCAACCGGCTGCTCAACAGGCTGCTTATCGGTCTCTTCAGACGGATCAGACGCGCTCTTGTCGTCCGGCGCCGCGTGTGGAACCGCTTCCGTAGCCACGACGGGCGCGGTGGGTTCGGATGCCATCGGCGTCTCCTGGGCAGATGCTTCCGGCGATTCCGCGACTGGTGCGGTTTCCTCGGCGACCGTCTGCTCTTCGGCAGCGCTCGCGACGTTTTCCGCGGTCCCAGATTCCTTGGCCGGCTTTGATTTTTCCGGGCGTTCCGGAGCTGGTCTGTCGAGTGGCGAAAGCGGCAGTTCCAGCGCACCGTCGGAAAACTCGATCACATGTCCGGCGTGAATGAGATAGTGGAGGTCGGCGGCGAGTTGCTCTTTGCGTGTCGTGGCCTCGGGCGAATCCTGCGCCTCTCCGAGAATCTTCGCCGCGAGGTCGGGACGCTTGATCCGAGGTGACGCTTCGACCGTTTTCAAAATCGCCGTGATGCCGTCCGAAAAGACCTGCCCCGCCGGATGGCGCAGTGGCTTGGTGGCGCAGACGTAGAGCACCCGTTTGCGGTGTTTGAAAAAATGCAGACCCGCCTCCATGAGATATGGCCGCAGTCCATTCACGACCTGCTGCGGAAAGCGGCTTTCCTGTTCCCACGCCTCGCGCACCGCTCCATTGACAAAGCGATCCGCGCCCGACCGGATCGCTGGACCGCCGCATTCCAGCGTCGGCCCACTTTTCACGAGTTGCGGCAGGTAGCGCTTGCGGAAGTGCTGCTCGGCTTCGCTCAACGTTTTGAAAACCACCGGCTCCGCCTCCTTGGTCGTCGTAAAGGTCGTGCTGCTGCGCGCCTGTTCCTTCCAATCCGCGACGGCTTGTTCGTCAGCGATGACCTCGATCTCGTGCTGTTGGAACTCGTGAAACGGCATCCGGCGGGCAAAGCGCTCTTCATAAAGTTTGCGCAGCGCGGGCTGATAGCTGTGGTGATTCGTCGGTCCGAGCAGCGCGCCTGTGGAGCGCACACGGGCGACATTGGAAAAGTTGCCTTTGATCGGTTCCCCTTGAACCGTTTCCTCGGTGTAATGCTCGTCCTTCGCGGTGAAGAAAGAATTGCGCTCGACCAAACCCCGGTCGAACGAAATCGGTCCGTCGCCGATTTGAAAAAGCGGCACCGCTGGATCGGAAGAAGTCAGACGTACGCGGTGGCGCTCCGGTCGTTCCAAAAAAAGCTTGCTCGTGCCAAAGACCGCGAACGCACGTCCACTGGTTTTGATCTGCCGGGCGATGCCGGCGGCGGCATTCGGTTCCGGGAGCAGTTCGACCTTGAGCGAGGCCGGGGCCGGGCGAGGCGCCTCCCGCGGTGGTCGGGCATCGTCGCGACGATCGTGCGGGCGGCCCTCCCGCGGGCGGTCTCCTCCGGGCCGGGCACTGCGCGGGCGATCCCCCGGAGGACGGTCGGGGCGCGGTCCACGGCGCTCGCCGCCCCGAGGCGGAGGTGGGCCGCGGCGTTCCGGGCGGGGTCCCTGGGGGCGGCGATCATCGCGCTCCCGGCGGGGCCGATCCGAGGTCTCGCCCTGGTAGTCGGCATAGCGATTGACCGCCGGGCTTTCCTTCACCCAATCGGGTAAAAACTTCAGGTCAAATTCCTGCGGCAAATCGCTCATGGGTGTCGTTACTATCGGTGCGCGGTGGCAGATGCGAGTGCGGAATTTTGCCGACGATTTCGCGGGAAAAAAGTCCTAATTAATTGTTGCCATTCCCGGATGCCGTCTCTAAAGCATGCCCCGAAACCAACCCAACCACACAGCTCCTCAACCACCCTTTTTATGGCAGACAAATCGATCGAAGAAAAAGTGAAGGACATCATCGTCGAGCAGCTCGGCGTGAATCCCGAGCAAGTCACCCCGACCGCGTCGTTTATTGAGGATCTCGGCGCCGACTCGCTCGATACGGTCGAGCTCGTCATGGCTTTCGAGGAGGAGTTCTCGGTCGAAGTTCCCGACGAAGACGCGGAGAAGCTGCAGACGGTCGGCGACGTCGTGAAATACATCGAAGAAAAGACCGCGAAGTAAGCGCTCGATCACGCAAAATTTTTGCTGAAGGACACGGTTTCCGCCGTGTCCTTTTGCTTTCCCGGGAAAATCTTAGAAGATTTTTCGCGTCCCGCGCAACTATGCTTTTTACAGGGGGTTTCTGCCCCACGATGAAAAAGCAACCCACCATCCTCTCCCTCGCCGTGGCAGCTCTCTGCCTCGTGCCCGCCTCCATCCGCGCTCTCGACGCCGTTCCGCCCAATCCTCCCGGCGGCACCACGGCCCCTCCGGTCGCCGGTGACAAACCCGGTTCCAAGCCCGAAGGCAAAGGCGAGCGCCGCCCCGGTGGCGGCGAAGGGCGCATGGATCCGGCGGAGCGTCTGAAAATGATGACCGAGAAGCTCGGCCTCTCCAAGGATCAGCAAGACAAAATCAAGGTGATCATGGAAAAAAACGCTCCGCAATTCAAGGAACTCATGGGCAAGGGACGCGAGAATTTGACGGACGCCGACAAGGAAAAATTTAAGGAACTCATAAAGAGCCAGATGGAAGAAATCGGTGCCATCCTCACGCCCGAACAGAAGGAAAAAATGAAGGAACTCCGCCCCGGCGGAGCCGGTGGCGATCGGAAGCCCGGCGAACGCAAACCCGGCAAACCCGGCGACGCAAAATAATCACGGAATCAAACGAAACCCATTTAACGAGCGGGAGGCGCGAGCTTCCCGCTCGTTTTTTTGAAGCCGTTAAACGCCCGGAGCGGCGATTTTCACGAAGCGGAACCGGTCGTGGTAACGCCCTTGATTGTGGCGGCGACAGCAGGCGAGGCACGCCGTCTTTCGTCCGAAAGGCCGCACCCGCCGGATTTCCACGGTGCAGGATGGACAGCGGTAAAGGTGCCGCGTGCGCACCTTGCGGCGGGGCAGCGGTAGCGTGTGGCAGCGGGCTTCGTTTACCAGCCCGAGATCGCGACACGCCTGCTGCCACTCCCGCCCGTGCGGCGCGATCCGCCGACGTCCGGCGCGATGGTGCGCGAGCAGGTGTGCGAGTTCGTGCCGCAGTGTCCGGTCCACTTCCTCATCTCCAAAAGGCCGCAGCCGCGGATTGAGCGTGATCAGCGATTTGGACGCGTAGGCCGTGCCGGCGGTGCTCCGCATCCGCGGATTCCATTCCACGCGGAGGCGGGTGGCGAGATCACCGCAACCGAGCGCGCGGAGGAGTGTCCCCGCTTGTTCCTCCAGCACGATGTCGCGGCCAGCAGCAGTGGTCTCGGGTGGAACTGCGACCGGCTCGGGCTTGCGGCGCGAGGTGATGAGTTGAACGAGAAAATCGAGTTGACGGGGGAGGCTCACACCAATGTGGATTGAAGGCGGAAGAAGATTTCCGGCAGGCGGCTGAGCGCAAGATCGATCTCCTCCGCTGTCGTTTCCTTGCCCAGCGAAAAGCGCACCGTGGCTTGGGCGAGTTCGGGTGCCACGCCCATGGCGAGCAGGACGTGCGATGCCTGGATCGAACCGACCATGCAGGCCGAGTCGCTCGATGCGCAGATGCCCGCGAGGTCGAGGTTCATGAGCAGACTTTCGCCATCGAGTCCGGGAAAGCTGATGTTGAGCGTGTTCGCGAGCCGCGCGTCGGGATCCCCGTTCAGCACGGCAGCCGGAAAAATCGCGCGGATCCCCTGCCAGAGCCGATCCCGGAGCGTCGCCTGACGTGGTCCCTCGGAATCCATCGCCGCCAGTGCGCGCTCTGCGGCGGACGCGAGGCCGACGATGCCCGCCACATTCTCGGTGCCCGGTCGCCGCTCATTTTCATGCGAGCCGCCATGCTGCAGCCGCTCCACAGAAAGACCGGTCCGCACATAAAGCAGACCGGCGCCTTTCGGGCCGTGAAACTTGTGCGCCGCGATCGAGAGTGCATCGAAGTCCGCCGCCCGGAGAGGCTCTTTGCCAAAGGATTGGATCGCGTCGCAGTGAAAGAGCACGCCGCGTTCGCGGCAGAGCGCGCCGATTTCGGTCACGGGCTGGAGTGTGCCGGTTTCGTTGTTTGCCGACATGATCGAAACCAGCGTGGTCTCGTCCGTGATGGCGTTGGCCAATTGCTGCGAGTCGATCCGCCCTCGTGCGTCCACCGGCAACCGTGTCACGCGAAAGCCTTCCTTTTTTTCCAAATACTCGAAGGCGTGGAGCACCGCGTGATGCTCGGTGGCGCAGGTAATGACCTGCTTTCCACGCGAGGCGTGCGCCCTCGCGAGGCCGATGATGCCGAGGTTGTCGGATTCGGTGCCGCCGCCGGTGAAGATGATTTCATGCGGTTTCGCGCCGAGGAGCCGGGCGAGCCGGTCGCGCGCGTCGTCGATGGCCGCGCGTGCTTCGCGGCCCGCCGCGTGAATGCTCGACGGGTTGCCAAAATGGCGTTCCAAGTACGGCCGCATGGCCTCGAAGACCTCGGGAGCGAGCGGCGTCGTGGCGTTGTAGTCGAGGTAGATCACACGAGCGACAAACCTGCGCGCTTTTCAAATCACCCAATCCGCCACCCACTCCTCCGGACGCTTGGCTTTGTCGAGGATGCGCAGCGAATTCTCCTCATAGAACACGAGCGAGCGCGGCGGCACGCTGTGCGTCAGGAACACATTTGCGCCGATGGTCGATCCTTCGCCGATCACCGTATCGCCGCCGATAATCGTGGTCCCGGCGTAAATCGTCACGTGATCCTCGACTGTCGGGTGCCGCTTTTTCCCCTTGAGTTGCTGACCTCCGGAAAGCGAACGCGCGACGAGCGAGACGCCCTGATACATCTTCACGTGGCAGCCGATGACGGACGTTTCGCCGATGACGACGCCCGTGCCGTGGTCGATGAAAAAGTGCGACTTGATGTGCGCGCCGGGATGCATGTCGATGCCGGTGCGGCTGTGCGCCCACTCCGTCATCATCCGCGGGATGAGGGGCAATTGGAGGCAGTAAAGCAGGTGGGCGCAGCGCTGCACGGCGATGGCTTCGAGATACGGATAGGAGAGAATGATTTCGTCTAAACTGGCCGCGGCCGGGTCGCCGGAAAAGGCGGCCTCGATGTCGGTTTGCAACTGTTGACGGACATACGGGATCGTGTCCAAAAACTGCGTCACGAGTCGTTCCGCTTTGGCGTCGGGGCAGGTCGGTTCCCCGAGACGCAGGCTCTTGCAGACTTCTTCCTTCAGGCGTTCCGCGATGGTGTAAATGCGATGGCCCGTGACGCGGCGCAGGTCTTTGGAATGAATCGGCTCCTGATCATGGAAGCCGGGAAAAAGGAGTTGGAGCAAATCTTCGCAGATCGTGGCCAATGCCCGCTTCGACGGCAGATTTGAACCGTCGATATTGTTCATGCCGGCGCCAGCTTTATAAGAGGCGAGGATTTTTTCAGTAATGCGTCCGAGGTCTTTGTCCACGGCGTTTCACCTATCGCCGATTGAATAGCGACGCAATGCACGAGTCCAATCCTCGACATTCGATTTCGTTTCAGATTAGGAAATCCCACCTTTTCTTCCCCCCGCAAATGTTCCGCCAAGACGAAAGCTTGAAAGAGACCTCCGAATCGCGAGAGTCTGCCGAGGTACCGAAGTCCAATGCCTCTGCCCATCCCCCCAAGGAACGAGTGAAGTCCATTGCCAACGATCATGCCCACTCCCGAGAACCCGAGCACGGTTCGGAAGAACGGGCTGCGACTCACTATGCGGTCCGCGGCGCCTGGGTCTGCAATACCGGGAAGTTGCGCCGGATGAATGAGGATGCGTGCCTGGCGGGCGCGGCGCTGTCCGGCGAGAGCACGAATACGCCATCTCCATTTTCGATTGCCGCCGGCCCGTGGATCGTCGCGGTCTCGGATGGAATCGGCGGGCACCAGGCTGGCGCGGAAGCGAGTCGCGAGGTCGTAGAGGCGCTCGCCGATTGCACGCGCGTCACGCCGCATAGCGTCTCCGATCTCCTCCAGCGGGTGAATCGCCGCCTCTGCGAGCGCGGGCAGGAAGATAGTGAGTTCGCTGCGATGGGGGCGACCGTGGCTGGCGTCGGATTCGGCGGTCGTGGATTTTTCGCGTTCAATGTCGGCGACTCACGCGTCTATCGCGAGGAGGGCGGGCAACTCACGCAGATTACGCGCGACGATTCCGAAGCGGAGGAACTCATCGACCAGGGTCTGCTCAAGCCGGGCGATGGCTTGCGCCCGGGCTTTCTTCACGCCCTTACGCAGGCCATTGGCGGTCGCGATGAAATCGTCGATATCGAGACCCACACCCACCCGCTGCACATCGAAGAGCACGCGCGCTTCCTCATCTGCAGCGATGGCCTCACCGACATGCTGCCGGCCTCCGAGATCACCGCGCTCATGGCCGCAAATCGCGACGCCACGGCTGCTGTCGCGGCACTTTTCGCCGCCGCGATGGATGCCGGAGGATTGGACAATATCACCATCACCGTGATCGAAGTCGAAAAGGCCTGATCCGCCCGTCAGCCCTCGCGATCGTTCCGCGGAGTCAGCCGTTCACGCCGTCGATCACTTTGCGCTTTTGTGCTGCATCGGCCGCGCGCCAGAGATACCAGGCCGCCGTTGTGGCGTGCGGACGCCAGCGTTCGCCAAAGGCGAGCACTTCCTTCGGACTCGGCATTTCCGGCAGCGCATAGGCGATGCGCATGCCGTTGCGGACTCCGAAGTCATCGGCCGGCAGCACATCGGGCCGTCCGAGTTTGAAGATGAGCAGCATCTCCACGGTCCAGCGCCCGACACCCCGCACCGCCGTGAGTCGCGCGATGATTTCCTCGTCGCTCATCTTCGCGATGGCGCGCGAAGTCGGCACCACTCCCGAAAGTGTCTTCTCCGCGATGTCGCGAATGGCCGCCGTTTTCGCCAGCGAAAATCCACACCCGCGCAGCGCTTCATCCGACACCTCCGCCAGCCGCTCCGCGGTCGGAAACCGCGCCGGCGCGAAGAGCGCGCGAAAGCGCCCGAGAATCGTCTCCGCGGCTTTCCCGTGCAATTGCTGATGCGCGACCGCGATGCCCAGTGCCTCAAATGGTGATCGCCGTTTTTCCGCCACGAGCCCACATGGCCCATGCAAGCGGATGAGCCGGCGCATCACGCGGCAGCGTTTGCGCAAGTGCTCATGAGCTTCGGATGTCACACGGCAGAGTAGCGCGCAACGTCGAACGGGCAACCGCTGGAGTTGAGTCGTTCGTCACTGGAATTGGTTGAGTGAGTTAAAGCGTTTTCAAATTAGAGCATCGGCTAAAAATCATTCTCACTACGTGTATCATCCTGAGCTCTGCGCAGGCCGCGAGGCGGGCGCAGCGCAGTCGAAGGACCCCGCGCATTCACGGGCGATATCGCCGGGATTCCTTCGGCAAACTCAGGACAGGCTCTTCGACTCCGTTCCGTCCCACCCTCGCCCGTGACGGAACTCCGCTCAGCAACTGTGTTTTTCATGCGAGGGCGAAATTGGGGTCTTTGAGGGCGGAGTGGAGGTAGCTGAGGAGTTTGCGGGCGACGGCGGTCAGGGCGACTTTGGGAGCTCTGCCGGCGGTGCGGAGGCGGGCGTAAAAGAGCTTGAGGAAGGGGTGATGGCGGGCGGCGGAGAGGGCGCAGAGGTAGAGGATGCGGCGGACTTTGGGGCGACCACGGTGGACGTGGCGCTGGCCGCGGAAGGCTTCGCCGCTCGCAGGCGCGCGGGGCCAGCCGGGCGAGGCTGGTCAGCCGGGCGCGGGAGCCCTGCCCGAGTTCGGGCAGGATGGCGAGCAGG
>JBBSDS010000100.1:0-14048 GCA_038240495.1 Chthoniobacterales bacterium | reverse complement strand
TTACTGTTCAGCATGATGCGCGCGCTTTCACAGCCGCTCGCCGCGAGCACCACCACGCGCGCCGTCGCGCGCTCCTCCCTGCCCGTCTGCTTGTCGATATAGAGTACGCCTTTTGCCTTGCCGTCCTTGCCGACAATGACCTCGCGCACCATCGCATCCGTCATGATGTCGAGATTGCCCGTCTCGACCGCAGGCGGCAGAAGCACAGTCGTCGATTGGAAGTTCGCCTTGATCGAGCAGCCGCGTCCGCAAGGCGTCGCGTAGAAGCAGGCGGCGCGGTTATTGATCGGACGCGTGAGGATCGCCATGTGCGACGGAATCACCGGGATGCCAAGTCGCTGCGCGCCTTTGCGCACCAGCATCTCGTGCGCACGCGGATGCGGCGGCGGTTGAAGCGTGCCATTCAGCGAATCGGGCGTGTTCTCCAGTCCTTCGTTGCTCCCATAGACACCGACCAGCGCCTCGGTCTTGTCATACCAAGCCTCGAAATCCTTGTACTCAAATGGCCAGTCGAGCCCGAGCCCGTCGCGACTCTTCGGTTTGAAATCATACGGCCCCATGCGCAGCGAAATGCGCCCCCAGTGATTCGTCCGCCCGCCGAGCATCCGCGGGCGCCACCACATGAAATTCTGGCGGTTGCCCTTCACCTCCTTGGCCTTCCAATCGGTCGCTTCCTCCCACGTCTTGCTCTCTTCGCGTTGCACCATGTAAGGCTCGCCCGGCACGGTCCAACCCCCACTCACCGTCGCGTCGAAAAAACCGAACGGTTTGTCCGGCGTCCCCGCACCGCGCAACGGCGCATCCGACGCATTCTGGAACATCGGCGTCTCCGTCCCCGGATC
Organism: Chthoniobacterales bacterium; assembly: GCA_038240495.1. Classification (GTDB taxonomy): domain Bacteria; phylum Verrucomicrobiota; class Verrucomicrobiia; order Chthoniobacterales; family Chthoniobacteraceae; genus Chthoniobacter. The sequence goes on along the minus strand of JBBSDS010000100.1, from coordinate 13,206 downwards.
GTAATTCCGCCCCGCCTCCAGCATCAGAATTTTGAGCCCGGCCTTGGTCAACGTGTAAGCCGCCATTCCCCCACCCGCCCCGGAGCCGACGACGATGACATCATACGAAGGGAGCGTTTTGCGGGGGGTGATGACAGGCATAAGAACTGAAATTTGACTTCGCGCTCGGCCGTTCGCGAGTGAAAAAAGACAGATTTAGAGCATGCGACATCGCTTCCGCTTCCCAACGAATCCGGTCTGTCGTTTCAATGATTGCTCGGCCGAGTTTGTGGCGCAGGCTTGATCTTGGCCGAAGCGGACGAGGTGTTTGAGGAAGAAGCGGCGGACTTGGTAGAAGTGCTGGCTTTGCGAGCCGCTTCCGGCGACGTGGGCGACGTGGGCAGAGAGTCGATGTATTTGTCCAATTCCTTTTGCGTGAAGGCGCGGTCAACAAGTTCGGTGCGGTCCATTTCGTCGGCCGTAGTTCTTGCAAGGCCGTTGTTGCTGTTGACGATATAGGGAGTGAGAAAGATGAGGAGTTCGCGCTTTATGTCCGACGTGACGGTGCGTCGAAAAGCCATGCCGATCAGCGGAATGTCGCCGAGCAATGGGAATTTTTGGATGTTCGAAGTCTTCTGCGTTTCCATAAGGCCGCCGATAACCACAGTTTGCGCATGTGGAGTAACAACGACGGTTTCTGCGGAGCGCTTGGCAATAACAGGAGCGAAGGTGTTATTGCCGATCGGCACAGTTTGATCGGTCAGGTTGGAAATCTCGGGTGCGACAATCATTTCGACGGTGCCTTCCGAAGTAATGAACGGAGTTACGCGGAGAATGATCCCGACGTTATCGTAGCGGATGGTGTTATTTGTCTGCCCGGTCGAGGTAAGACTGCTCGCGGTAATGAAGGGCACCTCGGAGCCGACGACGATGACGGCTTCCTGATTGTTGCGCGCCATGATGGACGGCCGGGAAAGGACTTCGAGCTTACCCCTCGTGGCCAGCAAGTGCAGCGTCGCACTCCAATCGTCGCTGGCAAGGCGGAGAAAGCTACCCTGAGTTAGAGCGGATAATCCATAGAGATTCTGCGCGGTCGCGGTCCGCCCGACATTGGCGAGCGTGTCGAGCGGAGTCGTAAGGGTGGAATTGGTCGTGGTCGTTCCGCCTGGGATGGTGCCGGTCGTCGAGGTCGTAGTGGTGGTGTTACCCGTCTTTCCCGCGATGGGACTCTTCAGGTTAAAGGTGTAACTACCCTCCAATCCGACGTCCGCGCTCTTGTTATAAGTCACTTCGAGGAAGACGACTTTGATGAGCACCTGCGGCTTGGGTTTGTCGAGTGTCCTGATGACGTTGGTCATTTCGCGATGGGTATCTTCGTCTGTGACGATGACCAGCGACCGGGTCTCAGGGTCGATGGTGATGATCGCGTCACCGATTTCTGTATTGCTGCGGTACTGGCGAGTGCCACTGCTGGTGCGGCTTAGGGAGGATGTAGAGCTGCCGGTGCCCGTGCGTGATGAGGTGCCCGTGGTGCCGCGGACATTGCCACCCGGTCGCGTGGTCTGGGCGTGAAGCGGGACGGCGATAAGTAACGCGGCAAGGAGGGCGCCGACACGCTGGGCGCAGGGGGGGAATGATGGGTGTTGCATAGGTGGCGGGACGAAAGAAAGAGAGGCTGGGACTTCAGCGTGCGCGTCCGCCGCCGGAGCCAGTTAGATTGCTCGAGGCATCGGACGTATCTATGGTGGCTCCCGTTGCGCTGCGCTGGTTGAGGCGGCCGGATCCAGCTTTGGAATTGGCGGAGTTGGTTTGCTGGCCGAGCATTCCACGGAGGACATCGGCCACGCTGTCGGCGTCGGCATGCTGGAGCGAGTGGACATAGACATGCTGTTTCTTCGCGTCGGTGGCATCGAGGCGGCTGACCGTTTCGGCGATCTGAACCATGGTGTCTTGCGCGGCAGAGACAATGAGGGAATTGGTGCGCCCGTCGCCGACGGCAACAACCCGCGATTGCTGCAACGCGCGTTCGCTCTGATTGGCGTTGGTGGCTGGTTGCTGCGGTTGCGTCTGGCGGCTCTGCGTTCCGCGTTGATTACTCCCGCTGCGCGCTTGTTTGGGCAGCGAGGCGGCGTCGCCATAGAGCGTATTGATAATGTCTGCCGTCTCCATGGCGTCGGCGTGGACCAGATGGAAAATGCGGGTGTCGGTGACGTCGGAGATGTTCGTGTCGATCTTATTAACGACTTCCGAAATGCTCGGGATCACATCCTCGGGCGCGCTGACGATGAGGGAATTGCTCTGGTCGTCAGCGACAGCAATGACGCGGGAGTTGGCCTGGCGCGCTTCGCTTTGCGGTGTCTGCTGCTGACCCCCTGGACCACCATAACCGCCTCCACCGTATCCACGACGCCCACCGCCTTGATTGCCGCCCTGGCCAGCAGCGCCCGTCGTCGCCGGCGCGAAAAGCTGCGTGATGACGGTCGCCAGTTCTTTCGCATTGGCGTACTTCAACTGATAGACGTGGAGCGTGGAAATGCTGGCCACTGAGGTGTCGATCGCGCGGATGATTTCCGCGATGCGGCGGATGTTGGTCTGGGTGTCGGTGAGCAGGATTGAGTTGCTGCCTTCGTTCGCGTTGATCGTGGCGTTTTCGGCGAGCAAGGGGCGGAGGTTTTCGACAAGCTTGGCCGCTTCACCAAATCGCAGCGGAAGGATTTGCGTGACCATCTCGTCCTTGCGCGGAATCAACTCCGGATCGCTGCCAGTGCGCACCGGCAGGTCGCGTCTCTCGGCATTCTTGCGATTGACAACCTTCAGGATGCGCCCGTTGCGAATGGCGACGTAGCCTTTCTCGAGAAGCACCGTATTGAGCAGATCGACAGCATCGTCCGCGGTGATCGGCTGGCGGCTGACGACGTTGATTTTGCCTTCGACTTTCACTTCCTGCACGACGACGAAGCCAGCCGCTTCGCTAAGGTAATTCAGAACATCGTTCAGCGAGGCATCCTGGAAGTTCACCATGATCGTCGCTTTCGCGGGTGGCACGACCTGCTTCCCGGGCGGCACTGCTTGGTTGGCGGAAAACAGCGGATCGACTTCCGGCAACGCCACGTCGGGCACGGTGGTCGTCCGCGGTTTAATTGGCGCAGGTCCGCTGCTGCTTCGCTGCTGCGCCTGCGCGAGGCAGGGCAGAAAAAGTGCGGCGGTCAGCAGCAGGCGGAGAGTCGTGGTCAGGCGTTGGGTTTTCATTTGGACAGCTCTTTGGCGCGTCGCTCCATCATTCGACGGAGGATTTCGTTTTTGTCGTTCGTCGGGGCGGACGAGGAAGTGGAATCGGCAGCCGCAGGCCCGGCCGTGTTCGGTGCGGAAGGGTCTGCGGGCGCGCCAGTGACGGCGGGAGTTTCCTCCACCGGCACATCCGAAGGCGAACCATCAATCTGGAGTTGCTGCCCGACGGCGAGCGGGGTGGATTTCCCTGCCCGCTCCATGTCCACCGCCGTCAGCTTGATCGCGGTGATTTTGCAATCCGCGATCGTGTCGCCCACGGAAATCACCCTGCTAAATTCCGCGCGGGTGCCGGAAAAAAACGCGAGAGTTTTTCCCGCGGTCACCATCGTCCCCGTGAGCATGAGCATGCTTCCCCGGCTCTGCTTCCCGAGCGTGGAAGATTTCTGCGACGCCGACGCATCGACCCGCGACGGGCGGCGGTTCGGATCAAACATATTGCGCGTCCGCACGAGGTGGAACGTGTCGTAAGCCGGCGCTTTTTCCGCGGCCTGCGCGTGGCCGTTTCCCGCGACGAACAGGATGAACGCGGCGACCGCGATATTGAAAGCCAGCCGGCTCATCGCGCGCTCCTCCCCGCTTCCGCGATATGCACGAAACTGAACCGCAACGACAGGCTGAGTTGCTTGCCCAGCGCATCGCGGGTGCTGACCTCGCACTCCTCGACCCGCGCCGGCAGCGGATCGGTTTCGATCTCGTAAATCAACCGACCCAGCGACGCCTGATCGCCCGTGGCCGTCGCGCGGCACTCAAAGGTATCGTAGCCCTCATCGTGATTTCGCCATTGCGGCGTGAGGCTCGTGAAGACGACCCGGCTTTCGCGCGTCCACCTGCCGAGCGATTTGAAAACATCGTTCTCCGCACTCGAAACGTCGTCCTGCAAATTCGCCCGCAACATCTCGTCCCAGCGGCTGCGGAGCATTTTTTCGCGATCGAGTAACTGCCGTCCGCGTTGCACCTTTTGCCGAAGCGCCGCGAGCCGCGTGCTCTGCGCTTTCCATCCTGCAATCGCCGGTTCCAGCACCATGCGATCGAGCAGAAACAGCCCGACCACGGCACCTACACCGATTTTCAAAAGAATTTCGCGGCGCTTATTTTGCATCATTGGGAGCCCATTTGAAGGTCATGGAAAACTGAATCGGATTCTCGCCGCGCTCCTGCTGAATCTGCACGCTGGCGACTTCGGGACGGGCGCGCAGCCGGTCGAGGAAACTGAGCAGGGTGCCCTGATTTCGCGCGTATCCGATGCAGGTGATTTTCGCGCCGTCGGCGATCGTCACACTTTTCGCCCAGACGTCGCCGATCTCGGGAAAGGCACTGTCGAGCACTTCGAGGACTTGCAGATTCTGCGGCGTGGGCTCGAACCAGGGACGGAACAGCCGGATGCGCTGCTGCACTTTTTCCACGTTCGCAACTTTGATCCGCATGCCATTCCACTCCGTCGCGAGGCTGCTCTCCATATGCGATCGCACGATGTAAATCAGGATCGGCAGCACGAGCGCCGCGACTGCCGCGCCGACCAGCCAGCGACGGCGGCGATCGTCGAATTGCCGCGCCATCGTCTGCCAGCGATTGACCTGCGCCGTGAGAAACTCAAACGCCACCGGACGCTGCCGCAGATGATGCTCGGCAGTTTCCCGCGCGGCCGCCGGGTGCGCCTCTGCGTCGTCACCTTGCGGACGCTCGAGCCGGCTCGAGATGCCCATGCGATAAAGGTGCTGCCGCAATTCGCTGCACAAGTTTTCCGCCGAAACCGACGGGCCGCTGAAGCGCGCCTCGCGCACCTCCTGACGCAACGCGTCCGGCAGTCGGCCAAGCGTGATTCGGACCTCGCGGGAAAAGCCAATCGCATCGAAGGTCGTGGGATCCGCGCTGGCCGGGCCGGGCAGCGTGCGCACAGCCGCGATGCCACCGCCGGCAGCGATGACCACATCGACGTGGTTTCCATTCGCCAGAAAATGCAGCGCCGCCGGCATCTCGCCGTGCGGGAGGCAGCGATCGAGACCCAGCGAAATGGACACCGCGCGGCATTCCATCGCGACCAGCATGCGCTCAATGGCGTCGATCCGTTTGGCCGGCACCGCCGCGAGCGTCGCGCACTCTTTTCCATCCGGCAAAGCATAGGCGCAATGCGCGAGGCGCAGGTCCATCACGGGAATCGGAAACTCCCGCTCGGCGCGCAATTCGAGATAGGAGCGCATGTCGTCCGCGGACACGCCGGGCACTTCCGTCGAGGTGGTCAGCGCCCAGCCGGCCGGAATGCACACCACACATCGCCGCTCGCGAATGCCCGCGGATGCTAGTTCCGCGGCCAGTTGCTTGCCGACGCGGTCGGGATCGGCGAGCACCGCTTCCGCACCCACCGGCAGCTCGATCGACTTCAAAATGCGACCGGCTTTTTCCTCCAGTCGCATGAAGTCCACGATAACGCGCCCGGACTCGATCGTCACCGCCAGCGCTGCGCGCACCTGAAAGCGTTTCTTCAACTCCGCGAGATCGAGCTTCATCGGTCCTCCTTTTGCGCGGCAAAACTCCCCCGCACATCGCTGCCGAGCGCCCAGCCGAGCGGTGCGAGATTGCGCCGGTAGATGACCCGCGGCGTGCCCGTGCTTGTATCGATCACGAATTTCGTCCGGCGATAACCGCGCCCATGCCGCCCAACCGCCGCGACATCCGCGCTCGCCTGCCAGCTCTGCCCGGTGAGGTACGGCCCAGCCAGCACCGCGCGCTCTGCGCCGAGGGCATCCACGACCCACGCGATGTTTGTGTCCTGGGTCGTGCGACTCTGCCGCGCGGTGACGAGCGTTGCAGCTTTGTCCACGCCGATCCCCGGCACACACGCGAGCACTGTCGCGCTCGCCGTGTTCACATTGATCAAACCAGTAAGATAGTTGCCAGTCTTCGTCGTCAGCGCGTCCACGATCTGGCCAAATTCGTCCGCCGTCATCCCGCTGCGGATGTAGAGTTCAAGGGCGCTCCGGAGGTTTGCGCCCGACCTCAGTCGCGTTTGAATTTCCTGCGACCGGCTCGCCCCGAACTTGTCGGTCAGCAGCTTGCCGAGTGGCTCGATTGGCCTCGGCTGGCTGATATTGATTCGCGCCGTTCCATCGGCCTGTTTGTTCGGTTCGCGGCTGAAAACGGTCACGTAGGCAAGGATGCCCGCGTCGAGTTTGCCATCGGAATTATCCGCGGGCGCATTCTTCTCGCCGTCGTCTTCGTTTGGATCCAGCTCGCCGTTGAGATTGGCGTCCTCGCCGTAAAGAATCTCCCGCGTCGCGCCGTTGACCAGCGCCAGCTCTTCGATCGATTCAAATGGCGCGTTCTTCGCTTTGTAGGCCGGCTTTTTTTGCGCGTAGATCGAGGTCTCCGCGCCGCCTGGCGTCACGTCATCATCGGCATCGCGCCAGTCGATGATCGACGCGGCGAGTTCGTCGGTCATGCCCGGCAGCGCCTGGAGCATGGCGAGCGTCGCGGTATTGATGTTCAGTTTCGACGCCTCATCGACGAGCCCATATTCCCCTTTTGATCCAACGTTGTTGTCCGCGGAATTTCCAAAAAACCAAACGGTCGCCTCACCCACCGGCACAGCCTCGCCTTGATACGAGGACGCTTGCGGAAGCACACCCCGCGTCGTCGGATCGACGAGCAGCGATTCCGCGTAACGCGCCGCACCCTCGATCGCCTGCTCCGCCTGCCGTCCCGCGAGGTCGTTGTCTGCGCCGCGATACGTCATGAGCATAGAATGCCCGAACAGCAGCGCGATGCTCACGAGTCCGAGGCAAGCCCACATCACCACGATGAGCACCATGCCGCGTTCGGAGCGCTCGGAACGTAGTGAGCGCTTCATGGATTGCCTCCGCTGGTCGAGGTCGTCGCCGTCGTGTCGTTAGCCGCCTGGGTCATCCACGGGACCAGCACTTCGATCGCTGCCGGCGCTTGCGCGTTCGCATCTGCGCGGACGGGCCGGATGCGCACGCGCACGGCTTGCGGCAACTTCGTGTAGTCGCTCGTGACCTGCCACGAATCCTGCCAGCTCGAGCCGTCGAAAAATGCCACCTCCATCGACGCGACGCCCGTGAGCAGCGGCTCCTCGGTCGGTGCTTCGTTCGTCGTCGAAAGCAGATTGCGAATGTGGGCGCGGACGAGTTGTCCGGCGGTCTGATCCGCCGCATCCGGATCGGCGATAATGTAATACTCGACCTGCTGCACGTCGGGATCGGGAATGTCATTCACGTCGGGCGCAGTCGTGGTGGTAAATTTCAAATATCCCGGAAAGCTTCCACCCGGCCCCTGCTGCGAGCCTTGAAGCGTCGTGGCCAGCGTGCCGCCGGAGACGATGGCATTTCGGAGGTCGTTGCGGATGACACTCGTTGCACGGGCGCGCAGACGGGACTCGCGGGTGCGCGCCATCCCGTCGTCGCGTAGATGGACCGCCTTGGAAAAGAAGCCGAAGATCGCCGCGAGCAGCACCGCGCAGCCCGCGGTGGCGAGCACGAGTTCGAGGAGCGTGAAAGCGCGGCGGTTCATTGCTGTTGCGTTAGCGATTCGTTGACGAGCGTGCTCATGCGCACGTCGTGTTCGCCGCCCTGCACCTGGAAAAACACATCGAGCTGCAGCTCGGTCATCGCGCCGTTTTGCCAACTGTTCTTCGCCAGCTCCCAGCGGTAGCCAGGCCGGTCGGTCCCGAAGTCGCCGCGGCTTTCCGCCGAACTCCACTCGCCGCCAAGCGTCAGTTCGTTGAGACGGTTTTCCCCAAGCTGCATCGCGATCGTGGAGCGCTCTGCCATCACGCCAGCGCGGTTCGAGGCCATCAAGGCCGAGAGGACAACCGGAATCAAAATCCCGAGGAACGCCATCGCGGCGAGCATCTCGACAAACGTGAATGCGGAGCGCCGGCTCATTTCGCCTCCTTCAAGATTTCGTAAGCCCAGCCATCCTTTGTCTGCACCACCGTAATGACCGAATTGAAGCGATCCACGAGCCGCACCGCATCGATGCTGGAGGTGGTCGGCGTACCGTCCGGTCCCATCTCGACGGCTTGCACGAGGCCGTCTTTGGCAGCCGTCCGATCCGTTTCGAAATGAATATCGGGATTCGCCGCGAATTCGCGATGGCGCGCTTCGCTTCCAACGAATCCCGTCTTGGCTTCCACGCCAAAATGCTGCGTCGTCGGGTCGATCCACACCGTCATCGGAACACCCTGCGACACCGCCTCATCCCGCGCGTACTCGGTCGCCGCAACGAAACGCGTCGCCTCGTCCTTGAGGTGGCGCGCCCGGATCGAACGCGAAATCGCGGGCACGGACAACGCCGCGACGACCGCGAGCAGCGTCATCACGATGACCAACTCGACCAGCGTGAAGCCGGCCCTAAGTCGCGTTGGACTACTTTTTCGCATCCCAGTTAGTGAGGTCGTCGTCTGTCCCCGCCTGTCCATCGGGACCCATCGACATTAGGTCATAGCCTTTCGGCTTATTCTTGCCCGGATAGTTATAGACATAGGCATTGCCCCACGGATCGAGCGGGATGCCCTTTTGAAGATATGGACCTTTCCAGTTCGGCGCGTTGTTCGGCTGATCGACCAGAGAGTTAAGCCCAGCGCCGCTCGGCGGGTAAAAGCCGTTGTCCACTTCAAAGGCTTCGAGCGCGAGTTCGATGCTGGAGACTTGCGACTGCGCGGCCGTTACTTTGGCCTGCTGACTGCGGCCCGCAAACTTGGGAATGACGATCGCAGCGAGCACCGCGAGGATGACAAGCACGAGTAACATTTCGACAAGGGTGAAAGCTTGGCGGCGGCGGGAGTTAGTTAGTTTCAACATAGTTAGGTATGGGGTTACTTGATGTAGTCTTGGATGGTAAAAATCGGGATGACCATCCCGATGAAAATCGTGCCGATCAGACCGGCGATGCCGAAGAGCATGATTGGCTCGGCGAGCGCCACGGCGGTCTTGAGCTGGCGGTCGAGCGTGATCTCGGTCACGCCCGCAAGCCGCACCAGCTCTTGATCGAGCCGCCCGCTTTCCTCGGCGACCGCGATCATTTCGAGAGTCGAGCCGCCGAAGAGCGCGCGGCAATCCGCGAGGCTCGCACCGAGCGCTTCGCCTTTTTTCACGCGCTCCGTGGAGTCGGCGACGAGATCGACGAGCGTCTGGTAACCCAGCGAGCGACGGGAAACTGAAAGCGCGCTGATCAAGGAAACACCGGCACCGAGCAGCGTCCCGAGCATCCGACAGAACCGCGCCATCGCGATCTTTGCCGCCAGCGGACCGATCACGGGCATGCGCAGCATCCACGATTCCCACAGCCGGCGACTGCTCTCTTGCTTGAACCAGGTCCGCCCGAAATAGACCGCCGCCACAACGCCGGCGAGCATGTAGATGCCGTAGTTTCGCATGGCGTCGCTAATCCCCACGATGACCTGCGTGAGCATTGGAAGGGCGGCGTCGAAGCCCGCGAAGAGCGTCTGAAAACGCGGGATGAAAAAGACCATCAGGAAAATCAGCACCGCGACTGCGAGGGTGAGCAGCACCGCCGGATACATCATCGCGGAAACCACTTTCGCGCGCATCTCTTTCTCCCGCGCCTGAAAATCCGCGATTTGCGCGAGCACCACGTCGAGAAAGCCGCCGGCTTCACCCGCCTCGACCATGGCCACATAGACGCGCGGGAAGACATCGGGCGAGCGGCCCATCGCGTCGGCGAGCGGCACGCCGTCGATCACGAGATCGTGCAGCTCGCGCCATTTCGCGGAGGCGACGGGATTCGAGGACTCCTTGAACAAGATGGTGAGCGCGCGGCTGAGCGGGACGTTCGCGGCGAGCAGGCTGGAGAGTGAGCGCGTAAAATCCTCGAGGGCGTCGAAGGTAACGCGCTTCGACTGAAACAATGTCCTGCCCTTCGCGGGCACGACCGGCTTTGCGCCTCGCGCGGTTGTGACCGGCCCGGCGCTCTCGGTGAGGCGCACCGGCGTGAGGCCGCGCTCCTCGATCATGCGCGCCGCATCCTGCCGCCCACCAGCTTCGATGCTGCCTTCGACGGCGAGTCCGCCCGCCTGCATTGCTTTGTAGGTAAAGGTTGGCATCAGGAACTCCGGGGAGCACACGCGTCCCGCGTGTTGGTTTCGGCGTCCCGCCGAAACGGACTTTTTTCGATGCGGATCGAAGGGAAAATCTTTGCGCCGGCTGTCTCGCCTGCTCCCGGAAGTTCGCGAAGGCGGGACGCCTTCGCCGACACGCGGGACGCGTGTGCTCCCCGGAATTTCCTCGCCGCGCTGGAAGATGCTGCGTGCATTTTCATGCGCTCACGGCAAAGCCGTCGGTGCCTTCGTCTTTCGAGACGCGGAGCACTTCGGAGGGTGTCGTCACTCCATCGCGGACCAACCGCCAGCCGTCTTCGATGAGCGTCTTCATGCCCTCGCGTTTCGCCGTCTCCTTGATTTCCACGCTCGATCCGCCGCGGAGCAAAATCGTGCGGATCGGGCCGCTCATCGTCATCAGTTCGAAGATCGCGCGGCGACCGGTGTAGCCAGTCATGCGGCAATTCTTGCAACCGACGGCGCGGAAAATCGTGGCGTAACGCAGCGCTTCGACCCGCTCGCGGAGGGAGAGTGTCCGCGCGGTGACGTCCTGCAATTTGCACTCCTCGCAAAGCACACGCACGAGCCGCTGGGCGATGACCGCTTCGAGCGACGACGCGACGAGATACGGCTCCACGCCCATATCCACGAGTCGAGTCAGCGCGCCAGGGGCGTCGTTCGTATGGAGCGTGGAGAAAACCATGTGGCCGGTGAGCGACGCCTGCACGGCGATCTGCGCGGTTTCCTGATCGCGAATTTCGCCGATGAGCACGACATCGGGATCGTGCCGCAGAATCGCCCGCAGCCCGCGCGCGAAGGTCATTCCGGCCTTTTCGTTAACCTGAATTTGGTTGATGCCCTTGAGCTGATATTCGACCGGGTCTTCGATCGTGATGATCTTGCGCACCTCGTCGTTGATCTGATGCAGCGCGCTGTAAAGTGTCGTGGTTTTGCCGCTGCCGGTCGGGCCGGTGACGAGCGCGATGCCATGCGGCATTTCGAGCACGCGATCGAAAAGCTGCCGCTCGCGATCCGCCATGCCGATGCCGCCGAGGCCGATCATGTTCGAGTCTTGGCGCAGCAGACGCATCACCACCGCCTCGCCGTGCAGCATCGGGATGACCGAGACGCGGATGTCCACTTCAGTCGCCTTCACGCGAATCTTGATCCGGCCATCCTGCGGCACACGTTTCTCGGCGATGTTCAGCGCGCTCAGAATCTTGATGCGCGAGACGATCGCCGGCTGGAAGCGCTTGATCTGCGCGGGCACCGGCACTTCCTGCAAGAGGCCGTCGATGCGATAGCGGATGCGCAATTCGTGCTCGAAGGGCTCGACGTGAATGTCGGATGCGCGCATCGAAACCGCATCGCCGAGGACTTGGTTGACGAAGCGGATGATCGACGCGTCTTCCGCCGCTTTGTCGAGGTCGCCGTCGTCCTGATGATCGTCGGCAACGACCTGGAAAAAGTCCTCCTGTTCGAGGAGGTTGAGTGTGTCCGCGCCGACGCCGAGATGCTTCTTGATCTCGCGCTGGAGCGCCTCGCTGGGCGCGAGGATCGGCGACAAGGTGAGGCTCGTGATCGAGCGCAGGCTGTCGAGCCCCGGCGTGGCAAAGAGCCGGCTCACCGCGACCTCGACCACGCCATCTTTTTCGCGCAGCGGGAGCAGTTCCTCTTTGAGCAGGATGCGCGCGGGAAAGCGTGCGAGCAGAGCTTTGTCCGGCTCGATCTTTTCGAGCGGCGTGTAGCCGAGTCCGTACTCGCCCGCGAGCCATTGCAGTACCGCCTCCTCCGTGTCCGCGGGCACGGCGCTTCCTCCCAGCACCTCCGCGTCCATGGCGGAGAGCTGTTTGCGCTCGACCATCGACGCCAGGAGATCCTGGGGCGGTTCGATCGTGGAAGCGAGAGGGCTGCCGGTCACGCGCGGCGGGATTATTCGAGGAGGCCGGTGGAGACGAGCACTGCCTCCTGGCGGACGGTCACGACGTTCTTCAGATTTTCGCGTGCGACGGCGAGATCCGCGACGCCTTTTTTCCGAATCTCGCGCAGGGCGGTGAGTTTCGCCTTGATGTCCTCGGGGGTAGTGCTCTCGCTCTCGATCGCCGCGCGCAGGGCCGCGCTTTCGGCTGAACCCGGGCGGGTATCCGTCGGTGGATTGCCACCGCTATTGCCGTCCTTGCTGGAGCCACTGCGCCCGCTGTACCCGCGTCCGGCATACGCCTCCCGTTGCGCAGACTGCACTTTTTCGATGAGCGGTTGCAGCACGGTCCATTCGTCGTCGGTCGCTTTGAGGGAGGTTTTCAGCCGCTCATTCATGCGCTGCATGAAGTCCTGCATGCTGCCACCGGGGCCGCCGCGCTGGCGTCCGCCATCACTATTGGCTCCCGCGTCTTTCGGCGCTTCCTTGGGTTTGGCAGTGTCCTGCGCGGTCGCGGAGAGCGCGGATGCCGCCAGCGCGAGCGCTGACAGGAAGATGATCGATTTCGTTTTCATGGGCGGTTCGTTCTATCGGGTGGATTGTCGTTTTTGGTGAGCCTTGCCGGGCTGTTGGGAAAGGGGGAACCCGTCGGCAGATAAACGTTACTAAACAGGACCATTGTTAAGCGTCCGTTTGAGACGGACGTGAAAATTGTTAAGAGTCCGTTAAGTTTGCCGCGTTTCACGGCCTGATGAGGCTACGATGCGCCGATCAAGCCCACCGCACCGTGATTCCTCCCTCGGCCACTTCCGCTCCGCGTCCCCACTCCTCCCCCGCTGCGCGCGTGCTCGTGATCGACGACGACCGCGAACTCTGCGCGCTCATCAAGGCCTATCTCGATCCGCTCGGTTACGAAGTCCTCGCCGAATATGACGGCGCGGCCGGCGCC
>JBBSDS010000099.1:0-14208 GCA_038240495.1 Chthoniobacterales bacterium | reverse complement strand
TACAACCGCTGCGCCGGCCTCTTCGGCAACGAGCAGCACAGCCCGATCATGTGCATCGGCCACGGAATCCCGGCGATCGTCTGCCGTTACAAAGAACAGACGACCAAGGGTTTCATGTGGCGCGACATCGGCCTCGGCGAATGGCTCTTCGACCACGACCTCGACGAAGCGGAAAAAGGACTCACGCCCGCCGTGCTCGCCATCGCCGACGACCAACCCGCCGCGCGCGCCAAAGCCGCAAAAGGCAAGGCTCTGGCCGACGAGCGGATGAAGCACATGATGGACGTGCTGCGCGCGGAGGTGGAGGCGTGAATACTCCGCTCATCTTTGGTGTTCATGGTTTTGGTTCGGCTGAAAATGGTGGGCGCAGTGTGCGAACACACTCCGAGTGCGCAGCGGTGTATGTTCTTTTTGTCATTTGGAAATCGAGCGTGATGGGAAAAGCATACGAGTTTGATTTTGCGACCTGGCTCGAATTGGTATGACCCAAACGGATGCAAAAGGTGACCGCCGAACCAAACGCTGAAGTCTACAAATACTGGGCCTTCCTCAGCCAAATCGGGAATTGACGACCACCCTAAAGACTTTACGCTGCGCTTATGAAAACTCTCTCAGTCACCGAAGGCCGGCAGAATCTGGGGGCATGGCTCAAGCGTGCGCTGCACGGCGAGGACGTGGGCTTCGTGGTGGATGGCCGCGTGGTCGCGCTGCGCCCGGTGGAGGTTCACTCGGATGACTATGCGCTGCACGAATACGGGGTGAGCGAGAAGCAGGCGGAACGCGCCTTCCAAGCCGTGCGAGCCGACGTGCGCAAAGCGCGGGCCTCGGGCCGGACGAAGACTTTCACCGGCAAACTGTGAGGATTGAAATCCATCCCCGCCTGCGGAAGCGGGTGGAAAAATTGCGCGCCGCCGAGCGGGAGCTGATTGCAGAATCCCTGCGCGCGCTGGCAGACGGTTTCGGTCGTCCTCATCTGCATGCCGGCATCGGAATCCGGCGGCTCCGGAAGGATTTGTTCGAGTGCCGCGCGGGGCTGCTCTGGCGGGTCGTGTTCTTTGCCGAGAAAGGCGTGCTCACGGCCCACGACGTGATGACGCACGACGAAGTCAAAGCGTGGCTGAGTAATTTCTGAGTGCGGTGCGAAACGCGGGGGCAGGCGTAAATGTTTGACACGAATGTTGTTCGTACTCGCGGCCAATCACTTTTGGATAGGATGAAGAACTTGTCGCCGTTGGATCCGTTTGCCTCACTTTGAGCAGGTTGGTTCCGACCTTTCCCTCCACATGAACTTCCGCTGTTTTCTCCCAACTCCTGCAATCACGTTGTTCAAGGTTCTAGATTCGCGCCTCCTGGTTTGCTGTCTGTGTTTGGTCACGCTGTCCTCCGCCGACTCCGCCGTTGTGCGCGTGGAAATCGTCGAGCGTTCGGATCTTGGCAAGACAGGCTACGAGCAGATCGTCGGACGGCTGCACTTTGAGATCGATCCCGCACAACCCGGCAATGCGATGATTGCCGATGTCGGACTGGCTCCGGTGAATGCGGCGGGGCGCGTGAGTTTTTCCGCGGACTTGCGGATCATGAAGCCGAAGGATCCGGCGCGGAGCAATGGTGCGGCGTGGGTGGAGATTCCGAATCGCGGTGGCAGGGCGAGCCTCGGCTCGTGGATCACACAGCACGGTTTCACGGTGCTGAATGTGGGCTGGGAATTCGACGTGCCGAAGGCGGCGGACAAGATGTGCTTCGAGGTGCCGTCGGCGCGAAACCATGATGGAAGCTCGATTCGCGGCGTGGTGAGTGCCAGCTTCACGCCGGACAAGCGCACGGACGAACAGACACTGACCGATCTCGAAAATTATCCGCCGGTGAATGCGGAGGGGCCGGAGAGCCGGTTGATCGTACGGTCGCGCATGGCGTATCCCGGCGGCACGGAAGTGGCGCGCGATTCGTGGAGTCTGGATGGTAAACGCATTCGACTGAAGGGCGGGTTTGAGCCGGGGAAGACGTATGAGATTTCCTATCTGGCCGATGCACCGCCGGTGGCGGGGCTGGGTTATGCGGCGATTCGCGATGCGGTGGCGTGGCTGAAACATGCGCCGGATTCTCCCGCACCGGTGAAGCACGCCTATGCCTTCGGCTCGTCGCAGTGCGGACGGTTCTTGCGCGACTTCCTGTATCTCGGCTTCAACACGGATGAGGAGAATCGTCCGGCGCTGGATGGCGTCGTCGCGCACATCGCGGGGGCCGGACGCCTCGTGTTGAATCGCCGCTGGGCGACTCCGCGCAGCCAGGGGACGTTTTACACGGCGTCGTATCCTTTCGCCGACACGGCGCAAATCGATCCCGTCAGCGGCCATGCGGAAGGCGTTCTGGAAAACCCGCGCGTGAAGGTCGCGCCCAGGATTTTCTACATCAACACCGACACGGAATACTGGGGCGGCGGTCGCGTAGCCGCCTTGACGCACACCGATCCGGCAGGAACGAAGGACATCGACTTTCCATCCAACGTGCGGAGCTACTTCCTCGCGGGCACGCAGCATGGACCCGCCGGTTTTCCGCCGACGGCGCAGGCCGATGGCGCTCCGCTGGCGAATCCCGTGAATGCAAATCCGGTGACCATGGCGCTGCGGATGGCGATGCATCGCTGGGTCGCGGAAGGAGTCGAGCCACCGCCGAGCGTGTATCCGAAGCTCGGCGACGGCACGCTTGTTCCCGTCGCGGAAGTGCGCTTTCCGAAAGTGCCCGGCATGGGCGATCCGAAGACGCTGAAAGCCGGCGGACGCCTGTCCAATCCGCTTTGGCCGGACGGCGCTGGCGAAGGTGCCGAGCTGCCGCTGCTGGTGCCGCAGGTGGACGCGGACGGCAACGACCTCGCCGGCATCCGCGTGCCCGATGTGGCGGTCCCGCTCGGCACAGCCACGGGCTGGGTCTTTCGTCCAGAATCAATGGGATCGCCGCACGAACTCGTGCCGCTGCGTGGTGCGTGGATTCCCTTCGCCGCGACGAAGATTCGTCGCGAAGCCACGCACGATCCCCGCCCCGCGCTGGAAGAACGCTACGACTCAAAGGAGACGTATCTGGCGAAGGTGAAGGACGTTTTGCAAAAGCTCATCGCACAGCGTTTCCTGACCGAGGAAGAACTCGACCCGCAGATGAAGCAAGCTGGCGAACGCTGGGATTGGGTCATGCGATCACCCGCTCCATAGTCCTATGAATCGCCGCACCTTCCTCCATACGACGACCACCGCCGCGGCCTGCGCGGGCCTGCGCGCATTCGCCGCTGACAAACGTCCGCCGCGCATCGTGCTGCGCTCGTCGTGGCAGACGGTGAACATCGGCGACATCGGCCACACGCCGGGCGTGCTCGCGCTGATCGAAAAGCACATTCCCGAAGCCGAGGTCACGCTCTGGCCGATGGATGTGCGCAACGGCATCGAGGAAATGCTGCGCCGGCGCTTTCCGAAACTGCGCATCACGCAGGACAAGGCCGAGGCGTTCACGAACGATTTTCTCCTCCACGGCTCCGGCCCGTATGTCACCGCGCATCGCGACGTGGAGGCGTGGAGAAACGAGACCGGCAAACCGTACGGCGTCTATGGCATCACCATGGCCGCGGCGGGCGACCCTGGCATGAAGATCATGCGCAATGGCGGCCTCGATGACCGCTGCAAGGCGCTGCTCAACGGTGCGAGCTTCGTCTTCCTGCGTGACGGCGTTTCCTTGCAGGTTGTGAAAGATGCGGGCGTCAAAGCGCCGATCATCGAGTTCGGCCCCGACGGCGCTTTTGCCGCCGACGTCCGCAACGACGAAGCCGCCACCGCCTTCCTGCAAAAGCACGGGCTCGAAGAAGGCAAGTTCCTCTGCTTCCTGCCGAACCTGCGCAATGCGCCGTATTGGAAAGTGAAGCCGAACTACGCCTTCGACGAGGTCAAGCACGCTCGCAACGAGGAGATGAAAGGGCACGATCACGCGCCACTGCGCGAGGCGATCGTCGCGATCGCGCGCGAGACGCCGATGAAAGTGCTCGTCGTCCCCGAGGACTCCACACAGATGGAAACCGGCAAGGAACTGCTCGTCGATCCGCTGCCCGCCGATGTGCGCGCGAAAGTTGTGTGGCGCGAAAACTTCTGGCTCACCGACGAGGCCATCAGCACCTACACGCGCAGTGCCGGCCTCGTGAGCCTCGAGATGCACAGCCCGATCATGGCGCTCGGCAACGGCATCCCCGCCCTCGTCTGCCGCTTCGCCGAGCAAACCTCGAAAGGTTTCATGTGGCGCGACATCGGCCTCGGCGACTGGCTCTTCGACCTCGATAAACCGGATGAACTTGCCCACATCGTCCCCACCGCGCTCGCGTTGGCCAGAGATCCCGCCACTGCGAAAGCCAGAGCCACAAAGGCTCGCGAGTTCGTTCACCAGCGCCAGCGCGAGACAATGGCCATCCTTCGCAAGGCCGCCGTTGTCGCCTGATTCCGATCCCTGAGCAACGTCGCCGCCGATTTTTTCGAGCGACACCTCAAGCCCGTCTTCGAGTGGGCAATGTCACGGCAGGGTGACCTTCGCGACCGCGCCGTTTTTCGATAACGTCGAATTCACTGAGGCAAATGACAGGTGTGCCTTGCGGCAGCGCCGCGAACTTCGCGTCCTGTTCGTCGGCCGCGGCCGTCAGCGCAGCGACGACGAGCAACAGCGCGAGGATCAGCCCGGAAATTCGTGCGTTTGTCACGGCCGTTTATTCACGCAAACGGTTGAGTGTGTAGTAGCCGGTAGGGTTGGTCAGGGGCGCGCCATCCGCGCCGGCGATGTTATTGAGCGTAAGTTGATAGACTTGCTCCTTTACCAAGGGCAGTTCCAGCTCGGCAGTTAGTCCGTCGCTCGAAACCTTCACCGAAGCTGGCTTTAACTCAGTAAGATCAACCTTCGGCGACCCATACTCTGCCTGATAGATATAACCCCAGTGCTTGATCGCGTAGTTCTCTGGTTTTCCCGCAGCCTCACGATTGATGGCCTTGGTAAACTGAACGTGAAAGCCGGTCGTGGTTAGACTTATCGAGTGCATTTCCATCGGGACGGTTTTGCCATCCCAGACGATGCGTTGCAGACCGAAGATCTTCTCACCCACCGAGCGCCAGCCGCGTCCCGTCTGGCCGACCCAGAGGCTGCCATCGGGCGCGAAACGGTTGCGAATGACACCGCATTGGAGCGGATCGACAAAGTCGAAGACGACGCCTTGATACTCTCCGCCAACTTTTTCAAGCCAGGCGCGCATTTCGTTGGACTTAGTTTGATCGCCGATGAAAACCTGCCCCTCGAACGGACCAAACTTACCTCCCGTCTCGTCGAAGACAGGTTCGCCCGGCGAACTCGACAGCTCACCATGCGGCAGATAGATCGCCGGTCGCGACCGCAGATGATCGTATTCCTCCGCGCTGATGCGATTGAGATTTTTTCCCGCGTAGGCCGGATCATCCGCGAGCGATGCAGGGTGGCCATAGAACCGGCCCTTGATTACCTGGTGCAAGCTCGACGTGCAATTCCAGTCGCCTTGATTGTCGGTGTAAAAGATCTCATTCCGTGAATTGATCGCGATGCCCGCGGGCGACCGCAGGCCGGAAGCGTAGGGCACAAACTTACCCTGCGGGGTAAGTTGAAAACACCAGCCGCGATAGGGCACGTCGCGGCCCATCTTGCTGTCCAAGACGCGCCCGATGTCCCAGCGGTCGCTCTTCGCCCAGCCAACCCAACTTAGAGTCGTGTTAAGTGTGCCATAGAAGTTTCCCTCCGCGTCGCGCACCGGGCCGAAGGCGTATTCGTGATAGTTATCCGCGAGCCCCCAGTCGGCGTTCACCGTCTGGTAGATGTCAGCTTTGCCGTCGCCGTCCTCGTCGATGAGTTTCGTGAGTTCCGGTCTTTGCATGATCCATACCTCGCTGGTCTTGGGATCGACATAGAGCCCGAGCGCCTCGTGCAAGCCGCTCGCGAATAAAGACCAGTCGCCAGTGCGATAGCGCCAGACCTCGCCTTCGCGGGTGCAGATGAGAAGGTCGCCCTTTGGAGTAAAAGCGAGGCCGCCGACTCCGAGCGTGATGTTCGGTGGAATTTCGATCGTCTCGACTGAATAACCGGCAGGCAGTTTCGGCGCGGCGATGCTCTGCGCGAGCAGCAGCGCGGTTACGATGAGAGTGAAGATGATCTTTTTCACGGAGCTTCGGTTGGAGTTTTAGGTTTCGCTGCGGCTTTGTCCGCCCGGGCGATGGTGACGGTGAATTTCTTTGCCTCGCCTGCCTGCAATTCGAGCCGACCCGAATGCCACGTGCCGACTGAGGAAGAGAGCTGCAGCCCGTGCGGCGACACGTAATAGTAAACGGTCCCGCCTGGATCGCGCTCAAACTCGAACTCGGATTGCAATCCGACGCCCTTCGGCGCGGGTTGGATCGTCTGCGTCACGCGATTGCCGTCGATGGTGAAGAAGAATTGCGGCGCGTCTTTTCCGCGCACCCGATAGCCCGCGAACTTGACCTCGTGCTTCGCATCGCGCGTGCCGATGCTGATCGGAAAACCGGAGTCACCTAACTCGAACTTCTCCCCAAGGATTTGGCACCAGCCCCCGCCGCGGTTGCTCACATTGGGACCGATGTCGAGGAACATTCCCTGCCAGCCAAAGCGCACGTAGCACTGCGAGGCGTCGAAGAGGTAGTTGATGCCACCGGGTAGTCCGACCGAGATCGACCGCGCCGGTCCGCCATCGACAAAGGCGCGAATGACTTTCGGTTCGTCCATGACGTGGATGTGGAATGCGGCGCCCTTATCGTCCTTTTTCGCCTCCGCCTTCACGACCGCGCCTGTGGCCGTTTTGCTCACCCGCATCTTCCCTTTCATGGAAAAAACGTGGCCAGGCAACGTGCAGACGTATGGGTAATCGCCCTCCTTCTCTGGGGCGTTGAAGGTGATCGTATCGGACTGCTGCGGATCGACCACGCGCGTGTGGAAAAGCACATCTGGACCATCGGGCACAAATTGCTTCTTGATGGCGTCGGCTCCAAGCGCCCAAGCCTTTTGCGCGACCTCCAGGGATTTTTTCTCACCGGGCGTGAGGATGAGCAGATTGTGCTGCATCTCGTCGGTGTTGCTGAGCGTGAGTCGGACGGTCGCGCCGGGCTTCACCTGAAACTCTTCCACGTCGTACTTCAACTGGCCGTGCAAGGTTCCAATCTTTACTTCCTGCGCATCCGCCGCATGGGACCTCGCCCCTATGCCCATCGCCATCGTGGTCGTGAGAGCCGTGACCAAGGTGCCGCAGCGAAGCGCGAGAGGAATGGCGAAGAAGAGTGAAGAGCGATGCATGAGTGTTAGATGAATTCGTTGATGAGGTTCTCGAAGAACTCCTGACGACCGCTGGTAATCGCAGCGGCTTCGCCCTTCTCAAGCATGATTTTTTCAAGCGAGGCGAGACTTTCCTTGCCAGACAATACGAAAATGAACTTTAGCTCATTTCGATTTGAAGAAGGTGTGTCGCTGATCGCAGTTCCTCGCATTTTCAAACCGTACTTCGCCCCATTCGCCGTCCTGGGTCGCGTCTTTGATTTCCGCGAGCGTGACGTAGCCCTCGATGCGCGACACGTTCGAACCTTCGATCTTCGCGCCGACGAACTCCTGTCGGCTCGCGGGTTTGAACTCGAAGCGCACGCGATTGCAGGCAGGCGGCGCGGGAGGTGTTGAATTTGTTTTCTCCTCCGCGCGGAGCGGGAAGGTGAATTGCGCGGCGATGACCGCGAGCAGGATGAGACGGGGGGGTTCATTCGTTTAGCGTAGAGATCGCCATTAGAGCGAAAACCTCGCACCGAGTGCGAGGATGGAGTCTCGGCGGGCAGTGGCGTGTTGCATGCGTGGAAGATTTCAAAGGTTCCACTTGAATAGCCGCGGCGGAGTTACCGTCAGATCGCACACACTCGCTTATGAAAAAACTCCTCTTCACTACCCTGTTTCTGACCGGACTTGCCCTGCTCGCTCCCCGCGCCAATGCGGATTGCCAGGAACGTGTGTTCCTTGGCTATGACCGGTGCGGGCGTCCTGTCTATGAGTATGTTAGTCGCCCGAGCTATTACCAACCGCGGCAGACTTACTACTACGACGCGCCGGTGCGATACCAGTCCTACACCCACAGCCGTGGATACGACTATGATCGTTCGTGCCAGTCACACTATCGTGACTCACGCCCGCGGCTTTCGTTCTCCTTCGGCTATTAATAACTATGAAAGTAGTTCGGCGCCCTCGCCGAGAACGAGCGATGTAGAGTCGGCTCTGTCCGCAGGACGTACCGCCTGGGGCCAGAGGCGGCACGTCGCCAAAGCGCGACAGAGACGCTTCAACACCGGCAAATTGAGCCGCTACCAAACTCGGAGTCATCCTGAGCGGAGCGGAGGCGGAAAGGCGGGGGTAGCGCAATCGAAGGATCCCGTGGAATTAGCCCGCGATGTCTTCGCGAAAGCTGATGGCTGCTTGCTGCGGGCTCCTTTGGCAACTCTACCCGATCCTTCGACTGCGCGCCGCGCCACCTGCGCCCAACGCGGCGCTCCGCTCAGGATGACTGCCTTGCCAAGGTTTTACAAAAGGCTGCTAGTCCGATAGAGCGTAGCGAAGGGTCTCTGACCGCTCCCTTTCCTCACGCACATTCGCTTTACGAGAAACGCCGATAAGCAGGCGACGCGGATGAAGCAGAAAGAGATTGGAGGTTCTTCGCTGCGCTCAGGATGATGTTTTGGAAGGTTTGTGCACACTTCTTCGACTGTTGCCATGTCAGCAATCCATCTCACCTTTTTGAGCCTTGCCGTCGCCCTGCCGTTCGTGCTCTGCGGCGCGAGTCGGCGATTGAAATCCGAGCGCTTTGATCGCGGTGTGGCGCGCAGCATCGCCGGATCTCTTCTCGCCACCGAAGTCGGCGAATTCCTTTTCAAAGTATTCGTCGAGCGGCAACCACTGGCGGCGGCGCTGCCAATGCACCTTTGCGATTGGGCGTTGCTCGTGACCGCGGCGGCTTTGTGGTGGCAGCGTCCGCGGTGTTTTGAAGTGGCGTACTTTTGGGGATTGGCCGGGACGATTCAAGGGCTCCTGACGCCCGCGCTCGACTCCGGACTGCCGACGTGGCGGCAGTCGGCCTTTTTCATTGTTCACTCCGGCATCGTTGTGGGCGTGCTGTTCTTGGTCTTCGCCAAAGGAATGCGCCCCGTTCCGACTTCACTGCCGCGAGTTTTACTTTGGTCCGAGTTGTATCTTTTTGCCGCGCTGACGGTGAACGCGCTGACCGGTGAAAACTACGGCTTTCTCGCGCACCCGCCGACAACACATTCGCTGCTCGATCTATTTCCGCAGACCCACTGGCGCTACGTCGCCACGATCAATGCCGTCGCACTGACCGCGTTCGCGTTTCTTTACCTACCGTGGTGGCTGGTGGATTGCCGGCGGCAATCCAGCATGCGCTGACCCGCAAAGTGAGTTTGGGCGGCCCGCTTATTGAGCCGAAGCAGTCGTCAACTCGGCACGGCGATCGGTTTCGTTCACCTGCCCTCGATCGTGGATTCGTCGGATTTCTTCCCCGCTGAGTGGAGCTGAGAAAACAGCCAATTCATCGATGCTGCCGTGGAAATTGCGGGCGCTATCCCCGACCGCGCGAGGGACGACGCCCGCCCGCTGTTGCTCGCTGGATCGCAGCGCCCAGTTGCCGATTTCAAATGTTTCCAACTGCAACAAAGTGCGAACTCCGAGTTGGGCAGAGCCCACAGGTTGTCCATTGAGATATTGCGTGACCGTGTCGGTGCTCCCTTCGTACACACTCGCGAGGCAAACCCAGGAACCGAGCGTTTCGTTCGTGATCAGCGGCGCGGTGTGATGGAAGCGCCATCCGGTGGGGTCGCCGTTCTTGCCGATGTGCACCCCGAAGCCGAGTTCGCCCCAGCGGGTGAGATACCACTGCACGTCGCCAGTGCTCAAGCCATCGGCCATGACGAGCGATTGCGGACGGTCCGGCAGGCTGTCCACACGGACCCACGCGACCAGACTCATCGACTCGTAGCCTCCAGGAAGATTCAGCCGGAGCCGATCCTCTGGGCGGTTAAATTCCACCGCTCCTTTGCCCGGCCAGCGACCATCCGTAAATTTGCCGCCGACCATGCTCGCCGGAGCCTCGGGCACCGCCCGCCAGGCTCGATTGGGGATGCTGCGAGCCCAGCCACGATCCCCTTCGAAATCGAGATGCAAGAGCGCCGAGGGATGTTCGCTCAGAGTCTGGCTGGTCGCGCGCCAGGCAGCGAGGCGGCCACGCACGCCGGCGTGCTCGCGGCGCGCCAGCTCCTCGTCGCTGAGAAATTGATCGCGCCGCGCGGGAATGTCTTTCAAAGCGGTCCGCTCGATCTGGACCGCCTGATTCTGTCGCAACTGCCGCTCGGCTCCCTGCGCCGCCTGCAGGCCGACGAGACCATTGAAGACATGGACCTGCGGCGCACCCGCGACGGGCAAATAGCAGCCAAACTCCGTGCCGTAATCCACGACCCGGAATTCCGAGGTTTGCACCGTAAAACCGTGGGCTGGTTCCGGCACCTGGGCGCGCAATTTTCCAGACTTTAGAAATGCTTTGTTATCGGTCAGCAGTTGCAGCTCCGCCGGTCCCTCGAGGACCACTCGGGCACCGCGGGAAAATTCAATCTGGACTGCACCCGACTTCAACCGCAGCCAGCCCGGCGCCAGGCTCTCACCACTCTGCCGGGAATCCCCACCTTCACTCCAGACGGCGTCCGCCGTGTGAGTGAGGACGGCGACACGGGCTGAAAGCCCATGGTCCGCGCGGTTGCGCTGCCATGAAAGCACGGCTGGCCGGATGAGAAAGAGGGCGAGCGCCGCGGCCGCAGCCGCGGCAATCGGCCAGCGCCATGCGGAAGGGCGAGGCATCGCTATGACTTTCGATTTTTGTGGAGCTGGCTGCGCGGGTGGCGCGGGTGGCGCGGGTGGCGCGGGCAAAGCGCGGAGCGTCATCTTCTCGGCATCGCGCCGTCCCCATTCCGCTTCTCCCCACTGGCGGATGAGTGCGTTCCACCGGGCGAGTTCCCAAAACTCGTCGCGCGCCCGCGCCGAGGCGAGCAGCATGAGGGAAAGTTCGCCGCGCTCGTCGGTGGTGAGCAACTGGTCGAAGTAGCGCTGAAGCAAAAGCTGGAGGCGATCGTCGTTCATGGCGGTCAGATATTTCCCGCAGCGGCAGCGGTCATGCGATGAGTCACGCATTCGCGGAGGAAGATGCGGGCGCGGGAAAGCGCGACGTGCACGGATTCGACGGTCCATCCGAGACGGGTGGCGATTTCCGGCGGCCGATGCGCCTGCTGGTAGCGCAGTTCGACGGCCTCGCGCGCCTTCGGGGCGAGCTCCTCCATGCACTTCGCGAGTTGTTGCACCTGCTCCTCGGAAAACCAGCTATCCGCCTCGCTGTGCGAGGCCAGCGCCTCAAGCACTTCGGGCGCGAATCGATCCGCCGCGGTCGCGTTCTTTTCCAGCATCTGAAGCACTTTGTAGCGGGCGATGGTCCAGGCCCAGGCGCGGAAGTTCGTCCCGCGCTCAAAGCTGCCTGCTTTCGCGCTAACGACGAGAAAGGTTTCCTGGACGACGTCATCCACGAGGCTGAAATCGCTGACCAACGACAGCACGAAGCCCCGCAACGCCGGCAAATGCTGGACGAAGAGGCTTTGGACCAGAGCGGTTTGCTCCGGGCTGGCTGGGTTGGACGGCATCAGTAGTGAATCCATCGGGCCGACCGGAACTTAGCAGGTCGTCAGCAGGGTATTTTTGGTGAAAAAGGCGCGCATTTGCGAATCGCGGGGTCCGGTTCAGCGGCTCAATGTAAGCCGGAACGATTCAGATCACGGCTATTTGAAAACGCAGAGGCGCAGAGGCCGCGGAGAAGAAAGGCGTCAGGATGAGCCGCGCGTCGTTTGGTGAAGGGCCGGTTCCGGCAATGCTCCAAGGCTACGTCATTATTTGAGTCGCTCTAATTCGGTTGAGATTCGCGAACGGCGACATGTCGGAGCGTCAATGAATCGCCGGTTCGGGCGTCGGCGGGCCGGCGTGCAGGAAGCGGAAATCGCATCCTTCGTCGGCTTGCGTCACTTCGTTGAGAAAGAGCGAGCCGTATCCGCGTTCGTAGTGGCGCGGCGCGGGCTTCCATTCGCTGCGGCGGCGCGCGAGTTCGTCGTCGGAAACTTCCAGCGTGAGCGTGCGCGCGGGCACGTCGAGTGCGATCATGTCGCCATCGCGCACCAGCGCCAAAGGCCCGCCAATGGCTGATTCCGGGGCGACATGGAGAATGCACGCGCCGTAGCTCGTGCCGCTCATGCGCGCGTCGGAGAGGCGGAGAAGATCGCGCACACCAGCTTCGAGGAGTTTCTTCGGCAGCGGCAGCATGCCCCACTCCGGCATGCCGGGCGCACCGATGGGACCGGCGCTTTGCAGGACCATGATGCTGTCAGCCGTGATCGGTAGCGCGGGATCGTCGAGGCGCTTGGCGAGGTCGGGATAATTCTTGAACACAACTGCCGGGCCAGTGTGCTTGAGGAAACGCGGCTCCATCGCGCTGTGTTTGATGACCGCGCCATTCGGGCAAAGGTTGCCGCGCAGCACGGCGGTCCCGCCTTCCGGCGAGATGGGTTGGTCGCGCGTGCGGATGACTTCCGTGTTCCAAATCTTTGCACCCGCCACGTTCTCGCGGAGCGTCTTTCCATTCACGGTCGCGCAATCGCCGTCGAGCAGATCCAGCAACTGCGCGAGCGTCGCGAGCAGGCCGCCGGCAAAATAAAAATCCTCCATGAGGAAACGTCCCGCGGGCCGGAGATCGGCGAGGCGCGGTGTTTTGCGCGAGATCGTGTCGAAGTCTTCCAGCGGCAGCCTCACCCCGGCTCGCCCTGCCATTGCCACGAGATGGATGATCGCATTCGTCGAACCGCCCACGGCCATGTCCGCGACGATCGCATTGTGAAACGCCGACTTTCCGAGGAAGCGCGACGGATTCAAATCGGTCCACGCGTTTTCCACGATCTGCCGCCCGCTCTCCGCGGCCATCCGCCAGTGCCGCGCGTCGCTCGCCGGAATGCTCGACGCGCCCGGCAGCGTCAGCCCGAGCGTCTCCGTGATCGCCGTCATGGTCGAAGCCGTGCCCATCGTCATGCAATGCCCGTGCGACCGCGCGATGCCGTCCTCGATTTCGCACCAATCCTCTTGCGTGATCGTGCCCGCGCGCAGCTCGGCCCAGTATTTCCACGCGTCGGTGCCCGAGCCGAGCGTCTGGTCGCGCCACTGCCCGCGCAGCATGGGGCCGCCGGGCACGAAGATGAACGGGAGCGCCGCCGAGAGCGCGCCCATGATCAGCGCGGGCGTGGTCTTGTCGCACGCGCCGAGGAGCACCGCGCCGTCGATCGGATGACTCCGCAGCACTTCCTCGGTCTCCATCGCGAGGAGGTTGCGATAGAGCATCGTCGTCGGCTTCATGAAATTTTCCGCAAGCGAGAGCACCGGAATTTCGAGCGGCATTCCGCCCGCCTGGAGCACACCTTTTTTCACATTCTCCGCGAGCACCTTGAAATGCAGATGGCACGGATTGATGTCGCTCCACGTATTCAGGATCGCGATGACCGGCTTCCCCACCCAATCCGCCGGCCCGAGTCCCATCTGCCGCAATCTCGAGCGCTGCCCAAAGGTGCGGAGATCATTCGGGCCAAACCAGCGGAAGGAGCGGAGTTGTTCGGGAGAAAGGCGGGTGGTCATAAGATGGAGCCCGCGTTTATAGCCAGTGGCCGGGCGCGGCGCGATTTTTTCTCGATGGCACTTATGAGGCATGGAAGGATTGATGCCGCGTAACTGCCGAAGATGCCGCCCTATCGATGGCGATTACTCCCCACTGGCGAAGAAGGAGCCATCACTGACGATTCCAGCAAACAGGCTCCGCAGTGCGACCGCTCCCAGCCTGTTAAAGTACGTCAGGAAGGCCAGTCATCCTGAGCTGAGCGCCGCGATGGGCGAAGGTGGTGCGGCGCGTAGTCAAAGGCTCCCGTGGAATGGCCAAATGTGCACGAAGCAAGCGGCCATTAGCTTTCGCGAAGACCTCGCTCGTCAATTCCACGGGATCCTTCGACTGCGCTGCGCCCACCTTTCCGCCTCCGCTCCGCTCAGGATGACTCC
>JBBSDS010000098.1:0-14234 GCA_038240495.1 Chthoniobacterales bacterium | reverse complement strand
CAGGAAGGCGATCTGCTCGCGGACGACCGGATGCTCGATGGTCGCGAGGTCGATTGTCGGGACGACCATCCGGTTGCGGAGCACGGTGATGTGCGCGCGGCGCTCGAAGATTTCGTGGGTGGCGTGGACGATGGCTTCTTCGAGGTTATTGCTGGTCGCTTTGCCATTCGGTCCGCCGATGAGGCGCGCGTATTCCAGCGGCACTTTCAGCGTGCGCTCGTCGATCAGCGAATAGCCATCGACCCAGTGGAATGCATCGTCGAGCGCGCGGATGCGTTCGAGGACGGGAGGTGTGGCCGTGGCGATATGGCTGACGAGCGATTCGATGGGTAGCGCATTTGGCACTTCGTGCTCGCGTGCACCGACGTAGCCGGGCAATTCGCCGGTCGCGCGCGCCGTGAGCCACTCGGCGCCCTCGGCCAGCGCGCCGGCGGTGCTGCACTCGAGGGTGATACCTTTTCCCATCGAGCGAAAATCGAGGCCGTCGATGAACATCGCGGTCCAGTGCAGATGCTCCGAGAGCGTCTCCTCGTGCAACCAGTAATCGTGGTGCGGACGGATGAGAGCTTCGAGGCGCGCGATGGTTTCGGCAGGCTCGACGCAGCGGTCGTGTGCGAGCTTCGGTCGCGATTGCAGCTTCATGCGGAGAGGGCTTGATGAATGGTGTCGGCCGCGGCGAGTCCCTCGGCGACGCAATGGCCGACGGACGCTCCGCCGTTCACGAGCGCGCCAGCAGTGTAAATGCGCCCGGTGTTGTTTGCGAGCAACGCGCGGATGGAGTCGGCGGCTTGCAGGCCCATCGCCTCGATGACCAAACCGACGGGCAGGACAGTCTCCGTGAGCAGTTCAGCATGACGCAGGCGCACGCCGCGAATGTTTCCGTCTCGATCGGTCTCGTACCCGAGCGGCTGCCAGTTCATCATTGCGTGGACGCCGGGAGTCGCGAACCAGCTCTCGGGCAAGTGCCAGTGCAGCGCGGAGCGAGGCCCGGCGAAGACGATGAAAATTTCCTTCGCTCCACGGCTCTGCGCGATGCGCGCAGCGTCCATCGCGCTGTCACCGCCAGCCAGGATCGCGACTCGGTCCGGCACGATGGGCTCGGACGATTCAAGAAAGGTGAGCGCGCCGATGACGCCGGGCGCGGTGCCGAGGGAGCGTTCCTGCCAGAGTCCAGTTGCGAGCAGGACGGCGTCGTGATCCGCGTGCAGCGTTTCGAGCGAAAGGTCTTTTCCCAACGAGACTCCGAGGTGCAGCCGGAGTCGCGCGGCGGCGAGCGCGGGTTGCAGGAGCGCGTCGATTTCCGCCTGTGGATTGATCTGCCGATGCGCGGCCAGCACGCGTGCGGGGACGCCACCCAAGCGATCCGCCTGCTCGAAGAGATCGACGGTGTGGCCGAACTCGACGAGGCGAATCGCCGCGGTGATTCCAGTCGGACCGCCGCCAACAATCGCCATGTTCTTTCCCGTCGCTGCGGCCGGCACGCGCGCGCCGGTCTGGCCTCGCACACGCGATCGCCATGCGACGGCAAATTGCAGATCGAGGATCGGCACCGGCGTCCCAGTCAGCGTGGTTTCAATGCAGGCGCCTTCGCTTTCGAGCCACGCGGGAGTAAGTCGTGCGGTCAATTCGGGCAGCGGGTCGCGTTCGCGGATGATTTCGTAAGCACGCGCTTCGTCGCCATTGCGGAAGGCCGCAATGAACGCGGGAATGTCCGTGCGTGTCGGCGAGGCGGCGACGCACGGAGCGGCTTCGCAGAGGTGGCAGCGGGCAGCACCGGCCATGAGTTGATCCGCATCAAAGCGGCGCATCTGCCGATAGACCGGGCCATACACCGCGGCGTCGCGCAGCACGCATCCGACGGTGGCACCTTCGTCGTGCAGTTGCGAGCAGGCGAAGCACACCATGCAGGCCGAAATCGTTTCCATCCGGCCACGCGCGATGACTTCCGCCGGCACATTCGGATCGGCGAGCGCGGCGCGGCCGAGCCCGGCGAAGTCGATCGCCCCGTCGCCGAGCGCGCCCGCAGCGACCTCGGGCACAAATTGGCGCATCCAACTGAACCCGCTGCCGACCACCGGCAAGCCTGGCACGGCGGCGCGCAGAGCACGCGCGAGAGCGAGTTGGCGATCGAGCGTCATCAGCGGATGCTCGTCCGGATTTTCCGAATCGCTGAGAGCGCGCACGCCTCGCTCAGGGCCTCGCAAGCGGGGGCTCGCAGCGGTGACGTTCAGGAGCGCGAGACCATTTTCCCGCCATTGCTGCACGGCGCGAATCGGCTCAGCAAGATCGGTCTTGCGAAAGTCGCCAGCCGAGACGCCGAAGCCGCCGCGCACCGCTTCGTAGGCGCTAAGGCGGGTCGCGAGCAGCAGCGCGGGTGCGCGCTCACGCACGGTAGCGAGCACCAGCGCAAGGTCGTTGCGGCTGCATTGTAAATCGACGCCGTCGAAGCCTGCTTCGGCAGCGAGCGTCGCGGCGTGGATGAGAGTGGCAGGCTGCTCAGAGGCGATTTGAATGATGAACGTCGCGCGATCTGCGCCGGCCGCGCGCAGTTCGTCCATCATCGCGCGGAAGGCCGCGAGCGTAGCTTTGTGCAGGCAGAGTTGTTTCGGTTTTTCCGTGATGCCCGCCGCGGTCCGCTCGATCCAGATAAGCCCAAAACGGCCTTCTGCGTAACGCCGATAGCGACGGCGCGTCAGTTCTCCCGGCGCACCGTCAACTTCTGCATCGTGACCGGCGATGGGTTGTGCGCAGAAGCGATTTGGAATCTCGCAATCACCGATGGTTAGCGGCTGCGCGAGCGGTGCTAGGTTTTCGTCGAGCGAAATGCCGAGCCCTAGTCGCTCGATTTCCGCGCGCAGTTCCGCGAGCGAGTGGAGGTAGAATGGCTGGTAGCCGGGAATCTCCATGGCGGTCTTACTCCGCTTTCGGTTTGCCGACGCAGGCGACGTAAATGGCAAATTCGTCGTTGCCGTCCACGCCGAGCAATTCGTCCACGCGCGGCTGATGATAGGAAAGCATCGCGCACGCGCCGGTGCCGCAGGACTGCGCTGCGAGGTAGAGGTTTTCGCACACGTGCCCCGCTTCCATGGCGATCATGCGATGCGCGAGGTAGGCATATTTCCATTCGGTGCGATACGGCACCGCGGACCAGACGAAGACGACGGCGGCTTCTTCGACCGCAGGCGCGCCATAGCAGGCGGCCATCAGTTTGCTGGAAATCTGCGCGTCCTCGCGGATGAGGACGAGTTGATGGTCGTTCGGCAGGTAGCGGTAGATTCCCGGCGTGAGTCCGCTCACGCGGTGGATTGCGAGATAGGTCTCCAGCGGATAACGCGCTCCCGCCGAGGGCGCGGCGCGGAAGCGTTGGACGATTGCGCCGGCATCATCCCGCTGCACGGCGGTGACGCCTTGCGTCGCCCAAAGGAGAAAGCTGAATTCCTCCAGCGACAGCGGCGCGTCGGTGAAATCGCGCACGCTCCGACGCGCGGCGATGGCCTCGCGCATGGGCATGTCGCCGAGGTGAATGTCGGAGAGCGGCGTGAGTGCGATTCGCTTCGCGCCCGCGGGAATTGGTTTTTCGGCCGGCGGTTCGGGTTGCGCGTGACTGCGGTCGCTGTCGGGCCGCCATTCGCCGGGGAAGCCTTTCAACCACACGCGCAACTGCGCGGTTGGGGTTTCATTCAACTCACGAATTTTTTCCGGCGCCTGCGCTCGGTGCCGATCGCAGCCGGTGTGGCTGAAAGCGAGCGCGAGCGAGGCTGCGGCACCGAGCAGGCAGAGAATTCCGGAGGGTAGCCCAAACGCCGACGCTTGCTCCGCACCGCCGCTGCCCGCGGAAGTTAGAGATCCTTCGACAAGCTCAGGATGACGTCCTTTCGGTGGAGCGCTGCCCGCTTGTTCCTTCCGCACTGCACCGCCGACCTTGCCACGACACCATCGCTCAGTAAGCGCCATTGAGCGCCTTGTAATACTCGGCGACTTTGTCGCGGTACTTCGGCGGCGCTTGATCCGGGCCGCTCTCGACGACGTTGTCGAGTGCTCCCGTGGAGCCCTTGGCTTCCATCGCGCCGGACGGGCCCGCTGCCAGTTTCGCCTCGGCGCGGGTGAGCGAGGAGATGGCCATCTTGCGAAGCTCGCGCACTTGCTGGATATCGCCTTTGGCGATGGCGTCGGCGGACTGCCGAATCTGATGCGCGGCGTCCTTAAGCGAATCGACGCGCACATTTTTCATCGACGCCTTGGCGTAGAGTGCGTCGGCCTGGCGGGCCATCAGCGCGGCCATGCCTTCGGCGGAGCCGGCTTCTTTCGAGTCCATGCGCTCAGCGCCACCACCCATGCCCATTGCGTCGGCCTTGCCGGTCCCGAGTTTTCCGCCGCCGGTGGCTTTGGTGTCTGCCTTGCCAGCGAGATCGACCTTGCCGCTCTGCGTCGGATCTTCCGTGCGGCGCGCCTCGATGTTTTTGTCGCCCTCGCCGATCGTGCCCGAACTCGCCGCGGTCTCGCCGGTGGACATGCCCTGCCGGCCCACGTTCGAGCGGCCGTCCTGCTCCTTGTGGTCGGGAGTTTCGTTGCCGGATTTTCCCTGCGCACCGAAGGAAGCGATATCGCCTTCCATGACTTGATTGCCCGAGGGGAAGTCCGGCATGGCGTGGTTTGTCGCGCTGTCGTCGGCTTTGTCGGCCATCTTTTTGTCTTCCTTGAGCAGGTCGCTCAGGAGGTCTTGCGCAGCGGCGGCCAGCTCCGCGAGCGCGATACCGGACTCAGGCATCTCGGCTTTGTCGTGAGCCTCGGTCGTGACCTTGATGTCGTCGGGCTTGTCACCGAGCCACATTTCGACGGCGTCGAGCCGCTTCGAGGCCTCGCCCATTTGCGCCAGCAATTCGTCTTCTTTCGCAAAGCCCATCTCCTTTACTTTGTCGGGCGCATCTTTTTCGGAACCGGCCACCTGCTCGATCTCCTGGAAGACGGAGAAGACATCCTCGACGAGATCGTTCGCGACGTTGAGGTCGGTGAAAATGTGGAGGTCAGTCGGCACTTCGAGGAGCGCTTCCTTAGTGTTCTTTTGCATCTCCTGGAAGGCTTCCTCCATCTCGTCCATCGCTTTGTCGTCCTTGTTCTTCTGCCCTTTCACCTGCTCCATGGCCTCTTTCATTTTTTGGTTGAGCGCCTCAAGTTTCGCGAGCTTCTCCTGCGCCTGCTTCACGGCGTCCACCATCGTGTCGTGCTTCTCACCTTCCTCCTTGAGCTTGATTTGATCGAGCATCGCCTGGAGCGACTTGAGGCTGGCGACGGCGCGTTCTTCGAGCGGAATGGCCTCGGCTGGCTTGTTCTGGTCGAGCCGCTCGGCAGCGACCACCATATCGTTGCGGATTTTCAGTTCCGCGGCGCGGGCCATCATCTTGTTGATCGTCTCGCCAAGCGCGGCGTCTGTCTGCGCGACTTGCGCGGCCTCGTCCTTGCAGGCCGTGAGGAAGGCGGCCATGTCGCCGCCGAGCCGGTCCTGCGCATCGACCAACACCTTCCCGACTTTGGCTTTGCTCGTGACGAAGGTGCGCGTCTGCGCGAGTGCGCTGCCTTGGTCTCGCAGCAACGTCTCGATCATCGCACTCAGACCGGCCACGCGGCGATCGACTTTCGCATCTCCCGCTGCTGCCAGCGCGAAGGTGAGTTGCTTGAGGATTTTGCTTTGCAGCGAGATTGACTCCGTGGCCAACGCTCCCTTGCGGGCGTCCTCCGCGGCGGGAATCGATTGCAGCGAATCAACGGCAAGCACCATCTCGTTCACGTAAAGTTTTTGCCCCGCCGAGGTGAGGTTGCCGAGTGGCTTGATCGGGTTCGCGAGCAGTTCGCGCATGAGGCCGCGGATTTCCTTCTGCTGCTCGGCCGCACCATTCCACTGCGCCGCGGTCGTGGCCTGCAACGCGGCTTGAAAGTGGCCGGTGTCGGTCAGGTTTCGCTTCTGTAAATCGATGACTTTTTGCAAGTTCGCCAGCGCGGCCTGTTCCAGTTCGGCGCGTTGTTTGGCGAGCTCCGCGGGCATCGGTGTGTTGAAAACCACGGTGCCCGAGAAGGACTCGTTGGGCGTTTGCGGCCGGGTGTCGCGAGCCACGATGCGATACGCGATGTCGGCCCCGCGCGCGGGTGAGGTCGCGCTTTTCCACACCTGGCGGAAGTCCCGTGCGCCGCCGACCGTCCAGCTTTTTATGACGGTGCCTTTATCTTCGCGGGTGGCGTTGGGGGCCACTTGTTCGATGACGACTTCGGCGAGGCCGAAGTCATCCGCGATATGAAAGTCGATCTGCGGACGCTCGCCTGGCGGCAGGATGGCGCGTCCGTTCGGCGAGACGATTTCGATGCCCGGCGCCTTGTCTGGATCGAGCGCGAATGGCACCTCTTCCTCGACGCTGCTGCCAAATGCGTCCTCGCCCTTGAGTGTGAGCGACGTGCCGGAAGAAAGCGTGGCTTTGGCCTGCCAGACGTTGGGCTTTCCAGCCGCGGTGAGTTGGATGGTTTCGCGTGCCGCACCGCGCAAGCGGATCGATTCGAAGGGCGTGTTCGTGGTCGCAGTGATGCGAACCTCCGAGCCCGCAGGCAAGACCATCCGGCCATCGCGGGCGTTCACAGTGCGCGGAGGGAGTTTGGTGTAAGCCGGCGGCGTCACGACCAGCGAGATGGCCGTGAAAGCGGGCGGTGGGCGCGTGCCGATCGTGAACCACGCGGAGTCCAGCGCATCGCCCGCGCGGAAGCGGTAGCGCAAGCCGGTCGTCACTTTCGCCAGCCGGTAGCTGAATTCCTGCGCATCACCGCCATGCACGCGGCCGATCGAGTAAGTGCTTTTCTTTGCATCGACGGGCTCGACTTCCACGCGCACTTCATGCCCCTCAAAACCCTTCACCGTGCAACTCAGCACCAGCGGCTCGCCTTGCAGCACCGCGGATTTTCCCGGCTGCACGCTGAGGATTTTCGTGAGGCTTGGCGGTTCGACGGTGGAGAAAGGATTCACCGTGCGCCACACCGCCACCGCCCAGGCCTGGCCAAAAAAGAGCGTCGGCA
The DNA here is from genome assembly GCA_038240495.1 of Chthoniobacterales bacterium. Taxonomy (GTDB): domain Bacteria; phylum Verrucomicrobiota; class Verrucomicrobiia; order Chthoniobacterales; family Chthoniobacteraceae; genus Chthoniobacter. Next base: position 7,181 of record JBBSDS010000098.1, on the reverse strand, counting down.
GCAGGAGCAGTCCCGCGGCGATGGAGAGCATGATCCGGCCGCGGCGATGCGCCTTTTCATCGCGCATCTTGCGGAAGTCGAGGTTCTGCCACTCGGGCACTCCAGCGCGCAGATACGCGGCCTTGAAAGGATCGCCCTCGGGATTCTTCGCGAGCTGGAGATAGTTGATGAGATGATTGTCGAGCTGCGGAAAAGTCTTCTCGACCGTGGCTGCGACCGCCTCCGGGGTGAACCGCAACCGCAGCGCGTCGCGCACCAGCCAGAGCGTGCCGGCGACCAGCGCCAGCAGGATGCTCCACGTTACGAGACGATCCGTGCGTTCCAGCCGCAGCCAAAGATCGACGAGCCCGAGCGCCCAAACCCAGCCAGCAATCACCGCCAGCCCGAGCGTGAGTTTCAACTCCGCCTGCCAACGGATGAGGCACTTCCCGATTTGTTCGAGCTTGGCGAGGTATTGAGGAGGCATGGGTTCTGGGCTTCCAGTTAGAATTTCATCGCCGGATCGGCGACTTTCGTCACGGTGACATTATCGACAAATCCGGGCTTGGCCATCCAGATATAGACCGTCAAGTAGCGGACTTTCTTAAGATGTTCGATGGCCTGCGGCGAAAGCGTCACGCCCGGCAGTTCCAGCTTTTCCTGCTTCCACGCGTCGGTCGTGCCGGTAGCTGCCTTGCTTTGGTAAATCATCCGCAGCTTGCCCAGCTCCGGATTCTCGTGCGGATGCACGCCGGGAGCCCATTGATAGCCGGCGAAGTAAATACGATACGCCGCGCATTTGATGTCGAGGTTGCAGACGTATTTGAAGCCGGGTTCGAGGGGAAAAGCGCGGCACTCGATCTTCACCCCGGCATCCCCGTTATCGCCGAATTTCACCACGTTCTTCCGCGCACCTTCGGTGACGATGGAAACGAGCTTCTTATTCCCGACGTAGTGACTATTGCCCGTCCACTCGTAGTCGGTCACCCAGCCTTTGAGCGGGTCGGTCGGGTTATCGAAGTTTCCGTTTTCAAGGAGCGACTGGGCATCGACCGCGAGAGCGGTGGCGATCAGGAGCAGGCTGGGGAAGAAAAGGCGCATAGGACCTAACGACGAGTTACTAACTGAAATGGCGGACGAAATCACGGCATATTCCGAAACTTCCGCATGCTCCAGGACGTGGTGAGCATGAGCATCAGGCCGACCACAGCCGGCCATTCGCGCCAGAGGGTGCGGTATTCGGCGCTCTTCTCTTCGGTGGCGTGGAGCTTGAGCGTGGAGAGACCCGAATTCAGGGCGTCGAGGTTTTCAAAAAACTGGCCGCCGCTGGCTTGCGAGATGGCTTGCAAAATCTCGACGCGCGCGGGCCGCGGCACGGTCTCGGGTGAGTAAGGTTTTACGAAAAAACTAAACGGCTCGCTCGTCACCGTCTCACCTTTCACCTTCGCCGCCGCGACCACTTTGTAGAGTCCCGGCTCCTCCGCCGCGAACGAGTAACCGTGGCCGGGAAAGCTCTTGCCGGACGGGAGGGTGACGAGTTGCGGAGTCATGCGGTAGGGAATCTCGCGCTTGTCGGGAAGCGTGATGCGCGCCTCGATCGAGTCGGCTGTCGGTGCGTTTTCGCTGCCCAGTCGCGCGTGCAGTTCCACCGCTTCGCCGAGGAAAAGCTGGTCGCGGTCGGCGGAGATTTCGAGGCGCAGTTTTTCGAGCGATTCTTCGCGCGGAAGCAGCCATGAGATGAGCTGTTTCCAAAAGCGCTCGTATGGCTTCGCTTTGCCCGCCTCCGGCCCGAGCTGCCAGCGCCAGAGCGAATCGGTGAGGATGGCCGTCACTTTCCCCTGACCGAAGCGCTGCGTCACGACGATCGGCTGCGGCCCCTGCTCGGTGTCGGCCGTGACCAGCGTTTCCGCGCCGGCCGAGAGAGTGAAGCCAGTGAAAACCGAGAGCACCGGCGGGATGTTTTGCCACAGCGCGGCGTCGCCCGCGAAAGCCGGATGCCCGCGCGCCGCGTCGCCGAGTTTTACTGGCATTGGTTTGTCGCCTTCGATCGTTTTTACCTCGGTGGCATGGACGGGCAGCGTCTTGCCGAGGTCGGTCTGCACGAGCCCGCCGGCGGTCCAGGCTTTGGTGCCGCCGAGCAAAATGAGGCTGCCGCCGTCCTCGACGAACTTCGTGAGGGTTCGTGCCCGCGCGTCGCCGAGTTCCTTGGCGTCGATGTTGCCGAGCATGATGATCTTAAAATTGGCCAACTGCTGCGGAGTCATGTCGGCGGTGACATTACCGACGGGTGTACCGCCATGTGGCGCGCCGTCCGCTCCGGTGAAAAAAATGACCGGCGAAATCTGCTGCTCCTCGAGCAGCGTGCGGCGGAGAAATTTATATTCCCAGCGCGGGATGCCCTCGATGTAGAGCAGCCGGTTGCGCGCATCGACGACCTCCACGGCGAGCGCGTATTCGTTGTCCTCTTTGTTCTTCTCGCCCGCGAGCGGCGGGATCGCGACGCGGTAGGTGAAGATGCCGACCTTTGGATGTTCGAACTCAAACGCCAGCTCGCGCTCGCCACCTTCGTCGGGAATCTGCACCGGCATCTCGGTGCGCAATTCGCCGTTTTCAAAAATCTGCGCCGTGACCGCCGCGCCGCGCGTACCCTGCCCGGACACCTTCACCTTGAACTCCGACTTCCAGCCAACCGTCACGCGCCGCGAAGTCGTCACCGCATCGACGCGCAAATCCGGCTCCTGCTGCCAGCCGCCCGGCGGCTCGGGGCGCAGCGTGTAAATCGGGAAGGGCCGCTCGGCGCCGGTCCAGTCGTCGAGCGCCTCGCGCGTGTCCGCGCCGTCGCTGAGCAGGAGCATTCCCGCGACATTCAGGCCAGCCGAGCGGTCGGCGATTTTTTTCAAAGTATCGCGCAGTCGCGTGGCCGTGCCGTTCGGTTTGAGCGCCGCGAGTTTCGACTGCGGCAGATTTTCTCCCACCTCCGAGGCGAAGGGAAAAATCTCGATCTCACATTCGCCACTCAGCGATTGCAGCCACGGCTGTATGAGCGCGGCTTGCGCGGTGTCCCAGCGGCTCGGCACGTCCTTCGTCGGCGTGAGCGTCATGCTCTGCGAAGTGTCGAGCGCGACGAGGAATCGCGGCTTGCGCAACTGCGTCACGGCGTTTTTCAAACCCGGCAACAACAGGCACCAGCCCATGCCGAGCAGGATGAGCACGTAGAGAAAAAAGAGGGCGAGGTTCGGCAGTCGGCGCGGCAGATAACGCCACACGGTGAACGCGCCGAGCACCACCGCCACGGCCAGCGTGATGATGATCGCCGAGACGGGAAACGTGTGCTCGTAAACCGTCATACTTCGACTGCTACGTGAGCGTGGGTTTCGACGTGGCCGGCAGCGTCCACCGTGACTTTTTCTGCGGCGCCTTTACCGGCACGCACGAGCCTGTTGGCGTAGATAAATTCGATCGCGATGAGAATGAGGGCGAGCCAGAGCAGGTGTTCGCCGTAGGTCCGTCCGACGCGATGTTCTTCGATCAAGCGCCGCAGCGTCGGCAAGTCCGTGGCCACGTTCGCGTGATCCACGCCGAGGCGTTTCGGGATTTCCTTGTCGTCGATTGGCGCGAGGTCCGATTCGTCTCGCGGGAGATTGACGGCGAGCGCGGGTTTGGCCTCTGGTTGTTCCGTAGTCGCGAGTGTGTAGATGCCGGGCATCGTCAGATTTTCGGCGTTCAGCACGGTCTTGCCCTGCACCACCGCGCTGCGGATCGGTACTGGCTTCGCGTCCGGCGCCATCAAGGTCGGCGAGCCTTTCAATTCCGGAAAACGCTCGCTCAGCGAAAGCGAATCGGTGGCCCACACAAATGGCGATCGCGCGCCGACACCCGCGCCGTAGTCCGCGCATTGCAGCAGCAGCGGGAGGAAGAATGGCGAGAGCGGAAAATCACTCCACGTCCGGTCCGCCGAGACGGCGAACATGAGGACGCGCCCGTCGCCGAATGGCCGGTCGAGCAGGAACGGTTGGTTCGCGCCCATCGATACGATTCGTTCGGTGGCCTCGTGCAATTTTCCCCACGCCAGCCGGCGCCGAATGGCGAGTGCGGGAATCGCGACGCCTTCGCGCAAAGTGCGCACGAGCAAGTGCTGAGGCTGATCCCACGTGAGCGTGCGATTGCGCTGCGCGAGCGGGAGATCCTCGATCGCGGTCGGCACGGCGGGCAGGCAGTTCCACGCGGCGTAAGCATCCGGCTTCGCGCCGATGCCCGGAAAGAACACGAGCACGCCGCCGGTCTTCACGTAATCCTCGATCACCGTGATCGCCTGCCCCGGCAGCGGCAGCGCGTTGCAGAGGAAAATGCAGGCATACGCGGAGAGCGGTTTCTCCGTGAGCTGCTCGGGCTTCATCGTCACCACTGCCGACGCGCGCCCGAATCCGGTCCGGAGCGCCGTGCGCAAAAATAGCGTCTCACTTTCGCCGCCGACGATCAGCGAAGGCATGTAATCCTGCACGCGGATGAGAAAGAAAAACGAATCGTCGATCGGCAGGTTGTCGTCAGGAGTCTGGATGCGCGCGGTGTGCATTCCAGCTTCGAGCGGCGGCAGCGTAAAAGTCGGCGACGCAGCCTCGGGATCGCCGGCATTGATCGAGCGGCGGCCGGCTTCCTTGTCGTCAATGAAAAGCGTGGCTGTCGTATCGCTCGGCGGGCCGGTGCGCAGGAGCTTCGCGGTGATCTTCACGTCGGCGCCTTTGCGCGCGACTGGCGGTTGAAGTTCCACCGAAGTCACGCCCGCATTGTCCGGCGCGGGTACGCCGAGCAGCGAGACGAACACCGCCGTCTTCGCGTCGATCTCCACCTTCTCCTCCGCGAGACTCCGCCACGGCAGCGCTTGATTATCCGTGACGATGTGAATCTCTCGCTCTCGTTTCGCATCGGCCTTGAGCAGCGCTTTCATCCCCGCCACGAGCGCGGGCGCGAGCCGCGAACTGCTCTGCCCCGGCTGCAACGCGCGCAGCCGGCTGAGCCCCTCGGGTTTGTTCGCGACCGGCTCCGCCACGAGCGCCTCCGGTTGCTCGCGCGCGAGGTAAATGCAAAAGCGGTCCTTGTCTCCCAGCCCCTCGATGATCGCGCTCGCCGCCTAGATACCTTTGTCCCACACCGTGCCGCGTTCCGTGTGATAACCCATGCTGTAGGAAGCATCGAGCACGATGGCCACATCGCGCGGCGCTTCGCCCAGCCAGCCGAGTCCGCTGCGGCGGATCATCGGCATCGCGAAGGCCATTCCGAGCAGCGCCATGATCAGCGTGCGCAGCAGCCAGAGTAGAAAATTCTCCAGCTTAATTTTCCGAGAGGAATGCTTCTCGGCCAGCTTGAGAAAACGCAGCGTGGGGAAGGGCATCTGCACCTTCCGCTTGTTCTGCATGAGGTGCAGCAGGAGCGGCACCGACGCTCCGAGCCCGGCGGCAATGAGGAACAGCGGCGTGAGAAACATGGTGCGGGCGAGGCGCTTAGCGGTTCAACTCTCCGCCCCCAACAGCGGAAAATCGAGCGGGGGGAATTTGAAAAGGCCGCGGTCGAATGAGGCGAGTTTCAGCGAGGAATTTCACGGCAACCGCTCGCCCGAGCGTTCGAGCAGCGCGGCCATCGCGTCATTCGCCAGCGCTGGAATCACGTTGCCCGTGCGGATCGTCACCGGCGCTTTCGTCATCCGGCGCAAGGATTGGGAGCGAGTTTTTCTGGTCAGCCCGAGGACCAGCCGCAGGCCCTCGGTGACGAGGTCTTTCATCTTCCGGTTTTCGTGAGCGGCCTGCATCTTGGCCTGTCGGTACAACTCATCGGGAATCTCGAGCGTTGTCTTCATGTCGCGGAAAAGTGCCGGATTTATGGGTTTATGGCAAAGGGCAAACGAGCGATAAACGTGGACTGCTGTTATTAGGAAAGTCGGTGCTGCTCCGCGAGATAGGCGGGCACAAATGACTCCAGCGGCTGATCGGTGGGCATCATGTCGAAAGGCGAAAGGGGTCAGTCAGAATTTCTTGACAGCGAAAGGCGATCTCGCAGCGCCTGCGGCAGCTTCTTTCCCGCTGCCAAGGCCTGGCGACGCAACTGCTGACTCACATTTGCCGCGCTGCCCATGCCCAACCGCTCCGCCAGCCAACTCTGCGGCACCGTGTTGCTCCCAGATGAGCCGCACAAGCGCCACCTTCCGCGCATCCGAACCCGGAGGCCCGCGCCGCTCACCGCTGGCGCATCTCCGCCTCGATGCTCTCGCGGCCTTCCTTGGCGCGCTTGGAACGCGGGTGCTCCGGCCCGAGCACCTTCGTCCAGCCCGTCTCCGCCCGCTGCATGAACTCCAGCGCTTCCTTGAGCTTCTCCTGATCTGCGAGACACACGGCCAGATTGTTACAACTCTCGAAGACATCGGGATGCTCCGCGCCCAGCACGCGCTCCTTGATGGCCAGCACCGCACGGTGTTCACCCTCCGCCTCGGCATGTTTGCCTTGGTCATTCAGTGCGTTAGCCAGATTCATGCGGCTCCCCAAGGTCTCAGGATGCTCCGCACCCAGCACGCGCTCCATCATTGTCAGCACCGCGCGATGCTCCTTCTCTGCCACGGCATACTTGCCTTGGACTCGCAGCACGGCGGCCAGATTGTTGCGGCTCGACAACGTCTGGAGATGCTCCGCGCCCAGCACGCGCTCTTCGATGGCCAGCACCGCGCGATGCTCCTTCTCCGCCTCGGCATACTTGCGTTGGTTTTCCAGCGCGAGGGCCAGGTTGCCCCGGACCTTCAAGGTATCGGGATGCTCCGCGCCGAGCACGCGCTGGCGGATGGCGAGCACCGCGAGATGCTCCTGCTCCGCCTCGGCATACTTGCCTTGGGCTCGCAGCGCGTTGGCCAGATTGTTCCGGCTCTTCAAGGTAGCGGGATGCTCCGCGCCGAGCACGCGCTCGCGGATGGCGAGCACCGCGCGATGCTCCTGCTCCGTCTCGGCATACTTGCCTTGGGCTCGCGGTGCTTCGGCCAGATTGTTCCGGCTCGCCAAGGTATCGGGATGCTCCGCGCCGAGCACGCGCTCGTAGATGGCGAGCACCGCGCGATGCTCCTGCTCCGCCTCGGCATTCTTGCCTTGGTCATCCAGCGCGTTGGCCACCCCCATGCGGCTCCCCAAGGTATCGGGATGCTCCGCGCCGAGCACGCGCTCGCGGAT
>JBBSDS010000097.1:0-14256 GCA_038240495.1 Chthoniobacterales bacterium | reverse complement strand
TGGCCCGCTCGAGGTTTCGACGCGCCGAGTCCAATTTGCGACATATTGTCGGGCTCAAAAGCAAAAATATGTCGCCAGCGGCGGCGGAGTCTGTCTCACTTTCGCCCTTTCCCCAAACTACGACCAAAAGACGTCCGGCATGAAAGAACTCGATGAACAGGAACGGCTGATCGTCCGCCATTTGGTCCGCGATCCACGGGAATCAGACAATGGCATTGGCGAGGCCACTGGGGTCAATGTGCGGACCGTTGGCCGGAAACGGCAACGGCTCGAACAGTCCGGCGTGCTGTCGTATTTCACGCATGCGGACCTTTCGGCGCGCGGCACCGGGCAGTTCAATGCGCGGCACCTTTACATCATCAAGTTCCGCATCGGCATCACCTACAAGCAGTTGCTCGAGGACATCCAGCGCGAGCCATTCGTTCGCTCCAGTTTCACGGAGATCATCTTCGAGAGTCACATCGCAGAAATCGACGGCAAGCTCGCGATGCTCCTTTTCATCGATGGGGCCGACGAGACGGACATCGTCCAGACCGTCCAGGAAAAGCTCATCCCCAGCCTGCTCCGCAACCACGGCGAGAACTCCATCGAGGAGGTCAATACGATCCGCGTTCTCGCGCCGGTGCGCGTGATGCGCAACTACGTGGTCCCGGTGAATATGAGCGCCGGCTACATCAAGAAAGACTGGCCGGACGAAGCGATCTACGTCGGAGCGTAGCGCCTCCAAGACTCGATTCTCGCCAAGCGTTTTTACCGTGCGCGGTGGAACTCCCGTCTAGCAGGCATGTTGCCAGGGCTTCGCATTCCTCAGCAATTGATCCGCGCGCAGGCCCGTCGCGCGTCAAACCTTGCGATGGTTCCGCCTTCTCTCTATCGAAGCGGAATGGCTGCGCTTGCTCCCTCCCCCGTGTGCCGTCGCTTCCGGCGCGCGACTCTCGTTTCGCTGCTCATCGCGGGCTCACTGCTGAGCGGTTGCCATGAAGAGGATCTCGATCACGCCCGGCAGGTCGAGTCGCTGAAAACCGATCTGGACGAATCCAAGCGCCGGCTCAACCACATGCACAAGAGCCTCTCCGCAAAAGATGATGAATTGCTCCTGACCAGGACAACGCTGGAGACCACCCAGACTCGGCTCGTTGAAAAGGAACAGGCCTTCGCCGAGCGAGACGCGGCCCTTCACACCGCGCAGGAGGAATTGGACGCCCTGAAGAAGAATGAAGCCTTCGTCTTTGCCGAAATTCGCGCCCTCCAGCGTCAGGGCCAAACGACAGTCGCGGTGACCCGCTATCAGAAATTCATCAAGGACTTTCCAAAAAGTCCGCTGGTCGGCTGCGTCGCGAGCGCCCTCGGCGAGATGACCGCAGTTCCGCGCGAAGTCAAAGTAGCACCGCCAGCCGCTACGCCCGATCCCAAGCGCCGCGAGCGCGATCTCCTGAAGAACTTCAACGAGGGCTACATGACGCTGCAGGAACTTGCGCCCGTCCTGAAAAAGAAATCGCTGACCGATGTTTTGACGCTGCTTGGCAGGCCCAACCAAACCTTCAACGAAGGAACCGAAATCGGCTACGCGGACAAAGCCATCAACCCGGCAACCGGCACGAGAGGAATGCTCGTCATTAGCTTCGAGGCGAATACGGTTGCCACCCTGCGGGTCGAATACGGCGGACGAAAGTTCACGCCCTAACTCTCGGTCCGCCCGTCTGGCAATAACGTGAACTGGCAGATCAAAAATTAAAAGGCGGGAGAATAAAAACTACCGAACGGCGGTCATCCAGAGCGGTCATTTCCGCCCCTACGGCCCTTTCCTTAACCAAATCGGTTGTCACGCCAAATTCAGGAGAATAAGATCCGCATCGTCCGGGCCGATGCGTCCGCAAACGCGGCGAGAAGCTCGACCAACCACCCACTTAAAACTATGCCCAACTTCGCTCAGGAATGGCGTCGCATGAAGCGCCGCGTCCGCCGCATCACGGCTTCCGGCAGTCCGTTTCGTTACATCTACAAGTGGCAGGACTATCTTGTCAGACCTGCTTCGAATTTGCGCCGACGGAAGGAAGCGGCGGCTTTGACGAAAGAGCTTCCGCCAGAAGTCGTAGCGCACTTGCAAGGTCTCCGTGAGTTTGGGTTCTCCTCAGCGAACGAGGAGTTGGATCAGGCTCTGCTCCAGGAACTGAGCGAATTTGCCGCCGAGAGAACCGCTCCGGGAACGCTGGAGCGCAGCCGTGTCCAGGTCCGCTCGTTCTTTAATCGCCTGACCAACGACAACGACATGTCCTTGAGCAATGTCCTGGTGCGTTTCGCTCTCCAGCCAAATGTCCTTGCCATCGCCAGCGCATATCTCGGCGAGATCCCGTATCTTTCCGGTGTGCAGATCATCGAGTCCACGCACAATGGCAAGGATCATTGGGAGGAGTCGCAGTATTGGCATCAGGATCACGAAGATTCCAAAACGATGAAACTCTGGGTGTACCTCAGCGACGTGAACATCCCCGAGGTGGGACCGTTCACCTATCTGCCGGGGCCTTTCTCCGACCGAGTCAAAGAGAAAGACGACTTTTTCCCCGGTCGCATCGACGATCAACGCATGGCCTCCTTTGGCGTCGCCCACGAAGCTAAAGCCGTCGTTGGCCCGCGTCTGACCAGCTTTTACATCGATTCGAGCCGCTGTTACCATTTCGGCAGCCGCATCGCTCCGGGTCACACGCGGGTCATTTACGAGGCGACATTTGTCACGCAGGCAAGCTTGTTCCGGATGGATAGCGGGATTCGGATGGAACCACCGGTCTCGCCGCTGCACGCGCTGGTCTTAAAGCGCTGACGGAACGTCCAGGAATGGTCCACGCCCGCTGCGCCGGAGCAGCACCACCGCCGCAACCCCAAACAGTGCCCAGGCGACAATGGAAAGCGCGAGCATCGTCCCGTTTTCCCCGCGCTCCGGCACGACCGTGCGCCAGGGAAAGGACTCGGTGCTCCACGCGGCGAAGGCAGAAACCAGAGCCGCGCTGCTCCCCGCGAGAAGGACCGCCGCCCAGCGAGGAGCCACGGCGAGGATCAGCGGCAACCACCAGACAAAATATTGGTGACCAAAGCCCGGCGTGAGGGTGAAGAAGACCAACCATGTCAGCGCGCCTGTCTCGAGCAGACCGCGCGCATCGGCCCTATGGCGCAGCCAGGCCAGCACCAATGCAGCGACGACGATCAGCGCCTTTAGCGTGGTGGCGACGGCTTGCTGCGCCGCATTGAAGTGGAAAGCGATCACTTCGCGCGCCGGCGCCCAACCGCTCACGCGCAAGACCTGCGGCACGCCCCAGGTTCCCCACAGGCTGCCGTAGGCGAGAACATTGGTGAGAAATTTCGGCCCGCCAAAAAGCAATCCCGGCCCGAGCAGCGCGAGCAACCCGCTGCCGAAGGCCACGGAGAATCCGGCGAACCCGCCGCGCTGCAACCAAAAGAACGCCAGCGCCGGAGCAAAAAGCAGCGGCACGACCTTTACCTGACAGGCCAGACCCAGCCAGCAACCGGAAAGTATCGGCCGCCCGCGGAGCGCCGCGGTGAAGGCGAGAAAAATCCCCGCGGCCAGGACGCTGTCAAAGTTTCCATGAAAGCCGCTGATGATGAAATTCACCGGACTCAAAGCCGCGAGCACCAGCCAGCCGGTGCCCAGTCCGAGCACACGGCGGAGCAGCAGGAGTTCGATCATCACCGCCACATCGGCGAGGATGCCCGGCAGGCGAAGCCAGAAGACAAACGCCGCCACGTCTTCGCCCGTGGCGCGAGCGATCAATGCCAGATAGGCACTGACCGCCGGGGTGTGATTGTAGCGCGGATCATCCGCGTAAACTTCGCGCAGCGGATGCGCGGCGAGTTGCTGGCCGAACTTATAAAAGCGCACCGCGTCGCTCGTCCCCAGACTCGATGCCGACCACGCGAGCTTGAGCAGGCAGACCACCAGCACAAGCGCCAGCACAAGAGTCGTGGGAGCAACGTGGACCTTGGCGGGTGGATTCATCGCGTGCCAGCCAAGCAGCACTCGCGCCCCGCCGAGATCAAGCCCGAATCCGGTGGCGGCGTTGCGGGAGAAAATGCTTGGAAAAGAAAAGTGGATCGACACGCTCCGAAACAATCGAGAGAGCGCATGCGTTTCCCTGCCGCCCCATGAATCGTTTCGTCCGCACGCTCGGTTTTCCCTGCCTGCTCGCGGCCGTGCTGATGCTCTGGTTGCGCTGGCAGCCATTGTCGTCGCCAGACAGCGGCTTCGTCATGGAGCTGAATCTCATCTCGCCGGTCAGCGGCCAGACGTGGCTGCGCTTCAATACCGGCGAGGGCTGGAATTTCCGCGACACTCGGGTCTTTTCGATCACCGAAAGCGCGCAGCCGAAAACGTATCGCGTCGCGCTGCCACCCGGCATTTTCAAATCATTTCGCATTTCCCCTCCCGACGCTTCCACCGCGCAGATGCTGACCGGCGCACGCATTCTCGACGCCGATGGCGCGGTCGTCGGCGAGTTGCCTGCCGCGCGCTACATACCGTCGATCAATGCGGTCCCATTTGCCCTCGACCGCCCGCTGCGGCTCGCTGCGCCATGGGAAAAAACGTGGAGTGAGAGCGCTCTCGATTTCGTCGTGGGCGCGATCGTCTTTGCGCTCATCGGCGCACTGCTCGCACGCCGCGGCGAGTCTTTGACGAATTGGGCGCATGCGGCCTGGATCAAGGCAGCATCTCGATTCCAAGCTTATCCGGGCACCACGCTGCTCGGTGTCGCCGCGCTCGCCGTCGCCACGAGCTGTCATCCCGTGGTTTTCTTTGGGAAGAGTTTTGTCACACCGAACAACGGCGTGTTCGCGCTTTACGATGTGCATCCCTCGCTGCCCGGCGCCCGCTCCGAGACCGTCGAGCAATGGAGCGGCAGCGACATCAACGCGGTGACCTGGGCGCATCTCCCGTACTCGATGGTCACGCACGAGGCGGTTTTTCAAAACGGCGAGTTGCCGCTCTGGAATCGTTACGACATGTGCGGCCTCACGCTCCTTGGCCAGGGTCAGTCGATGCCCGGCGACCCGCTCCACTGGATCGCCGTCTGTGCAGACGGCGCGGCGTGGGCGTGGGATTTGCGCTACGTGATCGCGAAAACGCTCTTCGCTTTCGGCATCGGCCTCCTCGTGTGGACGACCACCCGAAGTTTGCCCGTCGCCGCGCTGCTCGCGTTTTCGTCCGCGTTCATTGGGTTCTTTTCCTACCGTTTCAATCACCCGGCGTTCTTCAGTCTGTGCTATGCGCCGTGGATTCTTTACGTCTGGCTGCGCGCCGCGGAGGAGTCTGCGCCGCGCCGCGCCGCGCGTTGGGCGTTTGCCTTGCTCGCGATCAACTGGCTCGAACTAAACAGCGGCACCGCGAAAGAAGCCGCCATGCTGCTCGTCGGCATGAACGGCACCGGAGCGCTCGCGCTGCTGCTTGTGGCCAAGCCCGCGCGCGGTCCCCGGCTGGCCATCATGGCGGCCGGTTGCGCAGCCTTTCTGGCGGTCAGCGCGCCGCTTTGGATGGTGCTGCTTGATGCCTTGAAAAAGGGCTTCACGCTTTACGACAAACCGCTGACCTACCAGCTCGCGCCCGGCCTGCTCATCGGGCTCTTCGACGACCTCTTTCCCCGCCAGCTCCAACCCAACGAATGGCACGTCGATCCCTCACTCAACTTCCTCGCGCTCGTCGGCGTGCTTTGGGCGCTCGCCGATGCCCGGCGCGTTTTCGCAAACCCCATCGCGCGGGCAGTGGCGTTCGCCGCAGTGCCGGCGCTGGCGCTGGTTTTCGGCGTGCTGCCGCCGGCATGGATCGACCACTGGCCCTTGATCAAAAGCATCTCGCACCTGGACGACACCTTCATCTGCGTGCTCATCGTGCAGCTCTTCGTCATTGCCGGATTCGGCCTGCGGAGTTGCGTGGAAAATTTTCGCGTTACCGATGATTGGCGCGCTCGATGGATCACGACGACGGTCCTTCTCGCGGCGGTTTCCGCGCTTTATTTCGGCACGGTGCGCGCGACCCCGCGCTCGGATGATTTCGGCTTGCAGTTCGCGCGTCCGACGAACTTCAGCACATTCTTCATCTGCTATTCCGCGGTGTTGCTGACCGGCGCGATCTTGCTGCCGTGGCTCGCGCGTCGCTGCGCACTGGGCCTCGGCTCGCGGGCGTCGAGTGCAATCGGCGTGACAGTGATTTTCATCGCGTTCCATTTCCGCCACGGGATGTGGCTGGAGACAAAATTCGACATCTACACGATGAACCCGCGGCAGCGCGTGAACTTGCAAGCCCGCTCGCCTGCCGTCGATTTCGTCCGCGCACGACAGGCGCCGCCGGCTCGGGTGATGGGCTTCGGACAAATCTTGCGTCCCGGTTTCAACGCCGTCGAGCACCTCGAAACGCCCACCGGCGCGGATGCCGTGACGATGAAAGCGCTGGCCGAGTGGTATGAGGCTGCGGGGCTGCAAAGTCTGGCCATGTGGTGGCCCACACTTGCCAAAGCCAGGCTCCCTGAAACCCGCGCTTTCTACGATGCGATGAACGTCCGCTATTACCTCGGCTCGCCCGCGATGCCGGATGAACCGACACCGGGGCTGCGCAAGATCGCCAGCGCCGACCTGGAGGTCTTCGAGAGCGAAACCGCATGGCCGCGCGCATTTTTCACCGACCGCGTGGTTCGCTACCAGGATGTGCGAACGCTCGCCGCATGGGTCCACGGCGGCGACGGACGGCCTTTCGCTGCGGTGCTCGAAAACGAATCGCTGGTGCCCGCTTTGCCGGGTAATCAAAGCTCGCGCACCATTGCAGCCGCGCGGGATTTCCGGCTGACGAGCAACAATACTTCCTTCTCCATCGATGCCCCCCGCGCCGGTCTAGCCGTGCTGAACGAATCGTTCGTCGAGGAGAATTTTCGCGCCCGCATCAATGGCCAGCTCGCGCCGATTCTACGCGTGAACCACCTCTTCAAAGGCGTCGCGCTGCCCGCGGCGGGAACGTATCGGATCGAATTTGAATACTGGCCGCGGGTGCTCACGCCCGCCCTCTACATCGCGCTCGCGGGTTTGCTGGGCGTGCTCGGCAGTGCCGTGGGGCTGCTGCGAACGCCGGTCAGTCGGCACGATTCGCGCTCTTAAAGAGCGTAACCATGACCACCGCCGACGCGCCCGAGCCGCCGGCCGCAAGCTGCCCGACAGCAGCTTCGCGGCTGACTGGCTTCATCGTCGCCGGATTGCTCGTCGCCATTCTTTGCGCCTTCGCCGCAGTGGTCCGGTGCGATTTTATCGACCTCGATGACCGCAGCCATGTGCTGGAAAATCCGCTCGTGCGCGCTGGCCTTTCGTGGACGGGCGTGAAGGCCGCCTTCACTACACCGCACGCAAGCCTTTGGGTGCCGCTGACGTGGCTCTCGTTCATGACCGATGTTTTGCTCTTCGGTCTGAATCCGGGTGCGATGCACGCAGTGAACCTCGCGCTGCATGCGACCGCAGCAGTCCTGCTCTTTCTCGCGTTGCGCCGCATGACGGGCCGGCTTTGGGAAAGCGCGTTCGTCGCAGCGCTCTTCGGCCTGCATCCCATCAACGTCGAATCCGTGGCGTGGGTCGCCGAGCGCAAGAACGTGCTCTGCGCGGTCTTCTGGATGCTCACGCTGCTCATTTATGCCCGCTACTGCGAACGCCCCGGAATCCGTCGGTTTCTTCCCGTCGTCGCCGCGTTTGCCCTCGCGCTCCTCGCGAAGCCGCTCGCCGTCACGCTGCCGTGTGTGCTGCTCCTGCTCGATTTCTGGCCGCTGCGCCGACATCTGCGCACGCCGTGGTTGCGCCTTATCGCGGAGAAAATCCCGCTCGTCGCGCTGGTCGCGTTCGCGGCGTGGATGCAGATGCGGGCGGTGCATATCCGTGGGCAGGCCGTGTCATTGGAATTGGTTTCGCCCGCGGTGCGTTTGAGCAATGCCGTCACCTCGTACGCGATCTATCTCGGCGATCTCGTGTGGCCTGCACGGCTTGGCGTCTTCTATCCGCATCCGATGAAAGTTGAGGCGCTCGCGGCGACGCTCGCGGTGCTTTTCCTCGGCGGGCTCAGCGTCATCGCGTGGCGGCAGCGGAAACGACGGCCCTACCTTTTCGTCGGCTGGTGCTGGTTCCTCGGCACGCTCGTGCCGATGATCGGTCTCGTGCAGGCGGGATCGCAGGCGCGCGCCGACCGCTTCACCTACATCGCGCAAATCGGCATCTTCGTCGCGCTCGTGTGGATGCTGGCGCCACTGCTGAAGCGGCGCGCGCTGGTGGTCTCGGCGTCTTCCGTTCTCGTCGTCCTCGCTGTGCTGACCGCGCGACAGATCACCTGCTGGACCGATAGCATCACGCTCTTCTGTCACACCCTCCAGGTCACCCGGCCAAATGCACGAGTCGAAGCGCTCGCCGGAAACGCCTTCGCGCGCAGCGGCGACTATGCGGCGGCTGCCTCGCACTACCAGCAGGCTCTGCGTCTCCTGCCAGACGTGGATGAGACGTGGAATGAGTTCGGTGCCGCGCTCACCCGCCTCGGTCGCGATGCGGATGCGGCGAAAGCCTTTGCCGAAGCCGTCGCGCACGAACCCGAGTCCACGACCGCACGCTACAATCTCGCCTCGACACTCACCCGACTCGGTCGTCGGGAAGAAGCGATTGCACAATTTCGGGCGGTCGTCGGGGCGATGCCCGACTTCGGCCGCGCACAATTTCACCTCGGCCGCCTGCTCGCCGAAAAAGGTGAACGCGATGAAGCGCGTGAGCATCTCCGCGCCGCGGTTCAGTTGCTCCCCGGCGATGCGGAAGTGAGCGGTGCATTCGCCGGATTGAATTGATGCAGAGATCCGGGTATCGCCCGCAAACCCTGAGAGGGCGGACGAAAATCCGCGCCCCTGTGGCCGAAGGCCACCCTTCCAAACCGTCATCCTGAGCTTGCCGAAGGATCTCCATCTATTCGCGGGCAGCGGGGGTGCGGAGCCGCCCGACTGCTCAAGCTCCGCGCCACCTCCGCCCACAAAAAGTTAGAGATCCTTCGACAAGCTCAGGATGACAGAATGGGAAGGGCAGCCTGCGGCTGCAACGTCTCGCGCACGCCTCGTGCCTTTTCGATACACCTTCCGAGGCCGATCTACTCGGAGCGATAGAGACGCAGCGCAGATTCCCACATCTCACCTTTCAGCGCGCCCGTCCGGTCCGTGGCGACGCGACCTTCGCCGCAGGCACATCCGGAAAGAGTTCGCTCAGTCCCTTCCAGACAAGATGGACCGCGTCCATCGGGTCATTGGTGGTGAGCAAGGTGAGGTTGTCCGCGTCGTTCAAACCGTTCGCGAACAGCTTGCTCAAACCGCCTTTGCTCCGACCTGCGACCAGCCTTGCCCAGAGCTCGTCGAACGCCTGCTCCGGTTTCCACGAATCCCCTACCTCAACCTCCGCGCAGCCTTCCAACATCTTTGCATACTGAGGATTCCGAGCGTTGGCGTAGCACGCCGCCGTGAACTCCGCTGGACGTTGATTCTTGGTGGTGTTCTTCGCCAGTAGAGCACGGGCGAGCGCGCCCGCCGCTCCGCCGAAACCGCCCAGAAGGAAGACGGGCCGCCGAAATTCCACCGCACGCGCGAACTCCTCCATGATCCCCGGCATGAGCCCGGAGAAGTCCACCTTTTTACCGCAGGCAAAGACAAACGCGGCGGGCACGACGTGGCGCTTCTGATCCCGCGGCACCGGGCAGTCGAATCCCCGCGCGATGACCCGCCGCATGTGGCTGAGCACCAGCGCTCCAAAGGCGAGAAAGCGCGGCGATTCCTGCCCGGGCTCGGGAAGCTTCTCCGTCCAGCGAGGCAGACCGGCGTCCTCCGGGAGCAGGCGCAGAATGCTGCACGTATTGATCCGGCTCGCTTCGTGGTCCGGGGTGATGGTGAGACAGGCGGGCCACGCGGATGGATTGTAGAGGCGCGAGGAGGGAATCGCGGTGTGGTTGAGTTCCGCCTCGCTGCGTTCATCGCCCAGCAGATTGAGGAGCGTGAGCGTCATGTTCCGGGCTTCCGGTTTCGACGGGTCCGAGGGCATGTGCAACCGACCGCCGTAGATCAGATCGGCGCCGAGGCGCAACAGTGGCCGCAGCAGATAAATTAGCGCCTCGTCGAGATGCTGAGGCAGGAGACCGAGCGCGGTCAGTTCGTCTGCGTTGCCCGTGGAGATCGCGATGGCCTTGCCGGCGAATGGCCGGCGTGCTGCGATTAATCCCTCCTCGAATTGCTTCGGCAGGTGCCGGTCGATATCGCGGAAAGCCCGGAATGCGACATTGGCAAAAGTCGTCTCGAGCAGGCGCAGTTCCATCAGCGGCAGGCCATTTCCCGGATAGCCGACGGAGAACTTCTGGCCGCTGGACGTCATTCGAGCCCGATGCTCGTCGAGCAGCCGCTGCAGCACCATCGGACCGGGCATACGACTCACGGTCAAGCCCTCGGGCAGAGTCCCGCCCAACTCCGCCTGCCGCGCCGCGAGGACATTGCGCGCACCGAGCAGCGCTTCGCGCATCAGCATGCTGAAGCACATGCGTTCGCCACCTTTCGACCAGCGTCGCGTCGCCACCTGTCCCAATTCCGGAATGACGCGCGTCATCCTCTGACCGGTCATCGTGTCGAGCACGAGCGCCGGATGAAAGACAAGGATCTCCCGGCCCTTCTCCTGCGCCTCGAGCAAGGGTCGCGGGTTCGGTTTCATGAAGCGCCCAATCTCCCAACGGCACCATGGACGGTCCGCGTAATGGTCGCCCGTCACCACGATGAGCGCCCGCGCCTGCTCTCCCACATTGTCATCCAGCACCCTCGAAAAACTTTCCCCAAAGCCAATGTCGTTTTCGTCAAAAAAAGCCGCGCACTGCGTCTGGCCTTGAATGTAATCGCGCAAAGACTTCGGCACTTCGGCGCCATCCGCCCGCGCGTAGCTGATGAAAATTCTCAGCTTCCGTCCGGCTTGCTCCGGAAAGATCCGCGCGTTCAGGTCGCGGCTCAACGCCTCGGTCAAGTGCTTGAGCATTTCCTCCACACCCTCGATGCGTTTCGCCGCCGCCTCCGCCGGTTCTAAGCCCTCCGGCACCGAGGGATAGCGAATGAAATTTCGCTGACTCACGCTCGCCGGCAGATTGTAGGCGGAGCCATCGAGCGCGACCGGAAACATGAGCAGGCCTTTGGTCGGATGATCCTCCAGCGTCGGCGGGCCGAGACTCTTCTCCGCCAGCATCGCCAAATAGTCGTGCCACGCCACATCCCGCACCATGTAGGCATCGACGAGCGGAATCAGGCATTCCAACACCCCCGAGTCGGCATCCGGCGCGAGCGGCACCAACCGACCGGGCGGAGGTGTGGAGCGCACATACACCGGAATGCCCTCCAGATTCGCGAGGCGAAACCACTCGTAAATGGAGTCGGTCAGTTCCCGCGCGAGCTTGCTGGCCGGGTGATGGAGCACATAGATGCGGAAAGGATTGGCCATGGGACGTTCAGCGTTTGGTCACACAGGCGCCCGAACCGCAGCGCCATTTCGTGCGGCGAATCTTGCGCCAGCGGTTCGCCGCGGACAAGCGCGGAACGAGGGGCTAAACACTTGCTTTACCGCATCGGCGTCGCACCTAAACTTTTGAAAATCATGCGCGGGCTATTTTCCCTCTTGCTCATTTTATTCGCGGCTTCCGCACTCGCCGCGGAATCGAGCACTTGGGAAATCTGGGACGATTGCCACTTGGATAAGGACAACAAATACTTTGATGGCGACAGCTTCCATGTGCGTCACGGGAACGAAAGCGCGATCCTTCGCCTCTACTTTGTCGATGCGCCCGAAATCGAGAGCGGTTACGGCGGTCGCGTCGCCGAACAAGCGACCTATTTCCATGTTAATAATGCTGAAGTCGTGACCGCGGGTCGCACGGCCAGGGAGTTCGCGGAGCAGTTCCTCGCCGGTCCATTTCGCGTCATCACCCGTCGCCAGATCGCGCCTGGCGCGAGCCGCGGAGAGCGCTACTACGCGATCGTCGAGTCGAACGGTCGCCGGCTCGACGCCGCATTGATCGAAGCGGGACTTGCACGCGCGATCGGCGAAATCGCGAACTACCCCGACGCCAGCGCCGGTAAAACGACGGCGCAGGATCTTCACCTTGGCGAGCAGAAGGCGTCGAATGCGCGATGCGGGTTGTGGGCGCATTCGAGCGGACGAGCGGAGCGGGTTGGAGACGCGGTCAAAGCGAAACTCGGAAAGGTCGTCGATAGAGCCGTCAATGCAGTCGTCACCAAAGTTTCCGGCCCAAAAGCAACCGACACTCGCCTCAATTTAAATTCCGCGACGACTGCCGAACTCCAAGACCTGCCGGGTATCGGGCCAAAAACCGCCAAGATCATCATCCAGGCGCGTCCCATCAATAACCTCGAGGCGTTCGCCAGAATCCGCGGCATCGGCCCAAAGAAGATCGCGGCCTTACGCAATCTCGTTCGCTTCGAGTGATGTTGGACATTTGGCTCTGCGCGCCCAGTGAGTAGTGGCCGCCCGGCGATGACTAGCCTTCATACCGAATTGCGCTTTCTGCTCAAGGTCTCGCGGCCCGGCTTTTGGCTCACGTCCATCTGGTTCTACATGCTGCCGCTGGGACAGCACGCCATCCTCACCTCGGCGCGTTTCTGGATTGGCATTCTCTACGTCACCCTCCCTCTCGGATTGCTCATCTACGGATGGAATGATGCCGTCGATGCCGAGGCCGATCGGCTCAACCCGCGGAAGGATACGTTCCTCTTCGGCGCACGCCCGACGCCCGAGCAAATCGCGCGGCTGCCGTGGCGTATCGCGCTCGTGCAAGTGCCGTTCGTCTTTCTCTTCATGTGGCTCTTCGGCTGGCCGGCGCTCGCGTGGTTTTCCGCGCTCATTCTCGCCACGGCCACCTACAATTGGCCGGGGATCGGCTTCAAAGGGCGTGCCGGTTTCGACATGCTCAATCAGCTCGGCTACCTGCTCGTGTATGTCCTCAGCAGTTGGCTAAACGGCGTCCCCCAACTCCCCTGGTTCACTTTCGTTTTCGGTGCGCTCTTCGCCATGCACTCACATCTTTTTGGACAGATCATGGATCGCGCACCCGACCTTCGCGCGGGACGCCATACCACCGCCGGCATGATCGGCGTGCGGCCGGCGAAAGCGCTGATGGTCATTTTTCTGGCCAGCGAAAGTGCGCTGCTTTGGATCTGCACCGGTGACCTGCTCCTCGCTACCGGGCTTGTCTGCGGAGCGTTTTGGTTTGTGTTGGACGCCGTCTTTCTTTGGCGGGAACGCCCATACACCGACGACCAGATGCGCTTTTTTCTCCTGGGCTGGAACGCCGCCGCCCTCGTCAGCCTGCCTTGGGTCTGGTGGACCGCTACCCTGACTAGGCCACGGTGAGACCGCCGGACTACTGCGTTACGTTTCACAGCATGAAGAATTCTCAAGTGTTCGCCCTCGCCGTCGCGGCCATCCTGCTACCGAGTTGCGCCCACAAAGGCCGACCGCTACCGACCGCGCCGACGGTGGACCTGACGCGGTACGCCGGGAATGGTCCGAAGTCGCGCGGCTCCCGAATACCTTCCAGCGCGACAATTCCCGCGCCATCTCCGAATACACGCGGCAACCGAACGGCACGTGAAAGTACGCACCACGGAACTCCGCCCGGCCAGAACCAACAAACTCAGGATTCTTTACGGTCTCAGCGCGGCTTGAATCATTAACGGTCGGTGATCCGAACCCACGTCCGGGCCAATCTCGCGTAGAAGTAACTGCCAGTGCTGGGAGATGAATGCGTGATCGATGAGCAAGCGATCCGGTCGCCAGACGTTCCAGCTCGCTTCGAATATCGTGCCGCGGCTGGTGTCGAGGAGCCGCGATTCCTTTTCAAAACGCCGGAAGGATGTTGACCAAGGGGTCGTGTTGAAGTCGCCGATCACCAGCACCGGTTGATCGGCGCCCACCTTGGCGGCAGCCCACCGGCAAACGTCGTCAAGGTAGGCGCGGCGACTTAGCGTTTTCCATTCCTTGTCGGGTTTATCCGGGTGAACTCCAGCCACGCAGATCCGACGCTCCTCACCCGCAAAAACCGCGAGGACAGCCAGATCGGTCGGACGTCGGTCGCCCACCAGTTCAAAGGAAATTTCGAGAGGCTTTTCCCGTGAAAACATCGCGAGCCCAAAGCCATCCGTCCGCGGATTCGTGAAGCGATAC